>NZ_AP014836.1:0-353333 GCF_002356115.1 Candidatus Nitrosoglobus terrae
TATTCATCAAATTTTCCAAATCAGCTTAATCAAGGATTAATTTTCTTAATTTTTTATACAATGTTAAATACTATAAAAACAAGGAGTATGTAATCTGTGTCATCCCCGCTTTGGGAACACTGCCTTAATCATTTAGAAGGAGAACTCAGTCCTCAAGAGTTCAATACTTACATTCGCCCCTTACAAGCAATGCAGCGAGATTCTACTTTACAGCTTTATGCGCCTAATCAGTTTGTGATTGATTGGGTACAAAATTGCGTTAAAAATCGTATTAATGCCCTCTTATTTTATTATAGTAATGGCTGCATAAATAAGGCAATCTTTGATGTTGGTTCTTGTAATCCTCAGCCACAAGTCCATGTCCAAGCACCGAGTGAGAACCTAGATCCCTCCACTAAGTGTATTAATTGGATATCTGATTCTCAGCTTAATAAATATTATACTTTTGATACTTTTATCGAGGGTAAATCAAATCAATTACCTCGTGCTGCCTCTTACCAAACTGCTGAAAACCCTGGAAATGCTTATAACCCTTTATTCATTTACGGAGGAGTGGGTCTTGGTAAAACCCATCTAATGCATGCTGTAGGTAATCATATTCGAATGCGTAGCCCTTATACTAAAGTTGCTTATCTGCATTCAGAGCAGTTTGTTGCTGGGATGATAAAAGCCTTGCAGCTAAATGCGATCAACGAATTTAAAGCTCGTTATCGATCAGTGGATGTTCTATTGATTGATGATATTCAGTTTCTTGCCGGAAAAGAGCGCTCTCAGGAAGAATTTTTTTATACTTTCAATACATTATTTGATGGCCAGCACCAAATTATCTTAACCTGTGATCGATTTCCAAAAGAAGTTATTGGATTAGAGGAAAGATTAAAATCTCGTTTTGGCTGGGGGCTAACTGTTGCTGTTGAACCACCAGAGCTGGAAACAAGGATCGCTATCCTAATAAGTAAAGCTAATCTTGAGAATATTTCCCTATCAGATGATGTCGCCCTTTTCCTTGGGCGACTCATTCGCTCTAATGTTCGAGAGTTAGAAGGGGCATTACGACGAGTAATTGCTTACTCTCGATTTACTAATCGCGCGATTACGATAGAGCTTACTCGTGAAGCATTAAAAGATTTATTAGCATTGCAGGAAAAACTAATTACAATTGAAAATATTAAAAGAACAGTTGCGGAATATTATAAAATTCGAATTTCTGATCTATCATCAAAATGGCGTTCTCGCGCTGTTGCACGACCAAGACAAATAGCTATGGCGCTTTCCAAGGAGTTAACTAATCATAGTTTAATTGAAATCGGAAACTTCTTTGGTGGACGCGATCATACAACAGTTTTACATGCTTGTCGCAAAATAAATGAGCTAACAAGCATTGACCCGCGAGTAGCTGAAGATTATGAGAATTTATTAAAAAAACTATCTACGTAATTGTGGATAACTCAGTGGATAACCCATGTATAACTATGTTAATAACTTTATACTTCAATTATATCAACATTTTTTCCACAGGGTTATACATGGGTTATCCACTGAGTTATCCACATGTTAAGATATTGATTTTTAATTAAATTTAGTCAAACCAATGTATTTTTAGCCCTTATACTACTACTACTATATATATATATATATATTAGTAATAGTATTTAATCTTTCTAAAAATTAATTTATACTAATTGCATATTTTATTTAATTAAAAGCTAATGTGGTTTTCTATCGAAAGAGAAGAGATCGTTAAACATCTAACAACCGTCTGTGGGGTAGTAGAACGACGCCATGTCCTGCCTATTCTCTTTAATGTTCTTTTAATAATTGAAGATTCACAACTTTCCCTAACAACTACAGATCTTGAAGTTGAAATAAGAACTATATTTAAAGTTCAGCAAATAGAAGCTGGAAGAATAACGGTTGCTGCAAGAAAATTCCTAGATATTTGTCGTATACTACCTTCTCGATCTACACTAGAAGTGCAACATAAAAATGGGCAGCTCCATATTCGAGCAGAACATAGTAAATTTACGCTTAGTACTCTTCCAGCAAAAGATTTTCCTAATACAAATAATTTTGATAAAGTTACAGAAATTGAGTTAACTCAAATTGAGCTAAAAAGCTTACTACAGAAAACTGTTTTCTGTATGGCTCATCAAGACGTTCGTTATTATCTTAACGGTTTACTAATAGAACTAGAGAAAGAAGAACTACATGCTGTAGCTACAGATGGACATCGACTTGCCATTGCCTCATTAAAAAAAAGACTGTTACCTGATGAAGGAAAAATTCAGGCCATTATACCTCGAAAGGCAGTACTAGAGTTAACGCGCTTATTGGAAGAATCAGATGATTTAGTACGGATTACGCTTGGAAATAGCCAAATAAGAGCTGAATTCCATGGACTATCCTTCTTTACTAAATTGATAGATGGCCAGTTTCCTGATCATAGACGGGTAATACCGATAGGCTGCGAGAAACAACTTATTATTAATCGAGAAGCACTCAAACAAGGGTTAGCTCGGGTAAATATTCTTACAAATGATAAACACCATGGGGTACGCTTATATTTTTCAAATTCAACACTACAAGCCATAGTGACTAATTTAGAGCAAGAATCTGCTGAAGAAAAAATAGAAACTAATTACGAAGGAAATAGCCTTGAGATTGGTTTTAATAATTCCTATCTTATTGAGCTACTTAACATTATTGCTTCTGAACAAGTAAAACTAGAGTTTACAGATGCTAGTAGTGGTTGCCTCATTACCCCTCTAAATGGTGATACTAGTAAATATGTCATTATGCCTATGAGATTATAGGTTTACCTTAAAAGATATTAGCATCTAGCTAGATAGTTATCCCATACCACAAATTTACATAAATAGCAACATTTATTTGTTCACGTGAAAATGAGAATAGTTTAAAAATTAATAATGGAAGTTAACTCTACATATGACTCATCTCATATCCAAGTTCTAAAAGGCTTAGATGCAGTTCGTAAACGTCCAGGTATGTATATAGGAGATACTGATGATGGTACTGGTCTCCATCATATGGTGTTTGAGGTAGTAGACAACTCTATCGATGAGACTCTAGCTGGGTTTTGTAATAAAATTACTGTCAGTATATGTGCTGACAATATCATTGTGATTTCTGATAATGGACGAGGTATTCCAATTGATATTCATAAAGAGGAAGGGCGTTCTGCAGCTGAAGTTATTATGACTGTATTACATGCTGGTGGAAAATTTGATCATAATTCCTATAAGGTTTCTGGCGGATTACACGGAGTAGGAGTATCAGTCGTTAATGCCCTTTCTTCTTCCCTCGATCTAGAAATTCAACGTGATGGTAAAATCTATCGACAGCACTATCGAGAAGGAATCCCTGATGGTTCTCTGCTAGCCACTGGTACTACTGAACGTAGTGGAACAACAATTAAGTTTTCTCCAAGCCCAAAGATTTTCTCTAATATTTCTTTTAGCTTTGATGTTATTGCCAAACGGCTTCGAGAGCTAGCTTTTCTTAACTCTGGAGTCCATATTCTTTTAGAAGACCAGCGTACAGGAAAAAAAGAGGAGTTTTTTTATGATGGCGGTATCCAAGCATTTGTAAAACATCTTAATAAGAACAAAGTCCCTCTTCATAATAATCTTTTCTATTTTCAAGAAGAAAAGGATAAGGTTACAGTAGAGTTAGCAATGCAGTGGAATAACTCCTATCAAGAGCTTTTTTTCTGCTTTACTAATAATATCCCACAGAGAGACGGTGGTACCCATTTAGCTGGGTTTAGATCTGCCCTTACTCGAACTCTAAATCAATATATTGATAAAGAGGGTTTAGCTAAAAAAAATAAAGTAAATACGACTGGAGATGATACCCGGGAGGGATTGACAGCTGTACTCGCTATAAAAATACAAGATCCAAAATTTTCTTCCCAAACCAAAGATAAACTAGTATCTTCTGAAGCTAAAACTGTAGTTGATGCTTTAGTCTCTGAGCACCTTCAGTATTTCTTACTAGAATATCCTACTGATGCCAGAATTATCGGTAGTAAAATAATAGATGCTGCTCGAGCACGAGATGCTGCCCGCAAAGCCAGAGAATTAACTCGTCGTAAAGTATCCCTAGATATTGCGGGATTACCAGGAAAGCTCGCGGACTGTCAAGAACGTAATCCAGCGCTTTCAGAGCTGTTTATAGTAGAAGGAGACTCAGCGGGTGGTTCTGCTAAACAAGGGCGTGATCGTAAAAATCAGGCGATCCTTCCTCTCAAGGGTAAAATCCTTAACGTAGAAAAAGCTCGTTTCGATAAAATGTTAAGCTCTGCAGAGATTACCACACTGATTACGGCTTTAGGATGCGGTATCGGTAATGAAGAGTATAGCCCTGAAAAATTACGATACCATAGAATTATTATTATGACTGATGCTGATGTCGATGGATCTCATATACGTACATTATTATTAACTTTTTTTTATCGCCAAATACCTAAATTAATAGAATGTGGTTATATTTATATTGCTCAGCCTCCCCTCTATAAAATTAAAAAAGGTAAGCAAGAACAGTATATTCGCGATAATACAGATATGGAAAAATACTTAATTAATTTAGCTATAGATAACGCGAAACTTTACCTAGAATCAGAAGCAAAACCTATTGAGGGAGAAGCATTATCAAACTTATTAATCAATTATCTTCGATTAAAACGCACCATTGATCGATTATCTTATCGTTATGATCCACTGTTAATTGAACAATCTTTATATCTTGAAATAGTATCTACTGGCTTAGCAGAAAAAATTGACCAATGGAAGGATTTAGCTACACAATTGGAGCTTCGTAGTAATGTTGCAGCAAAAAATAAGATACGTTATGAAATAGCCGTAGATCAAGCATTTATCCTTCATGTAAAAATTATTCGTCATGGAATCACTAACCATCAGCGTATTGATAAAGCATTTTTTACCTCCACTGAATACCAGCATATTATAGAATGTGGGAGAAATTTAATTAAACTTATAAAGGCCGGAGCTTATGTGCAGCGAGGAGAAAAACAGCAACTAGTAGCTAATATTCAAGAAGTGCTGGATTGGCTATTAGATGAAGCAAAGAAAGGCCAAATTGTACAACGATATAAAGGTCTCGGAGAAATGAATCCAGATCAGTTATGGGAAACTACAATGAATCCTAGTACTCGGCGTCTAAGTCAAGTGCGCGTTGATGATGTTATTGCGGCAGATGAAATATTTACTACTTTAATGGGAGATCAAGTAGGGCCTAGGCGGGAGTTTATTGAGTCTAACGCGCTAAAGACAATTAACTTAGATATCTAGTTTAAAATTTAGATAAAACCTGATAATTTTAACAAAGCTAGAATTTTAAAGTGCTTTTTCTACTAGCAATTACAAATTATTAAAGATATCTTTATATTTCCATCTCGTATGCCGTATAAAATCCGCTTGGTAATTTTATCTATAGCTATTTATCTGAATATTTAGATTCTAGTCTATTAATAAAATAAATATTGTGAGTTATTGGTTAGCGAGCGTACGCAGCTTAGCTGAGGCTAAATGGCTTCTAGAATCATCCAATATTCCTGATATTCTTGATCTTAAAGATTCAGAAAAAGAAGCGCTTAGCCCTTTACCTACTTCGCTTATACGTCAAATAGTAAATCTAACTCAGAATCGCTGCCAAGTTAGCGCTACTATTGGGGGTTTACCCATGAACCCAATGCTAATCAGTAATACAATAAAGGAAGTAGCCGCTACTGGGGTAAATTATATAAAAATTAGTTTGTTTCTTGATGATCGGATATCTAATTATCTTGCAGTACTGCAACCAATGACGGCGCAGGGAATCTCTTTAGTAGGTGTGGTATTTGCTGACCAGTACCCTCTCCCTCTCTTTTCTGGGATACCTTTAATCCGGCAAGCGGGTTTTAAGGGAATCATGATTGATACCGCTATTAAAAATGGCTATAACCTGTTAACTTATTTTTCCATAAAAGAGCTTGATAATTTTATTAAGCTAGCTCATAACAATGGGCTGGCTAGCGGCTTAGCAGGATCTCTCCAAATCAGAGACATACCAATTTTACTCTCCTTAAAACCAGATTATCTAGGATTTCGCAGCGCTTTATGCTATAGAGGGCAGCGCGATTCTAATCTCAGTTTGAAGGCTATATCTTTACTAAAACGTATGTTAGAAGATAATTATACCTAATAAAATTACATAAATTAAATTTTTTCTTTTAGTACGATCTCATGAAACTATAGTAATTTACCCGCTTTAACATTTAATTAATAAGGATGAATAGTAATGCAAAATGGTATTTCCTTGGCTAAATTTATTATTGAGCAGCAGCGTAATAATCCTAAGATAGCAGATGATTTTACTGGATTGCTTAATGATATTGCTGCCACTTGTAAATCTATCTCCCATTTAGTTAATCGCGGCGGCCTTATTCATATACTGGGAACTGCTGGAACTGAGAATATCCAAGGGGAGAGCCAAAAAAAACTGGATATTATTAGTAATAATGTGATGATTAAATCCCTAGAGTGGACAGGGCATTTAAGAGCCATGGTTTCTGAAGAAGTTGAAGGAATTATTTCAATTCCAAATCAATACCCAAGAGGTAACTATCTTCTTCTTTTTGATCCATTAGATGGATCTTCCAATACTGATGTTAATGTATCAGTAGGAACTATATTTTCTATTTTACGTTGTCCAGATGGGGTGAATAACCCGATTGAGAAAGATTTTTTACAGCAAGGCATACACCAGGTTGGAGCTGGATTTTGTGTCTATGGGCCTACCACTATGATGGTGTTGACAATTGGTAGCGGCGTTAGCGGTTTTACACTTGATCACGATATCGGAGAATTTATTCTTACTCATCCTAATATGACAATTCCAACAGATACAGCAGAATTTGCTATTAATATGTCTAACCAGCGTTTTTGGGAGGCTCCGGTACAACAATATATTGAAGAATGTATAAAAGGAAAAGAAGGTTCTAGGGGTAAAAATTTTAATATGCGCTGGGTAGCTTCTATGGTGGCAGAAGTTTACCGAATTCTTATTCGAGGTGGGGTTTTTATGTATCCTAGAGATAATAAAGATCCAACTAAAGCTGGCCGAATACGCCTTATGTATGAAGCTAATCCTATGAGCTTTATTGTGGAGCAAGCAGGTGGTGCCAGCTCTACTGGTTATCAACCTATTCTTGAGGTGCAACCAGAAAATATTCATCAGCGAATACCGGTTATTCTAGGATCTAAAAATGAAATAGATCGAATAGTGGCTTATCATGCTCTTCTAGCATAGTGACAATGACAGTTATCGTCGTAGCCCAAGCATTCAGCAGCTTGACGGTATTAACTGCGGTGGGAGAAATGCTACTTGTATTAATACGGGCTATGTTATAACCTGTAATTGATAACCGTCTACTCACGTTTTGAATATAAAAGGAAATGGCCTCAATTGAGGCCATTTCTGTCTTAAGGGAGCACGCAAATGATGACGTTATACATTTGAGAGCTTTTCCTTCGCTGCTAATGATTATTTAAACTTTGATTAGAATTTCACCACGGCCTAGGTTAGCCATATCACCACAGTAACGGTGTACTCTTTGTATGATTTTATTAGGATCGCCAAATTGGGTTTCAAGGTTTTTATAGGATGCCAGCATGAAAGACAGAAAACCTAGAGTATGGGTACCACAATCGTTAAAGGTTGCGCTTAATTTATTTGGGCTTTGCCAAAGTAGTAATGTACCTCGTTTCATATTATAGCCAAGATAAATCCCAGTTTTACCCAGTACGGCTATTGTGCCAGCTATCATACCAGACCCTAAATAATCACCAGTATTGCCTTCAATGAGGAGATTCCCTCGGCGCATTTGATTTCCAGCGCGATCGCCAACATTTCCAGTTACAATAACCGTTCCTCCAACCATGCCCACGTTACTTCCTAAACGAGGCGATCCTAAGAAATCGCCGCTATCACCATTAATCTTAAGTAGTCCTCCTTTCATTTCGCAAGCAGCAAAGGCATTTGTATTACCATAAATATTAATTTGACCAGTTTTCATGCCTATTCCTATATATGAGCCGCAAGATCCTTGAACCTCGATTCGGCCTCCAGTAAGATCCTTACCTATATAATCTAGCTTATTAGTTTCTCCATCAAAAATAAGATAGTTGGTATCGCCTTCTGAGACTTTGAAAATTTCATCTACCCTTAAGCGTCGGTTACCCGCTACTAAAAGAAGAGATCTTATTTCTGTTTTGGATAACCCTGATAAATTTCTTGGAATGAGAGGAGAAACATCTATTCGCTGAGCAGGAGAAGTTTGTACAGTTAAGGTGAATACCTTCATTGATGATATTGATACTACTTTAGTTATATTCTCATAAATTTAATATGCTACTTCATGATCTCTTGGAGATGGAAATGAAATGAGCCTAGTTTACCTTCATAATTTCCAGCGCTGATACGACTGATTCCATTCTTTGCTCCAAGGTTACAGGCAGCAGAAATTCCAGCATACATAGCTTTTTTAATATCTTCTTTAGAAAGACCATCAATAATAATTTCCATCACTGACTCAATCTCAGGGGAAAGTTTAGTTGAAACCTGTCCTTTAAGAGTGGGACAAAAAGCTTCATTAGTAGAAGCCTTAAGTCGTTTGTATTTAGATCCTACTTTTGAACCTGATCGAGCTACACCTCCAGGAAAAGGTGTAATAACATTAGGGATTTTATTTATTGCGCCAACGGCTGCCTCACAAGCGGCTAGGGCTTGAGTCTGGGATTGCGCTAAAATAAAAAAATTACCTCCTCCTATGGCGGTAGTTATTCCAGTAGCCTCTTCAACGAGAAATTCACCTTCCATTACTGGAATTCGCCAATAACGACAGCCATTAATAAGCTTTGATATCTGGAAGCCGTCTCCGAAGAATCGAAGATTTTTTCCTAGCGGAATATCGCTTCCAGTAATCCCGGCAAATAAAGCAGAGGTTGGGGCGGTGAGCACACATTGACTAGCTCGGATTTCAACCTGTCTAGCTAATCCTTTACTGCTCATAGCAAATAATAGGACAGCAACCCCAGGCCTACCATCTGGTGTTTCATCTGGAGCTAATTCTCGTTCAATATCCGCCTCGCAGCCACAGCCAATTATTGAAGTGGCGAACCCAGTCATCGCTTGCGCTGAGTGATAAGCCCATTTGAGATTTTGAGCAGTAATAATGGCTCTTGTGGCTTTCATAGGAAAAGCTTCAGCGAAAGTGGCATCAATCATAACTCCATTAATGATCATAATGAAGCCTCTCTATGACAAGGATGAATTTGAATATCGCTGTGCCCACCTTGGAGAATCTCTTCATCCCTTATTTTAAAGTTGCTGAGCTTTAGAGAAAGGTAACGATCAAAATAATTATTCAGATCTTTCTCTATACTATTATCAAATGCAGGCCGAACCACATGAGTAGCACCCTGGGTAACTTTTACTATCTCTCCGTTTTTGGCTACCATTTCTCCATTTTTAAAGACATAGTCAGGTTTAGCAAACATTCTTTCCTTATCTTGATACTGGGTGTAAACAGTAATATCGGCTACCGCTCCAATACCTAAATGGCCTCGATCTGAAAGACCTAGTAGCTTAGCGGCTCCCGCTCGAGTTATAATGGCTATCTCATAGAGTGAATATTCTCGATTAAGAGTACTTAAGATGCTGACTTGAGCAGCATCTGGATGAATAGTTGTCAACATATCGTTACGAAAACTACGATCCATTAACAACCGGATAAGATGAGGATAAGTAATAAATGGTGCTCCATTAGGATGGTCAGTAGTCAGGCATATTTGCCAAGGATTGGTAACTAGAAGAAAAATTTCTAGACCAATAGCCCACTGGAGCGAGTTTACAAAAGATTTATCTTTGTACTTAAAGGGGACAACCCCACAACCCGAATCGCACTCAATATCCATAAAAACCCCTTTCTTAGGATAAGCACGGCCATAGCTTGCATATTGCTGCATACTATCCGCTGATACGGATGTAGTTTGCCCAAAGAAAATTTGGCCTACATCAATGGTAATATTGGGATGGTTATTGATTGCCTCTGCAATTTGAGCTGCCCCAGAAGAAAATTTCCGGTCTCCTTCTGTACCATAGCTGTGAAATTGAATATGAGTAAGGTGCATAGGTAACCCTTCACTTCCAGCAATGGTTTTTAGCGTGGTTTTTAGATTGCCAGGAACTCCTAGATTGCAGCCATGGACATGAAGTGGATGGGGAATACCTAGCTCATATACCGCGCGTGCTAGCTGAAGTAAAATTTGGCGAGGCGTAACACCATAATAAGGCCCAGGTTCATCTAAATTTAGCTGACGCTGATTAAATTTAAAGGCGTTGATTCCGCCCGGATTGACGACTTTGACTCCCAAACATTGGCTTGCAGTGATTATCCAAGCAACATAATTATTGAGAATTTTTTGATCTTTATTCGCTGCTAGTATTCGCAACATATAATCATCATTACCTAATAGGGCATAACCTCCTTTATCTATTATTGGGATATCGCCCATTTCTAGATGAGAATGACGGGCATTCATGGGTAATATAGCGGGCTCAAAAGCTGTGGTATAGCCTAATTTTGCATATTGATAACCCGTAATGAAAGCGCTAGGAGTAGCGCGTCCACTACCAGAACGAAGTAAATCAGTATGGGCTACTGAGTAGGCCCGGTGATCTTCTGAAAGTAAGGTACGAGCAATATTTATTTTGCCGCCACCAATATGGGTATGGATGTCGATTGCTCCTGCCATTACTATTTTATTGTGTAAGTTATATTCTTGATGAGCAGGAGCATCACTAGGGGGATCAATAATACGGCCGTCACGTATATATATACTGCGGACTTCACCTTTAATTCCATGCATAGGATCATAAACAGTGCCACTCGTGAGCTTGATAAGCATAGTAGAGTTATTTTTTAAAGGCTATATCTGAGTATAGCGTTAAGGATCTCGGCCGTACTAGGTAGCCCCGAATCTCGTAATTTATATAGCGGCATAATGACTGCGTTATCAGCGCGGTAGATATGCCCCTGATGATCAATCCCTGGAGTGCCTACTGGGATAAAAACTTCTGGTACTTGCATAAGATGCATGCCCGATCGTCCTAGTACTATTGTAGGAATAGAGGTAAGTGGTGGAATGATACGTTGATCAAAGGCAGAAATCCAAATTAAAGTATCTGCCTCCCCAGAATCAAGTAATTGTTGAGTAGCATAGTGATAAGGATCATAATCCGGGTAACTTGGTGCAAAGCTAATCCTTATAGGATAACCTGTTTGCCAAGTGCAAACATGACTGGCTGTGATCTCCCCATGTAGCCCTCCTAAAGGCAGACCTGAGCAGCGAGTAGTTTTATTTACCGCTTTAATTAGCTCACCAAGTACTTGGACAGTAAGTTCAGCATGAGGGAAAGTCCATTGCTCTGTAATCCAAGTAATAACTCCATAGCGAGCTTGTTTTAATTGGTTTGCTAGATCAGTTAATTCTTTTATTGTAATACTTGCTACTGTTTTAGCCTGTAGCAGATTACCTATAATTTGAGCTTTTAACGCTGCAATAACTTCAGGAAGATCTTCTAATTTACAATTAATAATTTGAGATGGATATCCATCAGGTTGGTGGGGTTTCTGGCCATTAGGCAATTGACCTAAATAGATAATTTTTCTCTGAGATGGATCCCGATCGAAGAGTGTGTTTGTATTCCAGACATAACGTTTGAAAAATTGAGGAAAACTAGCTTCAATATCGCTACCTACAATCATTAAGAGATCAAGTCGATTTTTAACCTCACTTAAGGTAGTAGTTATCCAGCTACTATTTTGAAATGCTAGGATATTGCTTAAGAGTGATTTAGAAGCTATGTGATCAACTACGGCTCCGTAATGATCAGCAAGTGCTAATATGGCTTGAATCCCGGCTATATCAGTAGCGAGGCCTGATAGTAAGGGCAAATGGGATTGATCTAGGATTTCAACAATCTGTTTAATAGCTGCTTCTAAAGTAACCGGCTTACCTTGGATTTTAGGGGTACTGTCACCTATTTCTTGCTCAAGGGCGTACTTAGTTATTGGGCAACTACTTTCTAGAACTGTGAGACGATTACCTTCTATCTTTACCTTAAGCTCATCCGTAATAGCACCACAAAAAGGGTTGGGTACTTCATCCCATATATCATCTTCAATCCGGCGGATCATGGTTTTTCTTCTAGAACTTGAGTTTATAAACTGCTATTTCGACTATACTCTTTCTCCCTTAGATTTATAGGTATATAAATAAATGAGTTTGGCTTAAGATCTGATTTTAACTAGCTGGCATTCTATCTGATTATCATGTAGATGATGCTGAATCTGATAGAGTTTAGCGAGATTAATGTTTGGACCAATACGGACTCGATGCCAAATATTATTATCGGTAGCCGCTGTTTGAATGGTAGCCTCTATTCCTAAGAGCGCTAAGGTAGCCTTACGCTTATCAGCTTGGGTGTAATTACGAAAAGATCCAGCCTGCAAAACATAAATATCAGAGGTAATTGATTTAGATCGAGAAGTTTTGGATTCTGAAGGTGATTCTACCCATATCTTAGATTGAATTTTTACTTGCTGCTGAGGAGGAAGCGGTGATTCGATCGCTGCTACATCCATCATTTTAGATCGGGATGGTTTGGGTTTAAGGGAAGGATCGGTTGCTATCTTAGGTTGAACTTTTACTTGTTGCTGAGGAGGAAGCGGTGATTCGATCGCTGCTACATCCATCATTTTAGATCGGGATGGTTTGGGTTTAAGGGAAGGATCGGTTGCTATCTTAGGTTGAACTTTTACTTGTTGCTGAGGAGGAAGCGGTGATTCGATCGCTGCTACATCCATCATTTTAGATCGGGATGGTTTGGGTTTAAGGGAGGATTCAATTACTATCTTGGATTGAGGCTTTAATTGCCGCTGAGGAGAGGTGGGTGGGCTGAGTGTTGCTACATCCATTTTTGGTAGCAAAGTATAGAATTCAAAATGAGCTAGATTAGATTTTTTTGTTCTAGTGTTTTCATCTTTAATAGTACCTTGCGTTGCTATATTTTTATCAATCCATGGATCCCAGCTTCGGAGTGAGAATACCAAAATGCCAGCCAGTAGTCCAATAATAGGCCATGGCCAAGGTTTTAACTCTTCGTCATGAGAAGTAATTTTTTTTTCTTCGTTAGAAAGCATAGCTTACATGTACTCCGGTGCTGAGACGCCAAGTAGCGTCAAGCCATTTTTGATAACTTGTTTAACAGCTGCAATTAAAGTTAGCCGAGCATCCCGTAATTCTGGAGAATCAACTAAAAAAGTGTGGCTATTGTAATAAATATGAAGCTCTTTAGCTAAATCTAAAAGATAGTAGGCTAACAAATGAGGTGCGCTCTGAGTAGCTGCATTTTCAACTGCCTCCGGATAATAAAATAGCTGATTAATAATCGTCATTTCATGGGATTCATTTAGCTGTTTTATTTGGAATTCATCTGATTTTTGATTCCATGTTAACCCTCGTTCTTTAAGCTGCAGGAAAACATTGGCGATACGAGCATGAGCGTATTGAATGTAATAAACTGGATTTTCATTACCTCGGGATTTAGCTAATTCTAGATCAAAGTCCATGTGTTGTTCGGGGCTACGCATTATATAAAAAAACCGCGCTGCATCTCTTCCAATTTCATGACGTAGCTCTCGTAGAGTTACAAATTCACCGCTACGCGTGGACATTTGTACTTTCTCTTTGCCGCGGTAAAGAATAGCAAATTGAACTAGATTGATCTCAAATTGCTGCGAAGTAACATTCAAAGCTTGAAAAAACGCTTTGATTCGGGGTATATAACCGTGGTGATCGGCACCCCAGACATCAATTATCTTAGCGTATCCTCGCTCTAACTTATCTAAGTGGTAAGCTGTATCAGAAGCGAAATAGGTAGGCTGGCCATTTTCTCGTACTATAACCCGATCTTTTTCATCGCCAAAATCCGTAGAGCGAAACCACCAGGCACCTTCCTTTTGGTAGAGTTGACCTAGTGCTTTGAGACGATCTATCGTATGGTTTACTGTATTAGCCTTTATAAGGGAACGCTCAGAAAACCACTGATCATAGGTGATTCCGAACTCAAGAAGATCCTCACGGATATCGGTTAAAATAGTATTCAATCCTAACTCAAAAAGCTGCTGATAATGCTCCTCTCCCAGTAAACATTTAGCCCTTTTAGAAAGAGCATCAATATATTGTTCTTTATCTCCTACTGGAGCATCTAGCGGTAACTCAGCCAGAACCTCTGTGGTAGGATAGTGAAAGATATTTCCTTTTTCAGTTTTAAGATCTTTAGCGATATTTCGAATGTAATCTCCACGATAACCGCTAGCAGGAAAGGGCAAGGTTTCCCCGCATAACTCCAAATATCGTAGCCAAAGACTAGTGGCAAGAATATCCATCTGTCGCCCAGCATCGTTGATATAATATTCTCGATGAATTTTATAGCCTATAGCGGTAAGTAGGCGCGCTAAAGTATCGCCATAAGCGGCTCCTCGTCCATGCCCTACATGGAGAGGGCCAGTAGGGTTTGCAGAGACAAATTCTAAGTGCACTCGTTTACCCTGTCCTAGATTACTACAGCCAAAGGCTTCTTTTTGGTTTAATATTTCAGAAATAACCGCTTGATAGGCGGATAAAGCTAAAGTGAAATTGATAAAACCTGGACCGGCTATTTCAACCTTTTCTATCCATGAATTTTTTGGTAAACGAGCAACGATAAGCTTGGCTAAATCTTGTGGCTTTTGCTGAGCTTCCTTAGCCAGTATCATAGGAATGTTACTGGCAAAATCTCCATGGGATTTATTCCGAGTTCGTTCGATCTGGATTTTATCTGGGCTATAATTAGGTAACACGCCTTCTTGGGATAAGCAAGAAAGGGCAGCAGTAATAAGTGTTCGGAGTTGATCTTTCAAGGGACTGCCTCTTTAATAAATAGTAATTTTTAGAGGATAAAGATTTTAATTTGAGAGTTTGCGGACGAAAAGAGTGTAATATAACGGGTTTCCACCAGTAGTTACATTAAGTCCACAGGATCTACATCTAAAGACCATTTTACTTTTCTTGCTGTTTTAAGAAACTCTAATTTGGGTATCCACGTCGCTAATAATTGCTGTAGATAAGGACGAGAGCTTCCTTGAAGCAGCAGTTGGCCGCGATAATAACCAGCTCGGCGTTCCATAGGGGCAGATACTGGGCCTAATACGGTTACCATACCCTGATGGGTGTTGAGTGCTATAGCCATATCCCGAGCATTTTCAAGAAACGCTATTGGTGTGTCAACTAACGCTGATTTTGCTCTAAGCAGAGCTAAATAGCCATGAGGAGGAAATCCGGTTTGGTAGCGTTCTTCTAGGAGTATCTTAGCTACTCGATCATATTTTTGACTTATTATTGCTTGTAGCAAGAGGTTATCGGGATGTCGGGTTTGAATCAAAACTTCACCGGATTTTTCACCGCGACCTGATCGTCCTATAACTTGAAGGATAAGCTGAGCCATACGCTCACCAGCTCGAAAATCCCCGCTAAATAGACCTTGATCGGCATCCAAGATCCCGACCAAGGTAATGTTGGGATAGTGATGGCCTTTTGCGAGCATTTGCGTACCTATTAAAAGGCGATATTTTTTTTTTTGGATATCATTAAGGATTTTATCTAAAACCCCTGATCCACGGGTAGTATCTCTATCAATACGGGCAATCCCAGTATCTGGAAAAATAGATCTAAGTTTTGCTTCTACTTGTTCTGTACCTAATCCTTTTGGATATAAGAAGGAGTGATTACATTGAGGACAGTTAGCGGGGATAAGCTGATTAGCTCCACAATGATGGCAGCGTAGTCGATGGCTATCATTGTATTGATAGACTGTCATATAGGAGTCGCAGCGGCGACAAGGAATGATAAAGCCACATTCATAGCAAATTAAAGTAGGCGCAAAACCTCGTCGGTTTAGGAATAATAATGCTTGGTTTCCTTGTTCTAAGTGATGCTCTAACGCTTTTAACATCGGTGGGGAAATTCCAGCTTCTAAGGAACAAGATCGGATATCAATAAGATAAATTTGAGGAGTCTGTGCTTTGCCGGCTCGTTGCGATAGCTGTAATAAGTGATAGCGTTGACATCTAGCATTATATAGGCTTTCTAAAGAAGGGGTCGCACTGCCTAATACTACCGGTATTTTGGCCTGACGAGCCCATACAATAGCTAAATCACGAGCATGATAGCGAAACCCCTCTTGTTGTTTAAAAGAAGGATCGTGTTCTTCATCAACGATGATAATCCCAAGATGCTGAAGAGGTGCCCATATTGCTGAACGAGTGCCAATAATTACAGCAACTTTTCCTTCATAGGCGGCAACCCATACTGCTAGACGTTCCCGATCAGTAAGGCCAGAGTGCAAGACGGCAACAGAGCCTTGAAGATGACTGCAAAAGCGCTCTACAATTTGAGGAGTCAGCCCAATTTCTGGGGTCAGCACTAGCGCTTGTTGATTTTTAGCGATTATTTCCTCAATAACATGTAAATAAACCTCTGTTTTACCACTGCCGGTAACACCCTCTAATAAGAAGGGCTGGAATTTTTGCTGAGCAGTAAGAATAGTGGTAACAGCTATTTTTTGAGAGGGATTAAGTAGATGTTTAAAATGTTTTTTTGATGATTCTTGTTTTTTCCAAGCACACTCTTCTTTAAAATTTACCCAACCCTTAATGACTAAGCTGCGAAGACTACTTTGGTAGGTGCCAAATTTCTCCTTAATCTCAGATGAGGTTAATCCTTGAGGGTGGTAACGTAATAGTTCTATTATCTGCCTTTGGTGTGGAGCTCGAATGAGGATTTTTAAATCACTACTACAGCCTTTTGGAGTTAAAAACCATTGCCGATAGGTAGGTAGATTAGCTGATTTACCTTGGCGTAAAGCTCGAGGCAAGGCAGTAAAAAATACCTCCCCTGGGGAGTGATGGTAATAGTTAACAGCCCAAGTAAGAAGCTGAAGCAGAGGTGTTGGAATGATGGGGGATTTATCAAGACAGTGTTGAGCTTGCTTTAGCTTGTGAAAAGCAACTTGGCTTTGAGAAACCACAGCAATAAGAATACCTACTACGGTACGTTTACCGAAAGAGACCTGTAAGCGTATCCCAGGTTGTAGCTGCTGATATGGTATTCCATTCGGTGGGAGATAATCAAAATAGCGCCGCAAAGGGGAGTAGATAGCCAAGCGCAGGATGCAAGTGTGAGCTGCCATTAACGATATATAATATATGGTTTAGTAGCTTAAGTACTGTATAAGTTATTTTAGCTTGGGCGTTGTAGCTCATTTTCGACTTTATTGCGAACTTCTTTACCCATTAGAATCTCTATTAAGGTAAGTGCAAAATCCATTGCTGTTCCAGGCCCTTTTGAAGTCACCACACGGCCATCTACAACGACTGCTTCATCTCGTAGCGTTGTTGTAGGTAGGTTAAGTTTGTCAAGAAACCCTGGATAGCCGGTGGCATGTTTGCCCTCAAGCAGCCCTGCATTTGCAAGTATTGTAGGTGCCGCACAGATTGCAGCCGTAATATTCCCGCGTTCTGCAGTGCGCTTGAGTAGATCATGAATACGAGGATCTGAATTAAGATTATTGGCACCTAGTAAGCCACCAGGTAGCACCACCATATTAAATTCCTGCTGAGCCACTTTATCTAGGGATGTATCTGGAATTAAGCAAGTGCCACGGCTAGCAATAACGGGCTGATCATCAAGCCCAGCTGTAACTACATGGATACCGGAGCGTCGTAATAGATCAATTAGAGTTACCGCTTCAAGCTCCTCGCAGCCTTGAGCTAGGGGAATAAGAACATTAATCATAGGTATCCTCTTGGTAATTTTCATTGATTTTAATAGTTCTTTGTTTAACGGAATAGTGGCCATTAAGCTAAGAAATGGTAGGAGATAATATAATGATTAATCGTACAATGAATATTATTGTTACAGATTATAATAAAAATTGGCCCCAGATGTTTGAAGTGAAAGCAACAGTTATTAGAGATATATTAAAAGATGAGCTTGTTGAAATTCATCATATAGGTAGTACAGCAGTACCCAATTTAAAGGCTAAGTCAATTATCGACATTATGCTAATAGTTAAGGATATTGAAAAAGTTGATAATTTTAATCCAGTGATGATTGGAATAGGGTATGAGCCACTTGTAGAGTTTGGAATTAAAGGAAGAAGATATCTTCAAAAAGGTGGAGAAAATAGAACACACCAAATCTATATTTTTCAATATGATAATCAATCTGAAATAGAACGTCATCTTGTAGTTCGTGATTATCTTAAGCTGCACCATGAGGATGCAATTAAGTACGGAAAGTTAAAAGAACGACTTGCTCAAAAATTCCCTAAAGATATCGCAGGATATTGTGATGGTAAGAATGGTTTTGTACAAAATCTGGAACAAAGAGCAATTGAATGGAAACAGGAAAACAATTGAAACTAACTTTAGTTTTTCCCGCCAAAGATAGAGAGAAAAACTCTTAAACTAGCTATTTTAGTACCAGATCTAGCCCTATTAGGGTAGGAATAGGGACATATAACCTGCTTCCACTGACTAAAGAGACTTTCCTACCCTCTGGATTTACATCTCTCTCCTGAGTTTTTATTCTATTCTCTATGTTATAGAGGGTACTTTTAACGGGCTGCTAAAGCACTTAGTCCCTTTAATATGTTTAATGCCTCATATAAAGGGTAGTCCTGTGCGGCTAAAGAAGTTTTTTTATCTTGTTTTTTACCTTTGATTTTCCCTTGTTCTTCATTGCCATTTACAAGATGCCGAGAAAGATCGGATTCTCTAATAAAATCATTGGTATCAGAAAGGGAAGAGTCTGATATTTTTACGCTTTCAAGTTCAATATCTGGGGTAATGCCTTCCGCTTGGATAGATCGCCCAGAGGGGGTGTAATACCTAGCTGTGGTAAGTTTTAGCGCAGTATCCTCAGTGAGTGGTAAAATAGTCTGAACTGATCCTTTGCCGAAAGTCTGCGAACCTACTATGACTGCTCGATGGTGATCTTGAAGCGCGCCAGAGACGATCTCTGAAGCGGAGGCTGATCCTCCGTTAACTAAAACGACCATAGGCGCATTATTGAGAATATCTCCAGCGGTAGCTCGAAATTGCTGCTTTGATTCTGGCTCTCTTCCTTCTGTATAAACAACTAGTCCCTTCTCTAAAAAAGCATCTGATACTTCTACTGCAGCACTAAGGACTCCCCCTGGATTATTACGCAAATCTAAGATCAAGCCCTTGAGCTTTGTTTTGTTCTCCTTTTTAAGACCCTCGATAGCGATCTGCATATTAGATCCTGTTTCAGCTTGGAATTGGCTAATGCGGATATAGCCATAGCCTTCTTCTAAAATTCGGCTTTTAACACTTTTAACCTTAATAATGGATCGGGTAATAGTAAATTTAAGAGGCTTTGTTTCACTTTTACGAATAATAGTTAAAGTGATATCCGTACCTGGTTTTCCGCGCATTTTTTGCACAGCATCAGAAAGACTTAGATCTTTTATTGGCTCATCGTCAATACGGATAATAAGATCGCCCGCTTCAATGCCTGCTTTTTGAGCGGGCGTGTCGTCAATAGGAGCGACCACGCGGATAAACCCATCTTCCATGCCTACCTCTATCCCCAACCCACCAAACTCACCGGAGGTTCCAATACGTAATTCTTTGTAAGCTTGAGGATCTAGGTAAGCAGAGTGAGGATCTAGGCTGGCGAGCATGCCGCGAATAGAGCCGTCGATGAGTATTTTATCATCTACCGGTTCAACATAATTGCGTTTAATTTGCCCAAATATCTCTGAAAAGGCACGTAACTCTTCTAAAGGTAATGCCTCAGTCTTGCTCTCTGAGCGTTCAGCAAGGACTATTGATCCAAAAATAAGGCTTATGCCTGAGACAAGACCTAGGGTCATTGCCAATAAATAGCGTTTTGAGAAAAGCATGTATCGCTCCTACGAGAAGGCGCTTAATCCAGCAGATACGACAATATATTTTGGATGTCCAATTTTATATAGGATTCCCAAATTTTGAGAGTAAACATTCTATTAATAGTAAGCAGTAAAATCTATATATAAATATGATTAATATATCATTTTTATTTTCAAACTAGGCGGGTTTTACTGGCTAGGCTATACTAGCCGAGTTTCTTTGAAGAATACCTTGAAATAATTCCTTGTCCGTTGTTGATATTCATTGCTATTATATTTTTGATATTAAGCCCGCTCAACACTTGTAAGTGTGCCAAACAGTATTCAGTAGCAAGTATTGAATGTTTATACTTCCATCCATATGGAATGTTAAGTCTAAAAGCCTAGGTGATATGGCCTTATTAGAGTATATCCTAAAGCTTACACTAGCGTAGCTAAAATAACGAGATTTTTAATTATCTACACCCTAAAAAGATAAAGGGAATTTACTGATTATTATATTAGGATAGCTGAATCAGGATAACTATTAAATGAATATTAATATTAGCCGTATTTTTGAATTTCTCACTAATCATTGGATACTATCGACATTGCTTATAGGGGTTTTACTAGCTCTTGCTGTTGATCCATTATTGCGTCGGCTACGAGGGATTAGAAAAATATCCACAATTGAGACTACACGATTGATAAACCAAGAGAATGCTGTAGTTATAGATATTCGAGAGGAGAAAGAGTTCGATAAAGAACATATTTTGGATTCTATCAATATACCATTATCTCATTTTTCTAAGCGCTTAGAAAAATTGGATCAGTTTAAAGATCGCCCCTTAGTGATGGTGTGGGGAATAGGGCAAGGGATACTACCCGTTACAAGCCAGCTGAGTCGAAGAGGACATAAGGCTATTTATATGCTTCAAGGAGGAATGGAATCATGGCGAGAGGCAAATATGCCTTTATTTAGTAAAGCTAAAGCCAAAGAAGTGATTAAGCTTAACAAAGCTGAGACTCAGCCTTCTGATTTTAAAGAAGAAGATATTAAGCATTACTCTGAAACCAATAAAAAAATTATTCCTAGAAAAAGAGCTAAGGGTAGAAAAAGAGATAAGCGTGGATAAAACAGTACATGAAGTTGTAATGTATGCAACAGCACATTGTCCTTACTGTATTAGAGCACGAAGTTTATTAACTAGTAAGGGGATTGATTATACGGAGATACGCGTTGATCTTGAGCCTGAGCAGCGAGCAATAATGATAAATAAAAGTGGTCATCGTACTGTGCCTCAGATATTTATCAACGATCAGCCTATTGGTGGCTGTGATGATTTAATGATACTAGATCGGGAAGGAGATCTTGATAGGTTATTAGGCCTCTAGCATAAGTTTTTACGAGATATCGGGTGATATTATGACAGAAGATGGTATAGGATCGGAAGTTAATGGTAAAAATCAGCAACCTCAGTTTATTATTCAGAAGATCTACATTAAAGATCTCTCCTTTGAGACTCCTAATTCTCCCCATATCTTTACTAAAGAGTGGAAGCCTGAATTAAATCTCCAGCTTGGCAATGAAAGCCAGCACATCGCTGAAAATATATATAGCGTGATTTTATCGTTAACGGTAACAGCTAAACTAAATGATCAAGTAGCTTTTCTTACTGAAGTACAACAAGCGGGTATTTTTACACTTAGCGGTTATAGTAATAAGGATTTAGGTCCTTTGCTTGGTAGTTATTGCCCTACTATCTTATTTCCGTTTGCAAGGGAGGTGATAGCAGATTTAGTGACTAAAGGTGGTTTCCCTCCGTTATTATTAGCGCCGGTTAATTTTGATGCAATCTATGCTGAGCAACAACATTCATCAAATAAAGTAGCCGAGGTTCGGCATTGATATAAGTAATGCCGGTAATAGTGCATGCATACTAAATACCCAAAGACTCTAGTAATAGGTGGGGGGTCATGGGGTACGGCTTTAGCGGTTCTATTGGCTCGTAAGCAAGTTCCTACCTTGTTATGGGCACGGGATGATGTTCAAGTAGCCGCTATGGCTCAAGCTCGTTGTAATGAGCGTTATTTGCCGCAGATATCTTTTCCATCATCTTTGGATTTAGTTGCAGATTTAGATGATACCCTATCAGAAGTAGAGCAAGTTTTGGTAGTGGTCCCAAGCCGTGCTTTTCGGCCAATGATAGAGCGTTTAGCTGGGCGTCTACCTAATTATACCCCCTTAATCTGGGCAACTAAGGGTTTAGAGCCAAATACAGGGCGGTTATTACATGAAGTAGTGGCTGAAGTTCTAGGTACTGACTGGCCAATGGCTGTGATTTCAGGGCCTACTTTTGCCTATGAAGTTGCCATTGGGCTTCCTACAGCAATTACAATAACAGCTACTCAACCGGAGGTTTCTGCCCGTCTTGCTAGCTGTTTTCATGGGGATTCCTTTCGGGCTTACACAAGTGAAGATCTCATAGGTGTACAGATAGGTGGGGCCATAAAAAATATCTTTGCTATTGCAGCAGGTATTAGCGATGGCCTTGGATTTGGCGCTAATACTAGGGCGGCCTTAGTGACTCGTAGCCTTATGGAGCTGATTAGATTTGCCCTAGCAAATGGTGCTAGAAGAGAAACGTTAATGGGCTTATCAGGTTTAGGAGATTTAACGCTAACATGTACCGATAATCAATCTCGTAACCGTCGGCTTGGATTAGCTTTGGCTCAAGGAAAGCCGTTAGAGGAAGCGTTAGTATCTATTGGCCAAGCTGTAGAAGGCGTAGAAGCTGCTAAAATAATAATGAGAAAGGCAAGACAGCTGGGTATTGAGATGCCTATTGTAGAGCAAGTATATCAGGTACTGTACACTGGCCGATCGCCTAGACAGGCGGTTGAGGCGCTGCTTAGCCGAGAGCAGAAACCAGAGTATGTATAGGGTACTTTATGAAGTGTAATTATTACCATCAATACTTGTGGTTAAGATTATCTCTTTCTTTTATTTTATCTTTATCTTTAACAGCCTGTGATGGGAATAGCGAGGTAGTTAAGAAAGGGGCAAATGCTAGTAGTAATGAGGAGAATCGTGTTATTTGGGAAGAAGGCGAGCAATATGTGCGCTTTAATTCAAATGATAGAGTTGCTAACAATCAGCATCCCGCTGCTATTACTGAAAAAGATATGCGTGTTGTTTTGGAATCCCTTCTAGTTTCAGAACGGCAGTTTCTGAGTAAGAAATTATATCCAATTTTCTCTCCAGCTGAAATTCAAGTGCTTACGCCTGCTTTAGTTAAAGGTTTAGCAATGGCTCGGCCAGATCAAGATATTGCTTTTGTAACTATTGGCGTTCATCAGGGAGCTTTTGCTAAGGTACGAGAAGTTAATACAGGAAGAGTATTTTTTAAAAATGGTAGGCTTCAAATCATTTTTGGTATGCTCCATCAGGAGGTGCGCGATCTGGATCGTCAGACTGGCCAACCAGTTGATCGGCGACTATATCCCTTCGTAATAGGATCTCGTTTCTCTGAGGCTAGTTTCACCTCTACTATTGTCCCAGAAGAGGGTATAGCATTTTATTTAGATTCTGAAAATGGTCGAGAAAGGAAGGATTGGTTAATATTAAATGTTCCTGCTATTCTTGCCAGAACTAGTAATA
Organism: Candidatus Nitrosoglobus terrae; assembly: GCF_002356115.1. Lineage (NCBI taxonomy): Bacteria > Pseudomonadati > Pseudomonadota > Gammaproteobacteria > Chromatiales > Chromatiaceae > Candidatus Nitrosoglobus > Candidatus Nitrosoglobus terrae. The sequence continues at coordinate 23,741 of NZ_AP014836.1, forward strand.
GTAGTAATAGCTCTGATGAACAGATGATTAATTCGAGTCTTTTAGAAGAAATCCATCATAACAGGCAAGAGACTCAAAATCTCAAGAGAGATCTAGATGATCTCAAGGAGGTTATATTTGATTTGAAGGAGCGTTTATTAGAAATGCAACAAGAAAGCGGAAGGAGTAGTACTACGAAAGGTAGTCATAATCGCTAAAGACTCTTTGTAATCTTTAGTGATTTCTCTATAAGCTGGATCTTCGATCTCGCAGGCTGAAACCTAAAATAGGTTGCTCTATTTCTCGGGTTAAAGCAAGTGCTTTAAATAACTCTCCCATCTCGCTAGGTAAAATTAGGCGTTTAATTTGATTATTAATCTCTAAAGTATAATCGCTTACACATTTGATCTCAGATTCTGCAAATTTATCTAGCCCACAAGATAATAAAAAATCGGCTTGAGAACAGTAACCTGCTATTTTAAGGCCGTTAGTGTAGCCCGCTTCAGCGAGAGCGGTAAAGTTTACATGAGCGGTGATATCTTGTAATCCTGGCAGGATAAGCGGGTTAGAATGAGCACGGTGGCGATAATGGCACATGAGAGTTCCTTGCGCCCGTTCCCAATGGTAATACTCGTGCTGAGGAAAACCATAGTCAATAATAAGTAGCATCCCTTTTTGTAAACGGAGGGCGATTTCAGCTATCCAGCACTCCATTGCTAGATTTATTTCAGATTCGTAGTGAGTAACTGGGTTAATCAGTTTTCGTATTTCGGCGATTCGATTACTAAGTATGGGCTGGCTAAGAGGGCCTTTTCTCCATATGAACTTGCCTTTCTCATAGCTAACATAACGTTCCCAATTATGCTCACTTTCAAGTTGGATACAATGTACAGGCATGGCATCGCATACCTCATTGGCAATCACTACCCCCTGAATGTTATCTGGCAGCTGATCTAACCAGCTTATCATTGGAACAAGGTGAGGGATTTGTTGATAAAGCGTTTCTTGTTGCCGTTGACGTAAATCAGCACTGATCTCTAAAATAAGATACCGTGTGGGCAGACTGTTTTTACGTTCTAATTCACTTAAAAGATCAGCCGCCATCCGGCCGGAGCCGGCACCAAACTCTAGGATATCACCTGAACCAAGTAGGTTTAAGATTTGCTGGCATGGGTGGGAGAGACAACGGCTAAATAAAGAAGATAACTCAGGGGCAGTTATAAAATCGCCTAAAGATCCTAACTTATGTAAACCTGCCATGTAATAACCTAAGTTTGGCGTATAAAGTGCCAGCTCCATGAAAAGAGTGAAAGGGATTTGCCCGCCTGCTTGTTTAATTGTTTCTTGGATTACTTGTTGTAATTTTTGGCTATGAGCTAAAATTTCTGGATCGGGGTAAGGTAAGTTTTCATGGGGAGAGTAGAGGGGATTCATATAAGTCTATTCACAAGGATGATCTATAGCTGTAGATCAACGGGCCATAAACATTTTGAAGATGGATTGAAGGCAGCCCAGAGATCAGCGTAGGATTGACCTATAATAGGGTGGTGTAAGTGGGGAGCAATCTCAGCTAATGGCTGTAATACAAAAGCATAATTAAGGATATCAGCACGAGGTAATTGGAGTCCTAGTTGATCAATTACAACATTATCATATAGGAGTAAATCTAAATCGAGAGATCGAGAACTAAAGCGAAGAGTATTTCGTGTACGACCACACATTTGTTCAATCTTATGAAGCCCATGAATGATCGCCTGAGCTGATTCGTTCGTATCGAAACCCACTACTAGGTTATAGAAATTTTCACCTTGAAAGCCTACTGATTCACCTTCAAATACTCGTGAAATAGTCAAAGGGTCATAATACTGACGTAAGATATTCACTCCAGTACGAATATTGATTTCTCGATTAATATTGCTGCCTATACTGATATACGCACGAGCCATATCAATATCAATCGGTTATGTATTATAAACGTGAAAACTCTGGCCGAAACCGCTCAATAATGACTCCTACTCCTTGCGCTCCCCGTACAGCGCCTCCTTTGTCTACTTTGAGGCGTAGCCAAGAAACATCAAATTCATTGAGTACAATTTGAGCGATTTGTTCTGCTAGCGTTTCTATTAATAAAAATTCACTGTTGCTAACAAACTCTATCAGCCGTTTAGCCACGGCCTTATAATCACATGCATCTTGGATATTATCACTGCTGGCCGCTTTAGCTACATCAGTGGCCATTTCTAAATCTAAGTAAACTGTTTGTTTGATTCGACGTTCCCAATCATAGATTCCGATTACAGTATCAATACATAAATTGTTTAAATAGACAGTATCCATTGTATTTAGATAAATAACTATATATAGCAGATGTGATTAAATATCCATAAAATAAAGATTTTATGCCGAGATAATATTCTAATTACAATACAGAGTGTATGGCTGATCATAACATGTTGACAAATTTAATTCTGCTTGTTGCAAGCTATGCTATGGGATCTTTATCTAGTGCGATTATTGTTGCGCGGTTAGCTAACTTAGGAGACCTTAGATCTCAGGGATCAGGGAATCCTGGAGCTACTAATATACTACGTCTAGGTGGTAAGCGACTTGCCGCAATAGTTCTTCTTAGCGATGTTCTTAAAGGGTTTTTGCCTGTATGGTTAGCTTATAGATTGGAAGTAAATTCCTACGTTATTGCTGGATCAGGTTTATTTGCTTTTTGGGGTCATCTTTACCCAGTATTTTTTGAGTTTCGAGGAGGTAAAGGGGTGGCCACTGGTCTAGGAGTTTTACTGGGTTTATCTTGGCCACTTGCCTTAGTAGGGTTAACCGCGTGGTTGCTTGTATTTTGGCGCTGGCGAATTTCGTCTTTATCGGCGCTTAGCGCAGCTATATGTATTTTTCTCTCTTCTTGGATATTGCTATCATCACCAGCGATTAGGGAGGCAGCTATTATTATGGTATTATTTTCACTGTGGAGGCATCGAAGTAATGTTCGTCGGCTACTCAGTGGCCAAGAAAATCATTTAAGCAGATCGGATTAAAGCTGAGAGAGACTACTAAGAGGCCATCGAGGTTGAACATTAAATCTAGAATCAGCTCGATCTCCAGCCATAAGACGTTGGCAACCTGCAAAAGCTATCATTGCTCCATTATCAGTACAAAAAGATAATCGTGGATAATAAATTTGAACGTTTTCCTGTACTCCCATAATTTTAAGCTGCGCTCTGAGCGCAAGATTAGCGCTAACTCCCCCAGCAATAACGAGACGATTGAGGTTTGTTTGTTGTAAAGCACGGCGACATTTAGCTACTAGGGTATCGACCACGGCATCTTGGAAAGCACAGGCTATATCGGCAGCAGCTTCTAGTCCATGTTCTCGTAAAGTATTTGCCGTGTAAGTTTTTAAGCCACTAAAGCTAAAATTTAACCCAGGTCGATTAAGCATTGGGCGTGGAAAACAAAAGCGTTTGGGATCTCCTTGCTCGGCAAACTTCGCTAGAGCAGCCCCCCCTGGGTATCCTAATCCAAGTAGTTTTGCTGTTTTATCAAAGGCTTCTCCAACGGCATCATCTAGAGATTCTCCGAGCACGCAATAAGCACCTATGCGTTTTGCTGCCACTAGCATGGTATGGCCGCCTGAGACAAGAAGAGCGCAGAATGGAAAAATAGGAGGCGAAGATTCTAGTAAAGGAGAGAGTAAATGCCCCTCCATATGATGAATAGCAACTGCAGGTTTATTCCAAGCCCAAGCAAGACTGTGGCCAACAGCGGCTCCCACTAAGAGCGCTCCAGCTAATCCTGGTCCTCCAGTATAAGCTATACCATCAATATCCGTTTTGCTAAGGTTAGCATAGGCTAGAGACTCCCGAATTAAAGGTAGTAGTTTACGGATATGATCTCGAGAGGCTAGCTCTGGAACAATACCCCCATAGTCAGCATGGAGTTTTACTTGACTGTGAAGCGTATTAGCTAACAGTCCTTGATCGCTATCGAAGACAGCGACTCCTGTTTCATCGCAAGATGTTTCTATTCCAAGTACACGCATAAGTTTATAAAAATTATCTATGATTTATTAGCAATCTTTCTTTGCTTTTTTGGTTTGTAATCCGTAAAATTTTAAGGTTTTAGCTTATGAATAAATATTTTTCTATGTCAACTAAACTCAATAAGGAGATTATATGCCAAGCGTTCGGATAAAAGAGAATGAGCCTTTTGATGTTGCTATCCGCAGGTTTAAGCGGATTTGTGAGAAGGCTGGGGTTTTATCAGAGGTTCGTCGTCGAGAGTACTATGAAAAACCTACTTCAGTCCGTAAACGTAAAGCGGCAGCCGCAGTTAAACGCTCTATGAAGAAAGTAGAGCGGGAGCGCGCACGGCATATTCGACTGTATTAAGCTTAGCATATTAGGCTCATGATCTAGTAGTATCATTTAGTGAGAGTTTTATGGTAGCAGAAGTAAGTTTACTTAAAGTGCGTTTGCAGGAAAATGTAAAGAATGCTATGCGAGTTAAGGATAAGGCTCAATTAGGAACTTTAAGGATGATTATGGCTGCTCTTAAGCAAGTTGAGGTTGATACTCGGGAATCTCTGAATGATGCGCAAATTATCATATTATTAGATAAAATGCTTAAACAGCGGCGTGAAGCTTGGGAGCAATTCAAAGCTGCAGGTAGGGAGGATCTGGCTGAGAAAGAATATTTTGAGCAACAAATCATTCAAAATTATATGCCAGATCCACTGAGTAAAGATGAAATAGAGCAGCTTATTGATGAAGCAGTAGAGCAATTTCATGCAGTCTCTATAAAGGATATGGGTAAAATCATGAGTGCGCTTAAGCCGCGCATCCAAGGTCGTGCTGATATGATAGTAGTCAGCGCGCAAATTAAGGTACGACTTGCAGGATTATCTAGCTAATTCCATACTTTATAAAGTTTTGTTATTTTTTATATAGAAGCTACGTGATCTTGCCTTATTTTGTGTAGATGCTTAAGGTCTATGGGGGAGAAAATCCCGCAAGCGTTTATTGATGATCTAATAGCACGTACGGACATAGTAGAGTTGATTAATTCTCGTATTTCCTTGCGTAAAGCAGGCCGCCAGTACGTTGCATGTTGCCCTTTTCATAGCGAAAAAACCCCATCCTTTACTGTTAGTTTGCAAAAACAATTTTATTATTGTTTTGGCTGTGGGGTTCATGGAACGGCAATTAGTTTTCTAATGGCATTTGATCATCTTAATTTTGTTGAGGCAATAGAGGAGCTAGCACAGCAAGCGGGGATGGTTGTTCCTCGAGAATCTAATCAGCTTCCTGATACTTCTCATCGGAAGTTATATGAGGTATTATCCTTTGCTGCTGATTTTTATCATCAGCAGCTAAAAGTTAATGTTAACCAGAATCAGGGGCGAATTAAGGCTTATTTACGGGAAAGAGGATTAAGTCGTTCTATTGTTGCAGAGTTTAAGCTAGGTTTTGCTCCTTCTCGCTGGGATATTTTACTGTCCAATACTCAGTTATCATTAAGACCTTATCTTAAAGAGGCAGGTTTAGTAATCGATAGGGATAGCGGTCATTGTTATGATCGTTTTCGAGGTCGTCTGATATTTCCTATCCATGATTATCGTGGGCAAGTGATTGGTTTTGGCGGTCGTCTTTTAGGAGGTGAGGGATCTCCAAAATATCTTAATTCACCTGAGACATCGCTTTTTCATAAAAGGCGAGAACTCTATGGTTTATATCAAGTACGAAAATCTATTCGCAATTATGAAAAGATATTGGTTGTAGAAGGGTATATGGATGTGCTGTCTTTAGCTCAACATAAGATACGTTATGTGGTAGCTACGTTAGGAACAGCAACTACTTCAGAGCAGCTAACTCGTTTATTTCAAATGACCTCGCAGGTCATATTTTGTTTTGATGGAGATCGAGCAGGTCAAGAAGCAGCTTGGCGAGCGTTAGAAACTGCACTACCTTTATTAAAGCAAGGACGGCAAGTGCAGTTCATGTTTTTACCTACAGGAGAGGATCCGGATACATTAATACGTGCTGAAGGTCAAGTGGCTTTTGAATCTCGTTTAGAGAAAGCAGTACCGTTATCAGAAGTCTTATTAAATGGTTTGCAACGAAAAGTAAAACTCGACAATATAGATGGACGAGTGCATCTAATAGAATTGGCTCGGCCTTTTATAGCTAAAATTCCATCGGGAGTTTATCAGGATATGTTGTTTTCACGTCTTGCAGAAATAGCCCAAATTGGACAAGTAAGCCTTGCTCGTTATTTAAGGAAAAGCGAAATACCTCGTCAACAATTGAATTGTGCTATAGATATGGATTCTCCAGTACAGAAAATGATTGCTATTTTACTCCAACATCCTAATTTAATTCATATAATAGAGGATAGTTTTTCGCTCCAAGGACTAAAGGGGGTAGAGTTACAGCTATTACAAAGTTTAATTACGTTGCTGCGAAGTAATCCATATTTAAATACGGCCTCTCTACTTGAGCACTGGAAAGAATCAAAGATGGGTCAGCAATTAAGACAACTAGCGATTCGAGAATTGTTTTTAACTGATAACGATATGATTTTAGAATTAAAAGCTGCTATAGCTTGTTTACAAGCACAGGCAGCGGATGATCGGATGGAAGTACTCTCCAACCGACCTGTTTTGACTGCTGAAGAACAACAAGAGCTACTTATTTTATTAGCAGCTAAGCAGTCAAATAAGCATATTTTATAATACTATAATATAATTGTTTTTATAGATAAATAAAGTACAGTCAGAAAATTTTACTTCAGCAGCTAGCTTAGTTAATTTTAATATAATATTGAGTATATGGAACAAGATCGCCAGTCGCAGTTGAAGCTTTTAATTGCCAAAGGAAAAGATAGAGGGTATTTATCCTATAGCGAGGTTAACGATCATTTACCTGATGATGTAGTCGATCCTGATCAGATCGAAGATATTATTACTATGTTTAATGATATGGGTATTTCTGTGCATGAAGATATACCGGAGGCAGACTCTTTAGCGATCATGGATGCAGAGATTACCGATGATGAGGTAGCTGAAGAGGCGGCTGCTGCTCTTGCTTCTGTCGATGGAGAATTTTCCCGGACTTCTGATCCAGTACGCATGTATATGCGAGAGATGGGGAGTGTTGAGCTTTTAACCCGCGAAGGAGAGATTCACATTGCTAGAAGAATTGAAGAGGGTATGCACCAAGTATATCATGCCATTTCTCGGTTCCCTGATAGCGCGGCTAAGCTATTACAGCAATATAAAAGAGTAGAAGCAGGCGAAATTCGTTTGGCAGATATAGTTTCTGGTTTTTATGATTTAAAGGAAACGGATATCCATCTTAGAGAGGCTGAAGATACAATTGACTCTGCTGATATTGGTGAATCAGAAGAAAATGACAATAGCCCAGATCCATATAAAGCTAAGGAGCAATTTACTCAGCTAAAAGCACTATATGATCAGCGGTTAAGAATTATTTCTCAGGGTGATAATAAAGCATTCGCTGATGTATCAGAAGCAATGAGCGAGTGCTTCCTACAAATTAGGCTTACACCTCGGATGTTTCAGCAGCTAATAGAGGATCTACGTATGGTAGTAGCAAAAATTCGTGGATTTGAGCGTACTATCATGCACATTGTGGTAAATGAAGCTCATATGCCACGACAGGATTTTTTATCCTCGTTTCATAGGCAAGAAACGAATCTGAGCTGGGTGGAGAAACATATCCGAGCTAAAAAGCATTATTCCTCTGTACTTAGGAAGCAAAGTGCTGTTATTCTAGGAATTCAAGGGAAATTAATTGCCTTAGAGCGAGCGACTAGCATGAGTATTGCTGAGATTAAGGAAGCTAATCGCTCTTTATCTATTGGCGAGGCGCGGGCTAGACGAGCTAAAAAAGAGATGGTTGAAGCTAATTTACGTCTAGTGATTTCAATTGCTAAAAAATATACTAATCGTGGCCTTCAGTTCTTGGACTTAATTCAGGAAGGTAATATTGGTCTTATGAAAGCCGTTGACAAGTTTGAATATCGCCGTGGTTATAAATTCTCTACCTATGCTACTTGGTGGATACGGCAAGCTATTACTCGCTCAATTGCTGATCAGGCACGGACTATTCGTATTCCAGTTCACATGATTGAGACTATTAATAAACTCAGCCGGATTTCACGTCAAATGCTTCAGGAAATGGGTAGGGAGCCAACACCCGATGAGCTTGCTGAGCGAGTAGGCATGCCGAAAGATAAGGTAAGAAAGGTTCTCAAGATTGCTAAAGAACCAATCTCAATGGAAACACCTATAGGTGATGATGAAGATTCTCACCTAGGAGATTTTGTTGTAGACTCAGACGTGATATCCCCTCCTGATTCAGCGATTTTTGCAGGGCTGAAGGAGACTACTCAGCAAATACTAGCGAGTCTAACTACTCGTGAGGCTAAAGTATTACGGATGCGTTTTGGTATTGATATGAACACAGATCATACCTTAGAGGAGGTTGGTAAACAATTTGATGTTACGCGGGAACGGATTCGCCAAATTGAGGCTAAAGCCTTGCGTAAGTTGAGGCATCCATCCCGTTCGGAGCAATTGCGTAGCTTCTTGGATGCAGATAGCAGTTAGTTAAAGGCTAAATTTGGGCCTATAGCTCAGTTGGTAGAGCAGGGGACTCATAATCCCTTGGTCGTAGGTTCAAGTCCTACTGGGCCCACCATATACTTAGTTTCTTATTTTATCTAGGATTAGAGAGCTTGCTGTGATGATATGAGTAAGTGAAATAGATAACTAATCCTATTATTAACCATATTGAAAATCGAATCCAAGTGGCTCCGCTTAATTGAATTACTAAATATCCACAGGAGAGTATACCTAATAACGGGATACCAGGACTAAACGGAGTTTTAAATGGCCGTTGTAAATCCGGTTTGGTATAACGCAGTATTGCGACTCCGGCGCAGACTACTGTAAAGGCACCTAATGTACCGATATTAGTAAGTTCAACAATTTCATTGAGAGGAGTTAAGCCAGCAATACTTGCCATCACTAATCCAGTAAGTAAAATCACTCGTACTGGACTACTAGTCTTTTTATTTATATAAGAAAAAAATGGAGGTAGAAGGCCATCTCGTGAAATAGCAAAGATAATCCGGGTGAGGCCAAAATATAACACCAGTATGACAGTAGTTAAGCCTACAATAGCACCGATGGCAATCACACCAGAAGCCCATTTTACTCCTATGCGTAGTAAAGAATCAGAAACGGGTGAAGGTACATCTAGGGAGGAGTAGGGAACAATGCCCGTTAATAGAGTGGCAACTAGCATGTAAAATAAGGTGCAAATAGCAAGGGAGCCAAGAATGCCAATAGGTAGATCTTTTTGTGGATTTTGGGTTTCTTCCGCCGCTGTAGATACCGCATCAAAACCTATATAGGCGAAAAAAATACTAGCAGCCCCTGTCATAACTCCTTCCCAGCCAAAGGGCATAAAGGGTGTCCAGTAACTAGTATTAACATGGAACAAGGCAATGCTAATAAACAGTAATATAGCTGCAATCTTTACTAATACCATTATAGCATTGAGTTTAGCAGTTACTTTAGCTCCGGTTGCGAGTAGGGTACCTAATACAAGAATAATTAGCATTGCGGGTAGGTTAATCCAGCCCCCATGAGAAGGTGCTTTAATCAGCATTTCAGGAAGATGAATCCCTATAGCTGCTAGGCTGTTATTGATATAGCCTGACCAACCAACAGACACAGCTGCGATGGCAACTGAATATTCTAAAATCAGCATCCAGCCAATCATCCAAGCAACAAATTCCCCTAATCCAGCATAACTATATCCATAGGCGCTACCTGCGCCGCCGATAGAGGTAGCAAGCTCCGCATAGGATAACGCAGCAAAGGTAACTGCTATTCCTGCAACTACAAAGGAGAGGACAACTGCAGGTCCGGCATAATTTGCTGCAGCAATGCCCGTAAGTACAAAAATACCAGCTCCAATAATGGCACCAACACCCAGAAAAACCAAATCGACAGATCCTAATACTCTTTTTAAATCGGTATTTATAGCAGTACTATCGATTTCGATAGGCTTGGTTCGAAACAATTTCATTTTGATTTAGAGCTTTTTAGAATTAATCTTAGGTAGTAGCTGAGAAGCTAGGTTTATTAGTTTGATATTAGAAGTTAGAGGAAAGAGAGGATGATAATAAGTCATTTAGGTTTTTGCTTGATTAGGAATCGACTGATTTGAAAATAACAGATCCAACGCTATTTAATGCGCGCTCTGCTAAGCGTTCTCCACCTTCGGCGATAGGGTGAAAGACCAAATTAACTCCGCTTTCATACAATTTAGCATCTTCTTCTGGATAGAAGCTTGTTGTTGATAGTACGCCTTGAAAGCCATTTCGGCGTAAACTCTTAGAGAAGCGTAGCCTCGCATCTAAATCAGGCACGACCAAAATTACTCCAACCAATAATTTAACGTTAATTTTTTCCAGTAACTCAGGATCTTCTGCATCCCCGCAGATGACACGCCGTTTTTTTTCAATGTGTTTTTCAACAGATACCGGGTCAGAGTCTAGCCCCCAAACTTGTTGATTTTGTTGAACTAGCAGATTATAAGCTGCAGTACCAGCTCGGCCCATACCAATAATTAACCATTTAGCTTGCTTGATATATTCTGATTCTGCATCTGGATGAAAGCCTCGGCGTTCAAAAAACGTGAGCCATTGCTCAAAATAGATAAAAAGACTATGGGAGGCTCGACTTAGGGGAGCGGCTATGATTAATGAAATGGTAATTAGAAAAGCTAAGGTAGAAAGCCAGTTGGGGGATAAAATGTTATTTCTAACAGCATCATCAGTAACTATCAATAGAAATTCACTATAACTGAATAATGCTATTACGGAAAGAAAAGATGTTCTTGCTCTTAAGTGCAGCAGGGTTCCAAGGCAAAATTGAGTTATTGCCCTTAGTGGTAAAGAAATTATTAGGATCAATATCCATTTGCTATCTTGTAATTCTGGTAATCCCCCAAGGCCGATTTGTAAGAAAAAACCTACAAGGAAGATTTCTTTTATCCCCCAAATTACGCTTGATAATTCACCAGAGCTAGAATGATTGGCTAGTAGCATACCAGCTATTAGGGCTCCTAATTCTGGGCTTAACCCTAAAAATTCGAAGACATATCCTCCTCCAAGTGCGATAAAAATCCCATAGAGCAATAATAGCTCGCTGTGGCCGCTCCAAGTAAGGATATGTTTAAGAGGTGAACGTAATAATGGTATGCATAATAAGAGAAGTAGTGCCCATGGAGAAGGAGCGCTACCCTTAGCTGCTACTAGCATTCCCATTGCAGCTAGATCTTGCATAACTAAGATGCCAAGAGTAAGACGCCCGTGAAAAGCTCCAAGCTCACTTCTCTCTTCTAGCATTTTAGCAGCAAATACTGTGCTTGAAAAAGTCATCCCTAAGCCGAGAAATATAGCTGAAGATAGGGGCATTTCAGCCATTAGAAATAATAAACTAAACCCCACTCCAGTGAATACTAGATGAGCAACCCCAATAGTTAATACTTCTCGATTAAAAATGCTTTCAAGATTTAATTTAAGCCCGATATTAAATACTAATAGCAGTATCCCTATATCGGCTATAGTATGAATGGCTGGGCTTTCATCAACACCCCATTCTCCAAGGATAAATCCCCCTACTAAATAACCTACTAGCGGTGGGAGGTTTAAATAAGAGGCACCTAATCCTAGGATATAAGCTATGCTAATCCAGAGAATTTCCATGGGCTAAATTGAGTATGATTAAGAAAAAGAGCTAATAATAAAATCAATGTAAAATTTTTTTAGGTTTTTAGCAACTTTTTGATCTTTAATAATCGATTTTATTTAGAAGATTTTGGTACAAATAGCCGAGAAAACCATAATCCTGCTTCAAATAATAGCCACATGGGTACAGCTAATAATGTTTGTGAAATGACATCTGGGGGAGTCAATAGCATGCCAACGATGAAGGCTATAACAATGATATAAGGTCGTTTTTCTTGCAAATTCTCTACATTACTAACTCCTGTCCATACTAATAATACAGTAGCTACAGGTACTTCAAAAGCAATTCCAAAAGCAAAGAACATGGTTAATACAAAATCAAGGTACTTACTGATATCGGTCATAACAGCAATATCTTTAGGGGCTGCTTGGGTAAAAAAACCAAACATGAGAGGAAAAACTACGAGATAGGCAAAAGCTATTCCAAGAAAAAATAAAAATGTGCTGGAAATTAATAGCGGAAGGATAAGTCGGCGCTCGTTTTTGTAGAGGCCGGGTGCAACAAAGGACCAAAGTTGGTACAACAGCATGGGGATTGAGAGTGCAATGGCTATAGCTAATGTTAGTTTTAAAGGAGCAAGAAAAGGGGCGGTGACTTCAGTGGCAATCATTGAAGTTGCTGCGGGTAAGTGAGCCATAAGCGGGAGGGCTAAGATATGGTATAGATCATTAGAGAAGGGGAGAAGAGTGAGCGTAATGATAAATATGGTAATAATACTGCGAAGTAGACGGCTTCGCAGCTCAATTAGATGCCTAATTAAGGGTAACTCATCTTTATCGGAATGATCAGGTGTCGCCATCTAAATAAGACTATTTTTTATGTGGATTGCCAGCTGATTTAGAGGTGGGGGAGCTGTTATTAGTTTCATTGCTATCAGGTAAATCTATATTTTTTCTAAGGGATTGCTGAAGCTCCTCAGTTCTCAGTTCTTGCTCTACTTCTTGTTTAATTTGGCTAATTAAACGCCGTATTTTTCTCACCCATAAAGCCGTAGTACGAACAACAATTGGTATTCTTTCTGGGCCTACTACCAGTAGAAGGATAACTAGAACAACTATGATTTCCCAGAAACCAATATCAAACATAGGATAGGAGTGGGTTACTTAATTTCGTTATCTAATTTTGTCTTGTTAAGATTAGAATCGTTTTGTTTTTGATGAGGATAGCCCTCCATGTTAGCTTGTTCTTGTTTATGTTCTATAGTTTGAGATTCTTTAATATCAGAAGGCGTTTCATCATGCATAGCATTACGAAAGCTTTTTACTGCCTCTCCCAGATCGGCACCGATAGTACGCAGTTTTTTAGTGCCAAATAATACTAGTATAATTAGCAGTATGATAAGTAGCTGCCAAATACTGATTCCACTTACTCCCATAATTCTGTTCTCCACTCTTAGTTAAGGATGAATATTACCTATGTTAGAAGAAAATGGAAATGTGTTAATTCTATGTAGCATATGGGCTTTAATTACTTAACTTTGATAAAAATTACAGTTAAAATCCCGGCAGCTGGGGGCCGCCTAATAAATGCATATGTAAGTGATCAATTTCTTGACCTCCTCCCTTCCCTGTATTAATAATTATTCGAAAACCTCTATGTAGATCTTGACGGTGAGCTAGGTTAGGTAACAATAGCATCATATGGCTCATTAATCCCTCGTGTTTAGTTTCTAGCTGCGCTAGACTAGGAACATGAATACGCGGGATTAACAATAGATGCACTTTTGCTCTAGGATGTATATCTTTAAGAGCAATGACCTGATCATCTTCATATATGAGATTAGCTGGGATTTCTTTTGTTACAATTTTACAAAAAATACAATCAGGTATTGTTACACTCATAACTTTTCTCTCGATTAGCTTTTTCTTCTAAACCAGATAAGCCAAAACGTCGATCTAGCTCATTGAGTATTTGATCAGGTTCTAGTCCACATTCAACTAACATTACTAGGCTATGGAACCACAGATCAGCAGTTTCATGAATAATAGCCTTTTTTTCTCGACTTTTAGCAGCAAGTATTGTCTCGATTGCCTCTTCGCCCAGTTTCTTTAGGATTTTATCCTGCCCAGCTTGATAGAGACTAGCGATATAAGAAGATTTTGGATCTGAATTTTTACGCTCGTTTACTACTGTAGCGAGACGATCAAGAATATTGTTCATCTGTATTTTTATAGATACTCTGAGGATGTTTTAAGATCGGCTCAACAATAATCCAATTTTTTTCTTCTAAGCGTTTAAAAAAGCAATGACGGCGGCCTGTATGACACGCGATACCACCGATTTGCTCAATCTGTAGAAGTACTGCGTCATTATCACAATCTAGATAAATGGCTTTGACAATTTGGATATGACCAGATTGCTCTCCTTTCTGCCATAGACATTTTCTGGATCGAGACCAGTAGACTGCATGACCAGATTCTATTGTCATTTCTAACGCTTCCCAATTCATCCATGCAAGCATTAGGACTTTACCAGTGTCAATTTCTTGAGCAATTACAGGAATAAGTCCTTCATCGTTCCAATTTATATTATTTAAACAAAAGTAGGGCACAGCCTATAGTCTCACCTCAACACCATGAGCAAGTAAGTGTTTTTTAGCCTCTTCTATGGTATGTTTGCCAAAGTGAAAGATACTTGCAGCCAATACAGCATCTGCTTTCCCTTCTAAGATCCCTGCTACAAGATGATCTAAAGTGCCAACTCCTCCTGAGGCAATTATTGGTATAGAAACAGATTCGCTGATAGCACGAGTAAGTGGAAGATCAAAGCCTTCTCGAGTTCCATCCCGATCCATACTAGTGAGTAGGATCTCTCCAGCTCCAAATTCGGCCATCTGGTAAGCCCAATGAATAGCATCAATCCCTGTCTGTCTACGTCCACCATGAGTAAATACCTCCCATCGTCTAGGCTCATGGGGTTGAGAGACTTGCTTAGCATCAATAGCAACAACAATACATTGGGAGCCAAAGCGCTCCGCTGCCTCTTTAACCAATGTAGGTTGCTGTATAGCAGCCGTATTGATACTTATCTTATCAGCACCTGCGCTTAGCATACGCCGAATGTCTTCAAGGCATCGGATACCTCCTCCTACAGTAAGAGGAATAAACACTTGAGCTGAAATAGCCTCAACAATATGAACCATGGTATTTCGATTATCACTACTAGCAGTAATGTCTAAGAAGGTAATTTCATCTGCTCCCTGTTGATCATAGCGATGAGCAATCTCTACTGGATCACCTGTATCACGGATATCAGTAAAACGAATCCCTTTAACTACGCGGCCATTGTCCACGTCAAGGCAAGGGATAATACGTTTGGCTAAACCCATTTGTTTATTTGACTTGCCTTAAATCTTGTTTTACTAAAGCAAATGCTTGATCAAGTTGTATCTGTCCTTCATAAAGGGCTCGGCCTATTATTGTTCCAATAACACCTTTATGTTCATACTGGCATAAGGCATCAATATCTGCTAGTGAGGAAACACCGCCTGATGCAATAACCGGAATATTAATTGCTTGAGCTAGCTCACTGATAGCTTTAAGATTAACTCCCTTCATCATACCATCACGCTGAATATCCGTATAGATAATGGCTTCAACTCCGTCTTTCTCAAAATGTTGGGCAATATCTATTAAATTATGCCGGGATAACTTAGACCACCCATCAATCGCGATTTTACCTTCTCTAGCATCTAAGCCAAGAATAATATGACCAGGAAATTCAAGGCAGGCATCGGCGACAAAATGAGGCGTGTTAATAGCCTTAGTGCCAATAATGACATAGCGTACTCCTGCATCTAAGTAGATTTGAATAGTGTCTCCATCTCGGATGCCCCCGCCTACCTGAATATCAACATTAGGTAGTTTTTGAGCAATGTCATAGATAATATCAGCATTAATAGGTTGTCCAGCGAATGCTCCATCTAGATCAATTAAATGTAATCTTTCAGCGCCAGCTTCGGCCCAATGTAAGGCCATAGCAACTGGATCATCAGAGAACACCGTGTTGTCTTCCATGCGTCCTTGGCGCAAACGAACACATTTCCCTCCTTTGAGGTCAATGGCAGGTATTAATAGCATTTGGGGTTTCCTTCCAATTTACAAGTGATAATGTCTTAGCTTACGCCGTTCCATGCCAAGAAATTGGCAAGTAATTGCAGCCCAAGCTGCTGGCTTTTTTCTGGGTGGAATTGGACTACAAAAATATTGTCTTGAACTAATGCTGAGGCAAAGGGAGTAGAATAATTTGTACGGCTAGCTATTAAAGAAGGTTTATCAGGTACCGCGTAATAGCTATGAACAAAATAAAATCGACTATCTTGGGGAATATTGTTCCACAATGGATGAGCACGTTCTTGATGGACTTGATTCCACCCCATATGAGGTACCTTAAACTGATTATTATTAGTATTAAGATGAAGTACTTTTCCAGACAGTAGCCCAAGACATGGAGTGCCTTGATTTTCCTCACTAAACTCAAGTAATGCCTGCATTCCAAGGCAAATACCTAGAAATGGCCGGTCAGTAGCACATTGCGTGATAATAGTATCTAAATTTAAGCGCTGTAGCTCACGTATACAATCACGAATAGCGCCTACTCCTGGAAAAACTACCCGGCTGGCGTTACGTATTCGCTGTGGATTACTGGTGATTTCTACCCGGATATCACTTGTAGCAACCTGCTGTAATGCTTTAGAGACTGATCTAAGGTTGCCCATACCATAATCAACTACTGCAATGCTGGACATAATTTATAAACTTAAATTTGAAATGCTGCCCCTAATTTACAAAGTGCCTTTAGTAGAAGGTAATAGCCCTAATTGGCGTGTATCTTGATCTACTGCTAAGCGTAATGCACGACCGAAGGCTTTAAAAATAGTTTCTGCAATATGATGAGCATTTCGCCCTTGTAGATTGTCAATATGCAAAGTTATAGCAGCATGATTTACTAATCCTTGAAAGAACTCTTGAATGAGATCAACATCAAAATTACCAATGCGAGCTTGTTGGTAATTTACACGATAGTGTAAACTCGGCCGCCCTGAAAAATCGAGTACCACACGGGAAAGCGCTTCATCCAGAGGAACATAGGCATGCCCAAAACGTTGAATTCCTATCTTATCCCCGATTGCTTGTTTTAAGGCTTGACCTAAGGTAATACCAATATCTTCAATAGTATGGTGTGAATCAATATGTAAATCACCCGATGCTTTTATTGTGAGATCCAATAATCCATGTCTACTTATCTGCTCTAGCATATGATCGAGGAAAGGAAGACCTGTCTCAGCAGTAAAACACCCTTTTCCTGCTAGATTGAGCGTAACTTCAATACGAGTTTCTAATGTTTCTCGGTAGATGGTGGCTGTACGATTCAAGACGATCTTTCCTCCCTGATAAAGGGTCTACTTCAATATCTATTTATTACAGTATAGAAGAAATTAATTTTTAAAAGCTATACTTTTAAAGTATCTTAAAACACTCTATATATTTTGGATCTTAGTAAGTTAATCAGTTTAAGGTTTAGCTAAAGTTAAATATTTAGTAAGTTAAATGAAATCCCGCTCACAGATGTACCTAAAAGTTATTGCCTATTCTATTAATCATGGTTGCATATAGAATAAGACCCTTATAATATACTGATTTACTAAATTTGGTATCAATATAAATTTTTAGTTGCAAACTGTTTCATTTGTTCTATTATATTTATTAAATATACATATTATATATATGTTTTAAATGGATAGGAAATATAAACCGTTATTGATGTACGTTTGGCGGTTAATACTCTTTATCAGAGGGAAAGACTGGGTATTTAAAAAAATTAAGCTAATTAAGATAATAGATATTGGATAAATATCCAGAAAGGGCGATCCATATATTTAGGAGTAATTAATAATGGGTAAGAAAAATTTCTCTATTTTTTTGGGGGTCAGTATATTTTTATTGGCTAGCTCAGTTGCTCAAGCTACAAGTGATGGAGATCCCGAAGCTGGTCGGCAAAAAACAGACAGGATGAACTGTGCAGGTTGTCATGGTATTCCAGGTTATAATAACGCTTATCCGACCTACCCCGTGCCAAAATTAGGTGGACAGCATGCGGAATACATAGTATCTGCTCTTCAAGCATATAAGTCTGGCACTCGAAAGCATCCACCAATGGAGGGTACGGCTAGTGGGTTATCTGAGCAAGATATGCTTGATATTGCTGCTTTTCTTGCTAGTAAATAAATAAAATTTAAAGGTAACGAGTGATAATAGCTAAAGCAAGTCATTAAGGAGAATTTTTGATGTTAAAACGGCGATTGCTTCTACTTATTCCTATATTTGGGGTTTTTATTTCCAGTTCTGTATTAGCTGCGGCAAAAGGAGATCCAGCGGCAGGAAAAGAAAAATCTCAAGCTTGCGCTTCCTGTCATGGAGCAGATGGGAATAGTCCATCACCGCAATTCCCTAAGTTGGCCGGGCAGAATGCTGGTTATATAGTGCATGCTTTAACGGCTTATCAGACAGGTAAAAGAGAAAATGCTATGATGCAACCAATGGCAGCACCGCTCTCTGAGCAAGATAAACAGGATCTAGCCGCTTATTTTGCTAGCCAGAAAGGGCTTGTGCTCCCTTGGAAAATTACAAGGTAAATTTTAGGAGCCTTTTAAAACCCTGTACTGATCAATATTCTAAAAATCTCAGCTAGTTTTTTGGTTAGATTATCTGAGGGGGATAGGGATTGATAATTTGAGGTTAACTTAATTTAATGATATAGGGTTTTTTCAAGCTTAGGGTGCAATCATGGTTTCCAAGCGATTTGAGCTTAGTAAAAATGAATTTCAATTTATTCTTCAACCTAATAATTCACTTAGTTGGAGTAGAATGAAAATAGTTCTTTTTGCTGTAGGAGCTACCCTAGGTGTAATTTCTGCAGGGTTTGCCTTCTTAGGTCTATGGTTGGTTTTTCCATTTGCCGGGCTAGAATTGCTAGCTTTAGGTACTGCCTTTTATCTTTGTGCCCATCAAGCTCAGCGTTGGGAGGTGATTACCATTGATCAGGATGCCATTAAAGTTGAGGTTTTTCATGGCCATAAGATGACCAGAGAAACATTTAAGTTTCATCGCTATTGGGCAAGGGTTCGAATAATGAAGATCTTACCTCATACATGGTATATGAGCCACCTGATGATAGGTTCACATGGGTCTGAGGTGGAAGTAGGTGTTTTTCTTAATGAAGATGAGCGCCTTTATCTAGCCAAAGAGTTACAGGAGACTTGTAGCTTTTCCTAGTTTTATATTAGCTAGTTAGATGGGTATATAAAATATATTATATATACATATTTATGTGCTATTTTACTATCATGTTAACGATATTAATTAATTGACAGCAGGAGGGGAAATGAATGAGCCTGTCTGATAAAAAAAGCTTGTTTGCGACTATCGCAGGGGGTATAGGCTTACTTCTAATAAGTGGAGGTGCCAGTGCCGAATATGTGTTTAATCTGACTGAAGGAGTGACTCCCACTTCAAAAGAAATATATGATTTACATATGTATATCTTTTGGATTTGCGTTGCTATTGGCGTAGTAGTTTATGGCATCATGGGATGGTCTATGTACCATCATCGTAAATCTAAGGGCGCAAAAGCAAGCCAGTTCCATGAGAATACAGTGCTTGAGGTGGTATGGACGGTTATCCCGTTTTTAATTCTGATTGCTGTTGCAGTACCAGCAACCTCGGCTATGTTTCGTGCCTATAATACCTCTGACCCTGATATGACTATTAAAGTAACAGGTTATCAATGGCGGTGGCATTACGATTATTTAGATCATGGGTTTGGCTTTACAAGTACTTTGACTACCCCTATGGAACAGGTTGAGAATAAGGCGCCTAAGGGCGAAAATTACCTACTAGAGGTAGATAACTCGCTGGTGCTGCCAATTAACAAAAAAATACGTTTTGCCATTACAAGTGATGATGTAAACCATGCTTGGTGGCTACCCGCATTTGGCTTTAAGCAAGATGCAATTCCTGGCTATATTAATGATGCTTGGGCGGTTATAGAAAAACCGGGTATTTATAGAGGTCAATGTACAGAGCTTTGTGGCCGAGGTCATGCCTTTATGCCTATTGTAGTCGAGGCTAAGACTGAGAAAGAGTTTGACCAATGGGTAGCGGATCAAAAAAAGGGAAAAGAAGTCGCTTTAACGGGTAAGGAGTTAAGTAATACCGTTGCCCAACAATAGCATGAGTGAAGTAAAAGGTTTATACCTTTTACTAAAGTAAGCGTGTAATTCTCATAATTTAGGAAAAAATGAGGAAATAAGCGTAATAAATAACCGCAGCAGGTGGTTTGAATAAGGATCGATTGTGTAGAGGAGAAATTATATGAGCGTAGCAGCAGCACACGATAGTCATGCGCATCATCCCTCAGGGATCGGGCGCTGGATATTTACTACCAATCATAAGGACATTGGTACGTTGTACATGTGGATTAGCTGTATTATGTTTTTTATTGGCGGCACAATGGCGCTAGTGTTTCGGGCTGAGCTTTTTGCCCCTGGGTTACAGATTTTAGATCCACAAAAATTTAATGAACTAGTTACCCTTCATGGATTGATTATGATTTTTGGTGCCTTAATGCCAGCTTTGGCTGGGTTGGCTAATTGGCAAATCCCATTAATGATTGGCGCACCAGATATGGCGCTCCCACGCTTAAATAACTGGAGCTTCTGGATTTTACCTTTTGCTTTTAGCTTGCTTGTTGGGAGTTCGTTTGCGCCAGGTGGTGCCCCTGCTGGCGGGTGGACCATGTATCCACCTTTATTTATTCAAGGGGGACCAGGTACTGATATGGCTATTTTTGCTGTCCATCTCATGGGTCTTTCTTCCATTTTAGCTTCAATTAATATCATTACTACCGTCTTAAATATGCGCGCTCCTGGTATGACCTTAATGAAGATGCCGCTGTTTGTCTGGTCATGGCTAATCAGCGCATTTTTACTTGTTACTATCATGCCAGTACTTGCTGGTGCTGTTACCATGGAGCTTACCGATCGTCATTTTGGTACCAGCTTCTTTAACGCGGCTGGTGGTGGCGATCCAGTCATGTTCCAGCATATTTTCTGGTTTTTTGGCCATCCTGAAGTCTATATCTTGGTTCTACCCATTTTTGGAGTTCTCTCGGAAATTATTCCAACTTTTTCTCGTAAGCCCTTATTTGGCCATAACTCAATGGTATATGCCTTAGCCGCTATTGCTTTCCTTTCTTTTATCGTATGGGCCCACCATATGTTCACTGTAGGAATGCCGGTTGCGGGAGAATTGTATTTCACATACGCGACTATCATGATATCTGTCCCTACGGGTATTAAGGTTTTTAACTGGGTTGCTACTATGTGGCGTGGTTCTATGACCTTTGAGGTCGCCATGTTATGGTGTATAGCCAGTATTGTTTTATTTACAATTGGTGGCCTTACCGGTTTGATGATGGGAGTATCTTTAGTAGATTTCCAATATCAAGATACCTATTTTATCGTTTCCCATTTCCACTATGTAGTGCTGCCTATAACAGTATTCGGTACCTTTGCTGCTGTTTTTTATTGGTTCCCAAAATGGACTGGGAAAATGCTGGATGAGCGTTTAGGGAAATGGCATTTCTGGCTATCAGTGATTTCGATGAATATTATTTTTATGCCTCAAAATTTCCTAGGGTTGGCAGGTATGCCACGGCGAATTGCAGACTACTCCGTTCAATTTACAGAGTTTAATATGATGTCTACTGTAGGCGCTTTTATTTTTGGAGTGTCTCAGCTGATCTTCGTATACCTTCTTATTAAGGCAATTCGTAGTGAGGCTGTAGAAAAAGTCTCTGATCAAGCTTGGGAAAGTGCTCAAGGATTAGAATGGACTATTAGCTCTCCAGCGCCTTATCATAGCTTTACCACTCCGCCTCGTATTAAATAAAATGAGGATTAAGGTTAATTAAGCTATGTCTGATGAGCTAGAGCCTTTTCATGATCAGAGCCGGCGTCGGGCGAAAGCCCGACTCACCGGGTGGGTGCTTTTTGGAATTTCTTTAGCTATTTATTTTCTATTCATATATCTACATGTGATAAAGAGATGAATGTAGCTGGCACAAGAGAAGAAATTGATAAACATAGGCGTAGATTAGTAATAAAGCTAACTTTAGTAGTAGTAGCTATGTTTGGCTTCGGCTATCTTCTGATACCACTCTATAATGCATTTTGTAGTATTACTGGTCTGAATGGTAAGCCGAGCAGTAGCGCAGTTTCTGCTACTCAAGCTAAAGCTGTAAAAATAGATACTAACCGAACAGTTAGTGTTGAATTTATAGCAACAGTGAACAGCGATCTTCCTTGGGAGTTTAAATCTGAGGTGTATAAAGTTTCCATGCATCCTGGTGAGATCGTTAAGGCTAATTTTTATGTTCATAATTTAGAAAATCAAGCGGTGGTTGGCAGGGCAATACCTAGTATTAGTCCTGGTCTAGCAGCGAAACATTTGCATAAAACAGAATGTTTTTGCTTTACTGAGCAGACTCTTCAAGCAAACGAGAGTAGAGAGATGCCGGTAGTGTTTTATATAGATCCTGATCTACCAGAAGCTTACTCCAATATGATTTTGTCATATACTTTTTATAAGGCTAATACTTAGTTTTTTAATAAAGCTAGGGTAAAAATTGCCTATATATAATATTTTTTTTGATACTTGTAAGTGAATAAAACAGACAGCGATAGTTATACGTAGGATAACTATTATGATTAAAATAACGCGGGAGGATACATCTTATGGCGCATGCTCACGGGGAGTATTATCTACCCCAACCTAGCTATTGGCCAATAATTGGAACTATAGCTATTTTTACAACGCTTTCAAGCTTTGCTGCCTACCTCAACGGCGTTGAGATAGGCGGATATGGGATGATTGGTGGTATTGCCCTCTTATTGTTTATGATGTTTGGTTGGTTTAGGGTAGTTATTAATGAGAGTGAATCTGGGCTTTATAACGAGCAAGTAGATCGATCTTTCCGATGGGGAATGATTTGGTTTATTTTCTCAGAAGTTTTCTTTTTTGCAGGGTTTTTTGGTGCCCTTCTTTATACGCGTGTTTTTTCGCTACCTTGGCTTTTAGGTGAAGGAGATAAGGGAGCTGCCCACACCCTTCTATGGCCGGAGTTTACTGAAAACTGGCCAAGTAATGGTCCTGCTGGTATTGGCGGTGATTTTGAGTCCATGGAAGCATGGGGCATACCCGCACTTAACACACTCATTCTTCTTACGAGTGGGGCAACCGTTACTTGGGCTCATTGGGCGCTTAAGGCAGATAACCGTAGAAATCTTATTTTAGGCTTATTCTTAACTTTTAGCTTAGGGCTAACCTTTGTTGGATGTCAGGCCTATGAATATAGTCATGCTTATACTCATATGAATCTAACGCTGGGATCTGGGGTTTACGGCTCAGTGTTTTTCATGCTCACAGGGTTTCACGGCTTCCATGTGACCGTTGGCTCTATCATGCTAATCACCATTTTCTTACGCTCTATACGGGGCCACTTCACGCCTAAGCACCATTTTGCTTTTGAAGCGGTTGCTTGGTACTGGCACTTTGTTGATATAGTATGGCTAGGTCTTTTTATATTTGTTTATTGGATATAGAAGAATAGTATTAGATTTTCTTCTTCCTCTCCTACCTAGGAATCTAGGTAGGAGAGGGTATAGCCTCTATTATTTATTAATTAGATTGAATTGTCGTAATTTTTTCAGAATCAAACATTCTTGTATTGGGAGTAATAAGCCCTGTAGCATAACCGATCATTAGCAAGATAAATATCCCTATAGATAGACTAATACGCCAAGTTAAGGCTTTTACCATCTTATCTGAGTCATCCTCATTCCTTCGCAGCATAGAAAGAAGAGCACTTCCTAGCGCGTAAAGGGTAGAAATTAAGAAGATAATGATAAGTAATTTGAAGATCATAGCAGGCTCCTAAAGTTTAAAATAATGAGTAAAGGTATATATAATTTATGCCTTTATAAACTATGGAATAGCTGTTATTTTTTAATAAGTCAACCTAAGTAATTCTATTATTATTTGAGCTTAATTATAATTGTGCAGTATAGCAGTTTCATCTATTAGGAAATAATTCTTAAACATGCTGTTTCTATTTAAGGATCATAAGATAAACCCTAAACTAGGCTTGATAAGCGTCTTCTTGTTGATAACTACTGTACTAATGTCGTTAGGGATATGGCAGCTACAGCGTGCTAAAGAAAAGCGCGCAATTGAGGCTGCTACCAGTGAGCAGAATAATGACTCATTACTTTGGATTGGGGATCCTTTATTAGATGAAATAGATAATGAATATCAAAAAGGGGCTGCGCAAGGGTATTTTGATAATAAACATACTATGCTTTTAGATAATCAAATTTATCAAGGCCGCGCTGGTTATTATGTATTGACACCGTTGCGTTTAGCGAATAGCAAGAAAGGGTTGCTTATTAATCGAGGGTGGGTACCTGCAAGTTTATACCGAGAGAAACTTCCTCAAGTAGAGGATGCTTCATCCTTGCTTATCACTGTACACGGGATTTTACATCGACCATCCAATCCCCCTTTTTTCTTAGGAGAAAAAGAAAGTTTAGATTCTGCGGGATGGCCAAAATTAGTACAGTATATGGATCTTAATAAGCTTCAATTTAAAATAGGTTACTCATTGCAGCCTTTAATTCTCCAATTAGCTCTAAACGAGCCTTATGGCTTCACTCGTCCATGGTTATCATCTACGCCTGTAATAGGGTCTCAGCGGCATATCGCGTATGCTATTCAATGGTTTACTATGAGTGTAATTGCCGTAATTGTATTTGTAGTTTTATATAGACGTGAATTTAGTAATAAAAAATAATACAGCCAAGAAAGTGATAAAGGTGCAGATTAGTGAGTGATAAAGAACTTAAGATAGCAGACCCGCGGAGATCTCGATGGATTATTTTAATTATTTTTATTATCTCCGCTCTCCCTGTAATAAGTGCTTGGTGGATTTTAAAAAAATTACCAGAGAAAGGAAAATTTGCTACTAGCAATTACGGGGAACTTATTACTCCAGTAATACCCATTAAAGATAATATGATCCTTAAAATGCTAACAGATGAGAGTTTTGCTACCTCTAAGCTTAAGGGGAAATGGACATTAATTATCTTTGGATCTTCTGAGTGTACAGATAAATGCCAAGAAAACCTCTATAAAACAAGGCAGGTGCGCTTAGCTTTAGGTAATAAAGATATGTATCGAATCCAGCGATTATGGGTAACTAATAATGTAAATGCTTTAAATGGGGTAAATTGGGTACAAAAAGAGCACCCGGATTTACTCGTAGCCTCTGAAGAGGGAGAAAATAAGGAATTCTCAAATCAATTTATGCTACCAAATGTTTTGGATCCAATGATAAGCCAGCGAGTTTATATTGTAGATCCTTTAGAAAATATTATGATGAGCTACCCATCTAATGAGAAAGCTGAGCATATTCTCAAAGATCTTAAGCGCTTGTTGTTTGTTTCACATATAGGGTAATAAGTAAGCTACTATGAGCCGTTTTTTTGTCACTCTTATTTCAATAATCAGTTTTCTAGCTTTAGTAATTGTAGTATTAGGAGCTTACGTGCGTCTTTCAGATGCGGGATTAAGCTGCCCTGATTGGCCCGGATGCTATCAGCAATTGCTAGCGCCTACTACTAATCAACAAATTGATCAGGCTAATTCTCTTTATCCAGAGCGTCCTGTAGATACGGGTAAAGCTTGGAAGGAGATGATCCACCGCTATCTTGCTGGGATATTAGGCTTTCTAATTTTAATTGCTGCTGTAACTGCTTGTTTAAATCGCTCTAATCCTAAACAAATAATAGCTTTACCTTTATTTCTAGTTGGATTAGTAGGGTTTCAGGCGGCGCTAGGGATGTGGACTGTTACTCTACTTGTGCAACCTGCGATTGTAACACTGCATCTTATCGGGGGTATGGCATTATTGTCTTTAGCATGGTGGCTAGTGTTACGGCAGCGACAGGCGTTAGCACCTATTCAGCAAAGAATTGTTTGGTATTCTCCAGCTTTTAAAGCTTGGTCTCTCATAGGGTTAGTTTTTTTAGGATTACAACTTACCTTGGGCGGCTGGACTAGCACTAATTACGCAGGTTTTTACTGCCAAGATTTCCCTACATGCCAAGGACAATGGTGGCCTACCATGGATTTTCGCGATGCCTTTACGTTTTGGCGGCCACTAGGAGAAAATTATGAAGGAGGCCGGCTTACCCTTGAGGCGGCAACCGCTATTCATGTCACCCATAGAATTATCGCTATGATAGTTTTGGCAGTATTAACTGCTGTTGGCTTACGAGCGGCATTAGGGCGAGGAACTTTGGCGCTACGCAAAACTGGGTGGGTGATGATTGCGTTGGTTTTTACTCAAGTGACATTAGGAATAGCTACTGCCATGGCAGGGATACCATTAGCATTGGCGGTAGCCCATAATGCAGTAGCTGCTTTATTGCTGCTTACTGTCATTACTTTGAATCATTTGCTCCATCCCACAGGACATCCATCGCAAGGAGCTACGAAACTATGACAGCAATTACTTTAATTCTCCGGGGAGCTTTAACTAATTGGCGGGAATATCTTGTACTTTGTAAGCCACGTATTGTTTCCCTCATTGTATTTACTGCTATTGTTGGTATGTTTTTATCTGTCCCAGGTCTTGCGCCTTGGCCAGTATTTTTATTTGGTACTCTTGGTATAGGTTTAGGAGCTGCTTCTGCTGCAGCTATTAACCACTTAATAGATGAAAAAGCTGATGCCGTAATGAATCGTACGCAAGCTAGGCCTCTTCCAACAGGTAAACTTACTCGGGAGCAGGCTCTAATTTTTGCGATTACATTGGGTGTTTTGTCAATGGTAATCCTATATTTTCTCATTAACCCTTTAACAGCTTGGTTAACTTTAGCTTCTATGGTGGGTTACGGGATTATCTATACAGCATTTCTTAAACGAACTACGCCACAAAATATTGTACTAGGAGGGGCTTCTGGGGCGATGCCTCCAGTATTGGGATGGACAGCGGCCACAGGTGAATTGCATGTTCATGCCTTTCTTTTATTTCTTATTATATTTGTGTGGACGCCACCTCATTTTTGGGCTCTTGCAGTAGCGCGCCGAGATGAATATGGGCGTGCAAATTTCCCTATGCTACCGGTTACCCATGGCGTTGATTTTACTAAACAACAGGTAGTACTTTATACTTTTCTATTGTTTGCTGTTAGCTTGCTACCCTTTGTTAGTAAGATGAGCGGACTGATTTATTTAGCAGGAGCTATAGGGTTGGGAGGATATTTTTTATATCTCGCATTTGCACTTTATAGACATACTAGTAATGAGCTTGCTATGAAGACTTTTGGGTATTCTATATTTTATTTAGCAGCATTGTTTGCATTTTTACTTATAGATCACTATTTACCAAGTTTCTTATAAAATCGTCTAGCTTAGCTAGGGAGGAGTTAAGCGGTATAACTCCTCCTTGGTTTTATAATAGAAAATTTTATTTTTTAGATTAAGTTAAGATTAGCATACGTGGTCTAACACCTATAATTAATAGAGCACTAAGATAAGTAACCCCTGCAACGCTAATTAGTAATATAAGATGACTCATTCTAGTTATTAGACCCCAGTTTAACCAGCTTGCTGAAGGCGGCGCTAGCCAAAATAGCGCAGCAGCCATGAAAATAGTGGCAAGACCAATCTGCCAACTAAATGTAAACCACCCAGGTTGAGCTTGATAGCTTCCCTGTTGTTTTAAAGCCAAAAGTAGTAGAGCTGCATTAAGCCAAGCAGACAGGGAGGTGGCTAGAGCAAGGCCGGTATGGGCTAAAGGTAAAATTAAGGCTCCATTTAAAATTATGT
The DNA here is from genome assembly GCF_002356115.1 of Candidatus Nitrosoglobus terrae. Taxonomy (NCBI): domain Bacteria; kingdom Pseudomonadati; phylum Pseudomonadota; class Gammaproteobacteria; order Chromatiales; family Chromatiaceae; genus Candidatus Nitrosoglobus; species Candidatus Nitrosoglobus terrae. Next base: position 51,524 of record NZ_AP014836.1, read on the forward strand.
TACTGAGCATAGCAATAATAGCAATTCGTACTGGCGTTTTGGTATCCTGTCGGGCATAAAACCCAGGGGCTAGAATTTTAATAAGCATAAAAGGAACTAAGCCAAAACTATAAGCAATAAGACTATGGGAAGCCATAATTGCATCATAGCTACTAAATTTTCCATATTGGAATAAAGTGATAAGAATTGGTTTAGCGAGTATCATAAGCCCTACCGCAGCGGGTACGCCAACAAGGCAGCCCCAACGTAACGCCCAATCAAGTGTACGTATAAAATCTTTAGTTGATGCTTGGTTGTGTTTTTCTGAGAGGCTAGGAAGTATGACCGTAGCTAGTGCAATACCGAAGATTCCAAGGGGAAACTCCACTAGGCGATCTGAGTAATAAAGCCAAGATACGCTACCAGTTACTAAAAATGAGGCAAGTAGAGTATCAATAAGAAGATTTATCTGTGATACGGAGCTCCCAAGGATAGCAGGTAACATTAATGTAAAGACTCGCTGAACGCCCGGATCTTTCCATTTAGCACTGGGTTTTGGTAAAAGTTTTAACCGAATAAGAAAAGGGATTTGAAACAATAATTGTATTAGACCGGCAAAGAAAACCCCCCACGCTAGAGCAGTAACTGGCGTTAGCATATAAGGAGCAACCCATAGTGCTGAGGCAATAAGCACTAAATTTAGAAATATAGGAGTGATTGCTGGTACACCAAATTGTTTATAGGTATTTAGGATTCCGGCCGCAAGTGCAGTGAGGGAAATAAAGAACAAATAAGGGAAAGTAACCCGTAATAAGCTGACTGCAAGTTGATACTTATCTGAGTCCCCTATAAATCCTGGAGCGAATATTACAACCCATAGTGGTGCTCCTATAATTCCTATTAGGGTTACTAGCAGCACTACTAGCCCTAAAGTTCCGGTTACTCGATTGATTAGCTGTTGGATTTCTGTAGGATTTCCTTGCATGAAGTATGATGAAAATACTGGCACAAAAGACTGAGAGAAAGCGCCTTCTGCAAATAATCGTCGTAGAAAATTAGGGATCTTAAAGGCTACAAAAAAAGCATCAGCTGCTAATCCAGCCCCAAAAGCTTGAGCGATTACCATATCGCGAACAAAGCCTAGTATTCTTGAGAATAAGGTGGCGCTACCAACAATAGCTGTAGATTTGAGTAAACTGATGCTCATAAATTAGATTGGATAGGTTGCATATTTAAATTGTTTTCTAGAAGAAAGAGATAGATTATTTTATAGATAGATATTTACAATTACTATGAAAGTTGGCATTATTTAAATTTTTAAGATTATATTCTAGGAGGTATGATTTTGGCTAATACACAGCAAGCTCGTAAACGCGTTCGTCAGGCTGAAGAACAGCGTGCTCATAATAAGAGTCAGCTTTCTATGATGCGTACTTATATAAAGAAGGTTGTGAAAGCAATTACATCTGGGGATAAAGATGAAGCAGTAACTGCTTATAAGGCAGCAGTTCCAATATTAGATCGTTTAGCGCGTAAGGGATTAATTCATACTAATAAAGCTGCTCGCCATAAGAGTCGGTTAAATGCAAAGGTTCAAGCAATAGTTTGATTTATAAAAAAATACCTGTAGGGTTAAAGTAATACTAAATTATCCCTATGAATAAGTTCTTCTTCACTAATATAACCTAATATTTGTTCTATTTGGCTGCTAGATCGACCGAGGATTCGTCTAGTTTCTTCAGCGTTATAATTAATGAGACCTCGAGCAATCTCTTGGGATTTTAAGGGATCTATGCAGCTTACAAGCTCGCCACGCGCGAAATGGCCATCGCAAGCTAGAACGCCAACAGGTAATAGGCTTCGTCCTGATTCGCTAATAACTTTAATAGCGCCTGAATCCAACTGTAAGAATCCCTTAGTTTGTAACTGGCCGGCTAGCCATTGTTTACGAGCTGCAAGAGGCTCAGTATTAGGCCATAATAGGGTACCAATAGCCTCACCTTGAGCGATCCGTTGAAGCACACTTGGCTCTTTACCTGAAGCTATAACCGTGGTAGTTCCGGAGCGCCCAGCTCGTCTAGCCGCTTTGATTTTAGTAATCATACCGCCACGCCCTAAAGCGCTTGTTCCAGAGCTAGCCATAGCATCAAGCGTAGGATCATTAGCGGCTGCTGCAGGAATGAGCTGAGCATTAGGGCTATGCCGCGGATCAGCATTAAACAATCCAGCCTGATCAGTTAGGATTACTAAAAGATCGGCTTCTATTAAATTAGCCACCATAGCTGATAGCGTATCGTTATCCCCAAAACGGATTTCCTCTGTAGCTACAGTATCATTTTCATTGATAATAGGTACAACGCCTAGAGATATAAGTGTGCGTAAGGTGCTACGAGCATTAATATAGCGGTTACGGTTAGTCAAATCATCATGTGTAAGTAATACTTGTGCTGTGCATTGATTATGCTGCTGAAACTGAGCTTCATAGGTCTGGATAAGCCCCATTTGGCCAATGGCTGCTGCCGCTTGCAGTTTGTTTAAAGTTCGGGGACGCTGATACCAGCCTAGCCGCTGCATACCCGCAGCTACTGATCCTGAGGATACAAGCACAACTTCATATCCCTTATTTCTCAGGTTAGCGATATGGTTAGCTAGATCTTGTATACGGTTAATATCTAGACTACGGTTACTGGTAGTCAGTAAGGCACTACCAATCTTTATTACCCATCGACGGGTAGTAATTAAACGATTGCGATAATCGTCCATAATTTTATTCAGATAACGTTAATTTGACTTATGCTTTTCTAGATATTGCATAATTGCGTGAGTAAGAAGCTGGCAACCTTTTCCTGTTAGCGCTGAAATTTGATAGATAGGCTTTTGCCAAGCAAGGCAAGTACGGATTTTTTGGTAATATGCTGCTTGGTCTAAGCTAGGGATTAGATCGATCTTATTCAATACAAGCCATTGCTCACGTTGCGCTAGAGCCGGATTAAATTGTTGTAACTCTTTTTGAATAGTAAATGCATTTATCACTGGATCTATAGCAGGATCGGCAGGAACGACATCAATTATATGAAGTAATAGACGAGTACGACTAAGATGTTTAAGAAAGCGAATCCCAAGTCCAGCACCTTGAGCAGCTCCCTCAATAATTCCAGGGATATCTGCCATTACAAAGCTACGATCAGAGGCAATATTTACTACCCCAAGATGAGGATAGAGGGTCGTAAAAGGATAGTCTGCGACTTTGGGGTTAGCAGCGGATACTTGGCGAATAAAAGTTGATTTACCTGCATTAGGTAGGCCGAGTAAGCCAACATCGGCAAGTAATTTAAGTTCAAGACGTAAGGCGAGTTCTTCCCCAGGCTTACCTTTAGTAATTCTACGCGGTGCTCGGTTGGTGCTACTCTTAAAGCAAGCATTACCAAGGCCACGAGCTCCCCCTTTAGCGATTAGTAAGGTTTGCTGAGGTCGAGTAAGATCTCCAAATAAATCCCCCGTATCAGCTTCCCATGCCTCAGTGCCTACAGGAACATGGATATAAAGATCCTCGCCACTTTTTCCTGCCTGTAACCGCCCACGCCCATTTTCACCTTGCTGTGCATGAAAGTGACGTTGATAGCGAAAATCTGCTAACGTATTAATATTTTCATCTGCGATAAGATAGGCGCTACCCCCTGTACCTCCATTTCCTCCATCAGGCCCTCCAAAGGGGATAAATTTCTCTCGTCGAAAACTCAGACAGCCATTACCCCCTGCCCCAGCTTGAACTTTAATGATGGCTTCATCTATAAATTTCATAAGTATTAGAGAATAGGCTATTTATCTTGATAAAATCATCGCTAAATACCCATTTATTCTTACTTATTAGCGATTGTTTTTACACTGTGATAATATTTACATAAGTACGGTTATGAGGCCCTTTAGTAGTAAATTTGACTTTTCCCGTTGCTGTAGCATATAGGGTATGATCACGGCCAATGCCTACATTGGTTCCCGGAAGAAAGCGAGTGCCTCGCTGCCTTACTAGAATATTTCCAGCTAATACCTGCTGACCTCCAAATCGTTTAACGCCTAAGCGTTTAGATTCTGAGTCGCGGCCATTTCGTGAGCTACCCCCTGCCTTTTTGTGTGCCATATTTTTATTACCTCAAGTTAGCCTGTAGAAATACTATCAATATGTAATTCTGTAAAATACTGACGATGTCCCATTCGCTTACGAAAATGCTTTCGACGACGAAATTTAATTATGGTAATTTTTTTACCTCGGCCATGATTTTGAATAGTGGCGCTCACTTTTCCACCATTAATATATGGGGTACCAACTTGAATACTGTCTTCATTAGCTACTAATAATACTTGGTCAAGTGTAATATTAGCGCCTTCATCAGCATTAATTTTCTCTACTCGGAGGATATCTCCTTCCTGGACTCGATATTGCTTTCCGCCAGTTTTAATGACTGCGTACATTGATTACTTTCCTGATTAATGAGGTTATTTCACTTAATAAAATATAAATCTTTATTAAATAAGATCTTACTTAAATATTATTATAACAAAGATAATTTTAAACTACTCTCCTTTAAATAGTCGAGAGGGAGAGATGATATGATGTGAAATCTAGCAATTTTTGAGTATAACAAGGTATTATTAGCTACGATGTTAGCATATACAAAAATCTTATTTTATTTAACTGGGTTTTAAAAATATTTTGAATATACAACCCATTTACGATCTCATCGCTGATGATATGCAATCTGTTAATGCAATGATTCAGCAGCAATTACGTTCCGATGTAATACTTATCAATCAGTTAGGTCATTATATTATTAATAGTGGTGGGAAACGGTTACGTCCAATAGTAGTTTTACTGAGTGCTCGTGCTTTTGATTACTTGGGCTCAGAGCATATTGATATAGCAGCTATTATTGAATTTATTCATACTGCTACTCTACTTCATGATGATGTGGTTGACTCTTCGCAGTTACGACGTGGGCAAAAAACAGCTAATAATATTTGGGGTAGCGAGGCGAGTGTTTTGGTGGGTGATTTCCTCTACTCTCGTGCTTTTGAAATGATGGTAAACGTAAATAGTATGCGCGTAATGGAAATTTTAGCCCATACTACTAATACCATCGCTGAAGGTGAAGTGATGCAGCTCCTCAATTGCCATGATCCTGATACAAGCGAAGAGCGATATTTAAATGTTATACGTAGTAAGACAGCTAAATTATTTGAGGCGGCAACTCAGCTAGGTGCGGTGCTGTGCTGTCGGCCTACTGCTGAGGAAGAAGCAATGGCGGCCTACGGTATGCACTTGGGAACAGCCTTTCAGCTAACTGATGATGTGCTAGATTATAGTGCTTCCAGTAAAGATTTAGGTAAAAATATAGGTGATGATCTGGCAGAAGGTAAGCCGACATTACCTCTTATTTATGCAATACGTAATGGGACCACCTCGCAGGCTAAAATTATTCGAGATGCTATTGAGAGTGGAGGTCTTGATAATTTATCCGATGTTATTAAGACTATTGAGTCTACTGGAGCTGCTGCTTATACTGCAGAAATTGCTCGCTGTGAAGCTGATAAGGCAATACAGAAAATTAGAAATATTCCAGCTTCACCTTACCAAGAAGCGCTATTAAATTTAGCTAAATTTGCAGTTTATCGGACTTATTGATATATCGGGGTGTGGCTCAGCCTGGTAGAGCACTGCCTTCGGGAGGCAGGAGTCGCTGGTTCAAATCCAGTCACCCCGACCAATATTTAGTAACTACTTTAGGTGAAGTAGTCAATTTTGGCTGATGAGTTCTGTAGTATTGAGGTATTTACTACAACAAACAAACTCACCAGCCTAGAAGTTAGTTCTTTGTTATGAATAACTTTAAATAAATTTGAAGGAGCAATATTAATGCTTAACGTGTATTGCTATTTAGTAGGTTCTACATAGCTGTTGTTATGTTTAAAGAACCATTCATAGCCTTTTAACATATAGTCCCAGTACATAATCGGTAAGCCTGTAACTTTAATCCACCAATTAAGCCACCGTTCTTTACGTGGATCAAGAGGAAAAGTAGGCGTTACTTTTCCGCCATAGATAAACTCAGCCATTATGATCTTTCCGTAGGCGGTAGTAAGAGGACAAGAGGCGTAGCCATCGTAGCCTTCTTCTAATTCGCTGCCACTAATAAGATGTAAGAGATTTTTTACAACTACTGGAGCTTGCTTGCGAATAGCAGCAGCTGTTTTTGAATTGGGAGTGGAGCAAGCGTCTCCAAGCCCAAAGACATTTTTAAACTGGATATGCTGCATAGAGTGTTTATGAACATCTATATAGCCGGCCTCATTGGCTAGAGGGCTAGACTTTATTACCTCCGGTGGACTTTGGGGTGGTGTTACATGAAGCATATCAAAATCTAGCGTAACCCTCTCTCCTGGTTTTTCACCGCCAACTATCTCAAAAGTTGCTTGCTTAGCTTGGCCATCAACGGCAATCAGGTTATGCTGAAATTTAGCATGAATACCGTATCGGGCTACTACTTTATCTAATTCCCGAGAGAATAGAGGAACTCCAAACATTACTGAGCTTTGAGTACAAAAATAGAGATCGCAGTCACTTAAAACTCCTTTTTTACGTAAATGATCCGCTGTTAAATACGCTATTTTTTGAGGAGCTCCTGGGCATTTAAATGGCAGGGGGGGTTGAGTGAAAATAGCCTTATCTCCCTTATTAAGACCTTGAACACATTGCCATGTATAGGTAGCGTATTTAGGGGAGTAATTACTACAAACACCATTGCTTCCGATAGTATCTGTTAACCCTTCTATCTTCTCCCAATCTAATGCTAATCCTGGGCAAATAACTAGATAATCATAATTCACTGGATCTCCTGATGCTAATGTGACTTGATTATCATGAGGGTTAAAGTTTACTGCTGTATCGTGAATCCATTCTACTTGTTGTGGGATTAAGCTACCTTCAGATCGGCGCGTTTTCTCTAGCGAGTAGGCGCCGGCACCTACAAGCGTAAAAGCTGGTTGATAATAGTGATCCTCTGATGGTTCAACGATAGCGATACTTAGATCCTTACCTTTTTGGTTACGGCGTAAAGAGGCGGCTACTGTGATACCTGCGGTACCTCCTCCAATAATCAAAACTTGGTAATGTTTAGTGTCTGCCATATGATTTTCCTCTTCTAATTTTTCTAACAACTACAAATTTCTAAAAAGCTTTATGCTTCAGTATAAGAACTAATAAGCTGTTGTAACTTATTACCTTAGCATTTAGTTTTAAGCGTAGCTATTAGCTTTAAAGATTTCCACTGAAGTTTGGATTTGCTTGGCCTTATAACATGAGTTGTTTAGATTTATTTTATAAATCCGTACTATTTAGTATTTTTTTAAAGAGATTTCACGGGAATATGCGTGAAAACTAAGATATTATAAATGGAATTTAGTAGCGCTGTGATTTTAAGTAGCCCTAAAACTAGGTGAAGGTAGTGAAGCGATTTCAGATTATTGTTTTAAATATATTTTTTGGGCTGGGATTTGTCTCTGCTTATGGATTAACTGTAGATATTCAGAGTGTAGTATTAACTGCCAAGGCTGCAGAAAATTGCTGTGAGGCTCAAAATAGAGCCCAAAAAGCCCGAAATAGGGCTGAAAAAGCTGAAGAAAAAGCCCAAAGTAAAGCCCAAAAAGCCCAAGAAAAAGTTCAAGATAAAGCGCAAGAGGCCCAGGAGAAAATTAAACAGGCTCAGAAAAAAGCCCAAGAGAAGATTGAAAAAATCCAAGAAGAGGCTAAGAAATCGCAAAAAAAACAGAAAGAAGCCCAAAAGAAAATTCAAAAACTCCAGACAGAGACTGAAAAGAAAGTTCGAAAAATACAGGAGAAGGCTGAAAAGAGAATTCAAAAACCTCAAAAGGAAGCTCAGAAAGCTCAAGAAAAAGCTCAAGAAACTCGAGAAATGACCCAAAAAACCCAAGAGGAAGCTCAAAAGATAGATGCTGTTTTTACTCATTGCGTGATTATAGCTGGAGATTATCCTGGGTTTCGAGTTATTGCTAGTGGAGCTGGTGGTCCTCCGCAGATTTGTCTTGACAGAAGCCGAGAAAAAGTAGATGCCGTTAAGTTTTGGAATGTAGCGTTCGTAGCGACAGAGGCTTTTAGCGAAGCTCGAACCGTAAGTTTTGAGCATGATTTTCGGAATGGCCCACGAGGGCTTGTTTATGGGGGCGTAAGGCTTAAAGGTTTTTTTGCGACTCCAACTGGAGTGGGTGTTCCATCGGGTAGTAAGGTTTGGTTTACAGGCTTGTTTAGTCAAACTGGGCATGATGAAATTATTGGCGAAGAGCTATCACATGAGGTAGGTGAGGTGCTAGATTCCGCACTATTGAGCAAAGATACTCAGAGTCAATTTATTCTCTCTGGCCCTCGGATTCTTAAAGGAGTCCTGAAGTTTTTACTCTTGAATAAAGGTGATAAATTGGTTTTAGAGTCGGGTACTACAGTGAGTATCGATGTTTTTGATCAGCACTAATTAAGATGGTAAAGCTGAAGTTTTTCTTTAAGAAGCTAGAAAAAACTTGATGCTACGGTATTGCAATGGCGGAATATAAAAACGGCTATTATCTTTATCGAATCTCCAGTACTTTACCAAAATTAAGGATGAGCCCTATATAGTAGAATGACTACCCTTAATCCTTTAAAAAGTAAGCGTATTTTATTAGGGGTAAGTGGTAGTATTGCGGCCTATAAAGCTGCTGATCTCGTTCGTAAGTTACGTGAAGCAGAGGTTGAAGTGAGGGTTGTCATGACTGCCGCTGCTCAAAGATTTGTAAGCCCGCTTACTTTTCAAGCGTTAAGCGGAAAGCCTGTTCATACGGAACTTATGGATTTGGCTCAAGAGGCGGCAATGGGGCATATTACGCTAGCCCGCTGGGCAGATCTACTGTTAATAGCGCCGGCCTCAGCTAATTTTTTGGCGAGGTTGGCTCAAGGTTTAGCTGATGATTTACTGGCTGCTGTATGCCTAGCTACTTCTGCTCCTGTAGCGGTAATACCTAGTATGAATCAGCAAATGTGGCAAGCTGCGGCAACACAGAACAATATTGCAACTTTACATTCCCGAGGGGTGCAAGTGTGGGGGCCTGCGAGGGGGAGTCAGGCTTGTGGTGAATGGGGTTTAGGGCGAATGCTAGAATCCCAAGATCTATTAGAAAGGGTAATTAGATCCTTTACCGCGCCTTGTTTAGCTGGTAGATCTGTATTGGTAACGGCTGGACCTACTCGAGAATCTTTAGATCCGGTGCGGTTTTTAAGCAATCGAAGCTCCGGCAAAATGGGCTACGCGCTAGCTGCTGCTGCCGCTGAAGCTGGGGCTCGAGTGGTGCTGATTAGCGGGCCGGTCGCCCTTGATCCACCACTAGGCGTAGAACGATTCCAAGTAGAAAGCGCCCAGCAAATGTATACGACTACGCTTGCTCAAATAACCGCGGTAGATATTTTGATCGGTTGTGCTGCAGTGGCTGATTACCGACCCGTTAAGCAGGTAGAGCAAAAAATAAAAAAAACAGACCAAAATTTGATCTTAGTGCTGGAGCAAAGCCCAGATATTCTTGAACAGGTAGGAAGATTGGCTAATAAGCCTTTTATGGTTGGATTTGCGGCAGAAACTGACAATCTTGAAGCTAATGCCGAATGTAAGCTTAAGGCTAAAAACCTTGATTTGATTGCTGCTAACAGTATTAAAAATGGGCAAGGCTTTGATATGGACGAGAACACTTTAACGGTAATATGGTCTGGTGGTAAAGCAGAACTATCTACAGCTCCTAAGATCCACTTAGCTCGGATGCTAATTAAATTAATTGCAAAACATTATGATGCCAAAAATCCAGCTTAAGATCTTAGACTCTCGGCTTGGTAAAGAGATTCCCTTGCCAGAGTATGCAACGGGAGGGGCCGCTGGATTAGATTTAAGAGCCTGTATAGACGATTCTTTAACGATATTTCCGGGGGCGACTGCGCTTATCCCTACTGGATTGGCAATTTATATTGCTCATCCGGGGTTAACGGCCATGCTGCTGCCCCGTTCTGGGTTAGGACATAAGCATGGCATTGTGTTAGGTAATCTGGTAGGTCTTATTGACAGTGATTATCAGGGCGAAGTTTTGATTTCTTGTTGGAATCGGGGGGCAGCGCCTTTTACGATTATGATGGGAGAGCGTATTGCACAAATGGTGTTTATGCCTGTGGTACAAGTAGAATTTGAATCGGTGCAGCGTTTCAGACCTACCCAGCGAGGAGAAGGCGGATTTGGTCATACAGGCCAGCATTAATTGAAGATAAAAATATAGACTTTTAGGTAGTAGATTACCGAGGTTTAATTTTTTAAATGATGAGGAATATAAAGGTGGAAGAAAAACTTCCTAAACTGGACGGTACTATCGATCCTACTATTTTTAAAGCCTATGACATTCGTGGTGTAGTAGGAAAAACATTAACTTCTAAAATAGTCTATAACATTGGGCGGGCAGTTGGTAGTGAAGCTGTTAGTATAGGTCAGCAAACTATTATTGTTGGACGGGATGGACGTCTTTCTGGTACTGAATTAATTCAGGTGCTGATCGAGGGTCTCCGTGCGACGGGGTGTAACGTGATTGATATTGGTTTAGTACCAACGCCTATCCTTTATTTTGCTACTCATCATTTAAATACGGGCACAGGGATTATGCTTACTGGAAGTCATAACCCACCTGATTATAACGGTATGAAAATTATGCTAGGCGGTAAAACATTAGCCTTAGAGGAGATTCAAGCATTACGCCGCCGAATTGAGATGAGCAGCTATGCTCAGGGTGTTGGCGATCTACAAACTTTGGACATGGTACCTGCCTATCTGCAACAAATAGCTAATGATATTAAGCTTGCTCGACCTTTAAAGGTTGTGGTGGACTGCGGCAATGGCGCTGCGGGAGAAGTGGTTCCGCAGTTGTTACGGGCATTAGGAAATGAAGTTATAGAATTATATTGCGAGATTAACGGGCACTTTCCTAATCACCATCCTGATCCTAGCCAGCCAGAAAATTTGGAAGATCTGATTGGTAAAGTCAAAGCAACGAAAGCTGATTTAGGGTTAGCCTTCGATGGTGATGGAGATCGTCTAGGCGTAGTTGACTCTGAGGGGCGGATCATTTGGCCAGATCGTCAACTAATGCTGTATGCAATTGATATTCTTTCTCGGCATCCTAAGGCAACTATTCTGTACGATATTAAATGTTCTCGTCATTTAGATCGGATTATTACCCAGCATGGTGGGAGATCGATCATGTATAAAACAGGTCATTCTTTGATTAAAGCCAAGATGAAGGAAACAGGTGCACTTTTGGCTGGAGAGATGAGTGGCCATATCTTTTTTAAAGAGCGCTGGTTTGGTTTTGATGATGCACTGTATACCGGAGCTCGCTTACTAGAGATTTTAGCCGCTGATCCTCGAAGCGCTAAAGAAGTATTTGCTTCTTTGCCTGATGCCGTGAGTACACCAGAATTGCGAATAGAAATGGCTGAGGGGGATCATTTCCAATTTATGGAGAGGTTACTAAACCAAGCGGAGTTTCCACAGGCTGAAATAACCTCTATTGATGGATTACGAGTAGATTTTGAGGATGGCTGGGGGTTAGTTCGTTCCTCTAATACCACTCCTTGTTTAGTTTTACGTTTTGAAGCTGATAACGTTTTAGCGCTAGAGCGGATTAAAGAGAATTTTAGACATTTAATGTTGAAAGTCGATTCAAGTTTAGTATTTCCTTTTTAAGCAAATCTTTAAAGTTTATAAGCGCTTAAATACTGATGATTTTAACGCCTGATCGTGCCATGCATATTGCTCAGGTACTTACCGAGGCACTTCCTTATATTCAGCGTTTCGTAGGAAAAACAGTGGTCATTAAATATGGTGGTAATGCCATGGTTGATGATGATCTTAAAAGTGGTTTTTCTCGGGATGTGGTCTTGATGAAGTTAGTGGGCATTAATCCGGTTGTGGTTCATGGTGGAGGGCCACAAATCGGGCGCTTGCTAGCGCGTATAGGTAAGCAGAGCGAATTTATTCAAGGGATGCGAGTAACGGATAAAGAAACCATGGATGTGGTGGAGATGGTGCTTGGCGGTCAAGTTAATAAAGAAATTGTAAATCTTATCAATCAACAGGAGGGACGGGCTGTTGGCCTTACGGGAAAAGATGGCGCCTTGATTCAAGCTGAAAAACTGCATCTAAGGCGAGATACGATTAATTTTGCGATAGATAATGCAGAGTTTGTTGATTTAGGCTATGTGGGTAAAGTAAAGCAGATTAATACTCGTGTTGTAGATACGCTTATTCAAGGTGGATTTATTCCGGTTATTGCTCCGGTTGGAATGGGGGAAGATGGTTATTCTTATAATATTAATGCTGATCTTGTCGCTGGAAAAATAGCAGAGGCTTTACGAGCAGAAAAATTAATTTTACTCACCAATATCTTAGGCCTGTTAGATAAAAATGGAGAATTGCTTACAGGTCTTACTGCTGGGCAGGCACAAAGCCTAATTGCTGATGGAACCATCTCAGGGGGAATGCTACCTAAAGTGCAATGCGCTCTTGAGGCGGTAGGAGGTGGTGTAAAATCAGTCCATATTATTGATGGTCGAGTTGAGCATGCGGTACTACTAGAGCTTTTTACCGATCAAGGGGTAGGTACGTTTATTCATGGTAATATTTAATTCCTGATATCCTGTGGAATTTAAATCAAGCTGTTTTTGATTTTGATTCCAAGTACGCATGTATTTATTTGATCAAGGTATTTTATTTCTTATTTCCCTGCTGGCTAATTTATTTTCAGCCTTTAGCGGCGGTGGAGCAGGATTAGTACAATTACCAGCGCTTATTTTTTTAGGATTACCCTTTAGTATTGCTTTAGCTACCCATAAAGTTGCCACAGTGGCCTTAGGAGCAGGCGCAACTTTACGGTATCTCAGGAATAATGCTTTAGATCGTTCCTTTGCTTTTTTTGTTCTTGCCTGTGGTTTACCTGGAGTCGTTTTGGGGGCAAATGTAATCCTTAATATCCCTGATCGTACTGCGGAGTTAGCACTAGGGGGCTTAACTTTAAGCCTAGGCATTTACTCCTTACTTAAACCAGGGTTAGGGCAAGTTCATCAAACTTTAAACCGTCACTGGTGCGGGTATTTAATCGGTGGCAGTATTTTATTTCTAATTGGCCTATTAAATGGGGCTTTATCCTCGGGTACCGGTTTGTTTGCCACTTTATGGCTAGTGAGATGGTTTGGGTTGGACTATAAGCAAGCTGGAGCCTATACATTAGTGTTAGTGGGTTTATTTTGGAATAGTATTGGTGCTTTAACACTGGGTTGGTTAGGGAATATTCAGTGGTCTTGGCTGCCCGCCTTGCTTATTGGTTCTCTGCTTGGAGGCTATTTAGGTGCCCATCTTGCTCTTGTAAAAGGTAGTCGCTGGATTAAAAGAGGCTTTGAGACCGTTACCTTGCTAGTGGGTCTTAAGCTGATTATTGGCTAGGATTTTGCTCCATATCGCTTACGATAAGCGCGCATTTGATGAAGTTGATATTCCATCATCGGATCTTTTTCCAAATATTCAATAAGATGTTCTAGGCGGGCAATACTGGTTACAGGAATATTATATTGTGCTGTAACTTCTTGAGCTGCAGACTGTTTTCCTTGCCCTATTTCTTGACGATCTAGCGAGATAACTACACCAGCAGGGGTAGCGTTAGCAGCGTGTATAATTGTTAGGGATTCTCGTGCTGAGGTGCCGGCAGAAATCACATCATCGATAATGAGTACTCGGTTACCGCGAAGCGAAGCGCCTACGATATTACCTCCCTCACCATGATCTTTAATTTCTTTGCGATTAAAAGCATATTCAATATCCTGCCCATATAGTTCTGCCAGTGCAATAGCTGTTGCTGCCGCTAAAGGAATACCTTTATAGGCTGGCCCAAATAATATGTCGAACTTGATCCCTGATGCAGAGATTGCCTGAGCATAAAAACGGCCTAGATGCCCTAGGCTATCACCACTGTTAAATAGCCCGCTGTTGAAAAAATAAGGGCTAATTCGGTCTGATTTTAAGGTAAATTCCCCAAAGCGTAGGACTCCTTTTTTGAGTGCAAATGTAATGAACTCAATTTGATAGTTTTTCATTATATTTTTTTACTTAAGATTATGAATATTAAGGCGATATAGCCAATGTAAGCTGTGTTTTAGTTCAGTTAACTAAAGTAAGAAGAGATACAAAAACTGTTTTTTACTTGGCTATGAATAATTCTCATCAAAGTTTAAAGGATATTTTAGAATCTCTTACCCTACGTATAGTATGTAATAACAACATTCTCGCTCAATATCAGCATCAGCTGATTGATAATATTGAAAATGAAGCTGCACTAATATTAGGGGAAATCTACCGACATGAGCAAGGGTTGAAATTCAGAGCTGTTAGCCAAGGGTTTGTTGGTGGCCAGAGAGCCCTTGCTGAGCATTTTGGTGCTGAGATTAAGGAAGGTGATTTAAAAGAAAATGAAATAGCGCTTCAAGAACTTCAAGAGAAACTGGCACGGCAATTTCCGCAGGAAGTGATAGATGAGCAAAGAATTGTTATTAGAGAGAAATTTGAAGCTCAGTTACCTATCATTAAACGTGCTTTTGAGGAGAACTGGAATGGGGCTAGTACTCGGAGGATTCTAAATCGCCTGCTAGAGGATGCTCTAGGTTATAGAATAGAAGAAACACCGGATGAACCACAGATAAATAATAATAAAAATGGAAGAGAAAGAGCAGATTATATCCTTTCAGTTGGGGAAGGCGATGCTATCGTTATTGAGGCTAAACGTATTAATTCAAAGCTTCAAGGGAATGAAGAAGCTCAAATCATTACTTATAGGATACAGTCAGAGATAAAATGGGTGCTCTTAACGAATGTCATTTCTTGGAAACTTTATGAAATTACTACCACTGATAACAAGAAGGTGGCGCGTTTATTTTTAGCGGTACTCATATCCTTGGGAAATCGGTACTTACTCGTACCGATCTCCCTAAAGGACTCTTAAAACTCATTCTCATTTAGTTCGCGGTATTTATCACATCCTGTCTGCTCACCTCTATCACAAGCGAGTCCATATTCCTCCTTAGCTTTCGTGTAATTCTGACGTACTCCTCCAAGGCCGTACTGATATAAAGATCCAAGCTTAGCTTGCGCTTTTGCATCACCTTGTGCAGCTGCTTTCTCATACCAGTGGCGGGCTTTTACAAAATCTTGGCGAAGTTCATATAAAAGCCCGACTTCAGATTGTAGATTTGCATCACCTTGGGCGGCTGCTTTTTCGTACCATTGATTAGCTTTTGCGTGATCTTGGCGTACACCAAAGCCTTCTTGGTATAAAAATCCAAGCTTGATTTGTGCATTTGCATCACCTTGTATCGCTGCTTTCTGATACCATTGGCGAGCTATAGCGTAATCTTGACGTACACCAAAACCATATTGGTATAAAGATCCAAGCCTAACCTGTGCCTCTGTATCGCCTTGCATTGCAGCTTTCTGATACCATTGGCGAGCTCTCGTATAATCCTGAGGTACACCAAGTCCTTGTTGATACAAGAATCCAAAAGCAGATTGTGCTGCTGGATCTCCTTTGCCTGCCCTATCAGCAATAGTTCTAAGCTTATCTAATGCGGGTCCTTCGACAGCAAAGCTAATAGAGCCAATAACTAGGCTCAGTATGGCAGTAATTACTATATAAAATAATCTTGAACTCATAGTTTTTCTCACGTATTAAACTAAAAACCTATCTAGTTTAGTCTATAAATCACTAAGCAATCATGATCAGTTTATGGTCGATGGAATTATAATTCTTTCTTATAACGAATGGCTTCTAATATTGGAGATTTTTTTTTGGCTAGAACGTGGCGGAAATACCTACTTGTTATCTTTTCAAAACATATGATTGTAGCCTTCTTTATGGGTTTTTCCAGTGGGCTACCTCTTTTACTTACAAGCTCTGTATTACAGGCTTGGATGCAGCAGGAAGGTGTTGATCTGACTACCATTGGTTTATTTGCTTTAGTAGGGCTGCCTTATACCTTAAAATTTTTTTGGGCTCCTTTTTTAGATCGTTATCAGTTGGGTCGTTTGGGTCGGCGTCGCGGCTGGCTATTATGGGCACAGATAGGTCTTATTTTAGCGTTAGTCGGGCTAGGGTTTACAAAACCCGCCGTTAGCCCTATCAATGTTGCTGGAGCTGCTTTGTTGGTTACCTTTTTCTCAGCAGTACAAGATATTGTTATTGATGCTTATCGCCGAGAAATTTTAACTGATCATGAACTAGGTTTAGGTTCTGCCCTGTATGTGAATGGTTATCGATTAGGTATGCTGTTGGCCTCTGGTGGGGGGCTTATATTGGCTGATTATTTATCTTTCCCTCAGATTTACGAGTTGATGGCACTCATCATGCTGGTTGGTGTAATAACCACATTACTAGCGCCAGAACCTAAAACTTTTATCGATACACCGAGAACCATACGAGAAGCTATAGTAGATCCTTTCCTAGAGTATTTTCAACGCCAAAATGCGGTACTGATTCTATTTTTTATTCTGTTTTATAAGATTGGGGATGCGATGGCAAGTCATATGACTATTCCTTTTTACCTAGATTTAGGTTACTCCACCACTGAAATCGGTATGATTGCTAAAGGGTTTGGGTTTGGGGCTACGGTTTGTGGCAGTCTACTTGGCGGAATTTTGATGCTACGGATGGGTATTTATCGGTCATTATGGCTGTTTGGTATCTTGCAGGCAGTTTCAACGGTAGGTTTTGCCGTGCTAGGGAGTTATGGTTACAGTTTGCTGGGTCTTGCTTTGGTGATTGCTTTTGAAAATTTAACTGGAGGAATGGGAACAGCTGCTTATGTAGCATTTATGGCAAGTTTAACCAATAAGAAGTTTACAGCTACCCAATACGCCTTACTTTCTAGCTTAATGGGTATTCCCCGCGCTATCATCGCTGCACCAGCGGGTTTTTTTGCTAAAAGCTTTGGCTGGGTATCATTTTTCTCTTTTTGTGCCTTAATTGCAATTCCGGGATTGCTTTTATTACGTCATCTTCGGCCTAAGCTGCTAAAAATTTAGGGGTTTATAATTTAATAT
Organism: Candidatus Nitrosoglobus terrae; assembly: GCF_002356115.1. NCBI lineage: Bacteria > Pseudomonadati > Pseudomonadota > Gammaproteobacteria > Chromatiales > Chromatiaceae > Candidatus Nitrosoglobus > Candidatus Nitrosoglobus terrae. The sequence continues at coordinate 68,713 of NZ_AP014836.1, forward strand.
TTGCTTTTTGCAAAACCGTATTGAGCAGTAATTTATCTGGGTTTTTAATTCGTATACGTTTATTTTGGCTTGTAGCCCCGGAAAGTAGATGGATTCTATCTTTATTGGTATGGAAAAATTTAGCTAAAAATTGGATTAAATAGGCATTAGCTTTTCCTGCTATTGGAGGGGTAGTAATTCTTATTTTTAACTGATCTTTATAGAGGCCAATGATTTCATCACGGCTAGCTCTTGGCTGGAGTCGTACCTGAATAATCAGAGAATCCTGATCCCATAAATACCAAGAATTAGCCATTAAAATCTCAGATAAGGTGAGGAAATAAAGGCTCGATAAACATAGAGACTACTTGTAAACCTAGCAAAACGACAAGCGGTGACAGATCTAAGCCTCCCATGAGAGGGATTACATTTCGAGCAGGGCGTAATAGTGGCTCATTAAGGCTATATAGAAGGGTAGTGATAGGATTATAAGCTGCTGGGGCTGGGGCTACCCAGCTTAAGATGGCCTGAATGATAATAGAAATCTTGAAAACCTCAAATACCAAACCGATTAGATCGCCCATACTTGCCAAAAGTAATAAAGGTAATGAAGGCGTACTTGATATTAAGCTTGAGACAATAGTCAGTTTAACTATGGTAAGGGCTAAGAGTAAGACAATAGAGGCAGTATCAAGGTTACCAATAGGAGGTAGGGAACGACGCAAAGGGTGAAGTAGTGGCTGGGTGATAGTAACTAAAAACTTTGCTACTGGGTTATAAAAATTAGCGCGTACCCATTGTAGAATCAGGCGCAACATTAATACGAGGATGTAAAAATTAAATAACGTATTAATAATAAACACTAAAGGATTAATAAAATAATCACCGGTCATGAGTAGCTCCAAGCTCCTTGGCAAGTTCTTGGGTACGATTACGGGCAGCTTCCAATGCATCAGCAAAAGCTTGGTGGATACCAAATTTCTCTAAAGTAGCAATAGCACGTTCGGTAGTCCCACCCGGTGAGGTAACCTGCCGCCGTAGACTGGTAGTATCCTCCTTACTTTCTAATGCCATTTTAGCGGCTCCTAATGCGGTTTCAAGGGTTAATAAGCGGGCGCTATCTGGATCAAGTCCTAAATGGATAGCCGCTTTTTCCATGGCTTCCATTACCAGAAAAAAATAAGCAGGTCCACCACCTGATAGCGCAGTCACAGCTTCCATTAAATGTTCGCTGCTAAGCCATAAAGTCATCCCTACGGCTCGTAATATAGACTCGGCTAGCTGTCGCTGTTGGGAAGTAGTCTGAGGGCTAGCAAACAAGGCTGTGGCGCCCGCTTGAACTAATGCGGGTGTATTGGGCATTGCGCGAAGAATGGGCGCTGAGCATCCAAGCCAATATTCTAAATCGGAAATTCGAATCCCGGCGGCGATGCTTATCCACAACGGCTGACTTGGCGTAGCTAGTTGTTTTAGGGCGATACTCGCGGTTTTTATCTGTTGTGGCTTAACTGCTAGAACAACTACCTCCGCTTTCTGGGCTGCTTGAAAATTATCCAAAGTGGTATTAATACCAAAATGGTGATAGAGCCTATCTAGTTTACTTTGATCAGGATCGGCAACCCAAATAGCTTGGGCATCATAGCCATTAGCAATTAAGCCACCAATAAGGCTAGTGGCCATGTGACCCCCCCCGATAAAGGCAAGGGCTTGCTTATTTGTGGCTTGATTTTTTAGCTTCATGTTCAAATCCAGAAATGGTACAGAATATTAAAAGGGCTGTTGTGGTTTAAGGGGTTTTTGTGGTCGAGAGCCAAAGATGGCGGTGCCGATGCGAACTAACGTAGCGCCTTCAGCAATAGCAGCTTCCAAATCATCTGACATTCCGATGGACAGGATATCTAGTGCTAGTCCCATCTGGCGAAGCTCGATCCATAGCTGATATAAAGCTCGAAATGGTTGGCGTTGTTCTTCAAAATCAGAGGTAATGGCGGGTACAGTCATTAATCCTCGTAATGAGAGTCGAGGTATTTCGGCTATCTCTTGTGCCAGCTTAGGAAGATCTTCAGGCATAACGCCGGATTTGGAATCTTCATCGCTAATATTAACTTGCAAGCATATATTAAGATCCCCTAGTTCCGGTGGCCGTTGATCGCTAAGGCGCTGGGCAATCTTTAAGCGATCAACGCTATGTACCCAATCAAAGTGAGTGGCAATATCGCGAGTCTTATTTGATTGGATAGGGCCAATAAAATGCCATTCGTAGTGTTCTGATTCCAGTTCTCTAATTTTTGGTAGTGCTTCTTGCAGATAATTTTCACCGAAAGATCGCAATCCAGAAGCGGCTGCCGTACGAATTGCATCTACCGAGCAGGTTTTAGTGGCAGCTATCAGCGTAACGCTCCCTGCAGGGCGGCTAAAGCGTTGTTCAGCTTGAGTAATTCTAGCGCGGACTTGTGCTAGTTGTTGTTCAATCAGTGCCATATTTTATTTGCTACCTCCTAGCTAACAGAATAACTTTAGTTTGGTTAAGTTTAACCGATATTGCTAATGAAAAACTGACCATTCTCCAAATACCTTAAAAATTATTGAATAAATTTATGGATATCACTGCGTTACTGGCTTTTAGTGTGAAAAATTCTGCTTCCGACTTACACCTCTCTGCGGGGCTTCCGCCAATGCTTCGGGTAGATGGTGAGATACATCGGATCGACTTACCGGCTCTGGATCATAAAGAAATTCATAGCACTATCTACAGTATCATGAATGATAAGCAACGTAAGAGTTTCGAGGAATTCCTTGAAACTGATTTTTCCTTTGAAATCCCTGGATTGGCTCGTTTTCGGACTAATGTATTTACCCAGAATCGCGGATTGGCCGCGGTGTTCCGCACTATTCCTTCCAAAGTATTAACTTTAGAAGAACTTAATGCTCCCTCCGGATTTAAGGATATTGCTAATAATTCTCGGGGAATTGTATTAGTAACAGGGCCAACAGGTTCTGGGAAATCCACTACCCTAGCGGCTATGATTAATTATAAAAATGAGAATGATTTTGCGCATATTTTGACTATTGAAGATCCTATTGAGTTTGTGCATGAGAGCAAAAAGAGCCTTATTAATCAAAGAGAAATACATCGAGATACTTATGGTTTTAATGAAGCGTTACGTTCAGCCTTACGGGAAGATCCTGATATTATCTTAGTAGGTGAAATGCGAGATCTAGAAACCATTCGCTTAGCTTTAACAGCGGCAGAGACAGGTCATCTAGTTTTTGGTACTTTACATACCAGTTCAGCAGCAAAGACGATTGATCGTATTATTGATGTTTTTCCAGCTACGGAGAAGGCTATGGTACGTTCTATGCTTTCTGAGTCCCTGCGAGCGGTTATCTCTCAAACTCTACTTAAAAAGGCAGGTGGGGGTCGAGTAGCTGCCCATGAGATTATGGTAGGTACGCCCGCCATTCGTAATCTTATTCGTGAGGACAAGATCCCTCAAATGTACTCTGCTATTCAAACGGGGCAGAGTGTAGGTATGCAAACCCTAGATCAATGTTTGTTGGATCTAATCCGCCGTAATGTCGTCACGAAACAGGAGGCGGTCAAAAAAGCGGTGAATAAGGATATTTTTCGCTAGAGTACTGATAATTACGGGGTATTTACTTAGAAAACAATACTTATGATTTATACGATAGCAAGAAAAAATTTGATATCTATGATTATGCTATATCAATCTTTGGAATTGCTACATGTTTATTTAGTGTCTTGGCGTATTGAAAAAGATAAACTGGTTGATACCCTTGTTACTCACAATCAGATCTCTAGATAGGGCTGCGTTAGTAAAGACGCTTTAAGAATGGAAATTTTGTTACTTAGATTGATTTAAGATAAGCTCTAGCGCGAATAATTTCAAATAGTTTCAGAAATAGCTTAAACTTTCTTACCTCTTGCTGTGCTTTTTACATCCGCCTTATTTTCTTTTCTATATCTGCCCATTGTTGCAACAGGTTTCTTTATATTTGGTCGCTATCCGCGGGCAGCATCGGCTTGGCTTGGGCTGGCCTCCATATGTTTCTACGGCTATTGGATGCCGAAATACATTGTATTATTGCTAGTATCAATTGTAGTTAACTACGGGTTTGGGGTTGTCATTGGCAGATTACGTGACAAGGATAGTAATTCCAGCGGAATATCTGCACGTATTGCATTGATTTTTGGCTTAATCTTTAATCTTAGCTTACTGTCTTGGTTTAAATATGCAAATTTTTTGCTGGATACACTACGGGCAATTAGCAATTTAAATTTGTCCGAAATCGATGTAATTTTGCCCATTGGAATTTCATTCTTTACTTTTACACAGATAGCCTTTCTGGTTGATACGTATACAAAGGGAACACGCGAGTATCGTTTCATCCATTATTTATTGTTTGTTACCTATTTTCCACATTTAATTGCTGGGCCAATTCTGCACCATGCCCAGATGATGCCTCAGTTTGCAAGCCTTGAAATCTATCGTCCTCAAATAGCAAAAATAGCTGCTGGGCTTGGGTTATTTGCATTAGGCTTAATTAAAAAAATTATACTGGCAGATGGTATTGCTCCCTATGCTGATGCGGTATTTGATGCTACAGCGGCTAGTCATTTGCCAACTATGCCTGAGGCTTGGATAGGGGCGGTTGCTTATACGTTACAGCTTTATTTTGATTTTTCAGGTTATTCTGATATGGCTGTGGGTTTATCGATGATTTTTGGAATTCGGCTACCCTTCAATTTTGCTTCACCTTATCGTGCTACCAATATTTCCGAATTTTGGCGTCGTTGGCATATGACTTTATCTGCTTTTTTGCGTGATTATTTATATATTTCACTTGGGGGTAATCGGCGTGGAGAGTTGCGACGTATCATTAATCTTATGGTAACGATGCTTCTTGGCGGTCTTTGGCATGGCGCGAGCTGGACATTTGTAGTTTGGGGAGGAGCGCATGGACTTTACTTAGTAATGCACCATAGTGTTGGTAACGCGTTTACCCGATATCTTGCTTTTCTAGTGCCCCGCTCTTTTATTACATTGGCGGCTTGGTTAATGACGATGTTTGCTGTTATTGTAGCTTGGGTCTTTTTTCGCGCTACTGATTTCACGTCGGCTAGCATTATATTATCAGCCATGTTCTCAATTGTAGATGCCGACTCTTTCCCAAAGGTTTTGTTTAATGCTGGATTAAGCACATCTCGTGGTGTTTGGTTAATTCTGGTATGGAGTTTAATTGCAGTGCTGCCAGTAAATTCAAATATGTTATTTGATCGACTACTTAAGGTTTGCATCCAATCTCAATGGATTGCTTGGTTCAGTACTGGGGCAGCGACTACTATGGTAATAGCGCTAATCATTATTAACGAGCTGCGTGCCAGTATAAGCCCATTTATTTATTTTAGCTTTTAATGTTTCATAAAATTTTACCCTTAGCCCTCGGATCGCTAGTTTCACTCATTGCTATGGAGCTGGTGCTGCGTGTTTTACCAACGCCAACAGCTACTCATATGGGGCAATACATTGATCCGTTTATAACGACCTATCCACCAAACTTTGAGTTTCAGAGTGCTACTGGGTGGGACTTTCTTAATCCTCAACGACAACGCTCGAACGAATTTGGGTTTATTCCTAATCGGTCATTTTCATCTTCATTGGGGGCTGTTGCACTGATAGGAGATAGCCTAGTTGAGCAATCAATGCTTGCTCCATCAGATCGCTTGGCAGCAAAGCTTGAAAATGAACGTAATGGTGTCCCTGTTTTTTCATTAGGGATTCCGGGTAGCAGCTTGTTTGACTATCTTGAACGAGTTAGGTTTGCATATGATACGCTAGGTATTAGAAAGTTTTGGATTGTTGTTGAACGCGCCGATGTTCACCAAAGTCTTTGTGAGCATGCTTCCTATACAGATGTCTGTCTGGATAAAAACGGTGAACTCTTTCACAAGAAGAAGCTGGCTCATAGCGCTCTGCGAGATCTTCTTGCACACTCCGCTATCTTGCAGTATTTTTTCGGTGTATTAAGGTTATCAGCTGGAACTTTAACCAAGATTATTAACCCTTTTTCTACCCTAAATATGGGAGCTAATGTCACTACAGTAATAGATGATAGGCCCTCACCTCTCTCGTCGGCTGAAACTCAAGTGGTTAAACGATTTTTCCAAGATCTCACAAGTTTTAGCTCGATAAAAGCAGGTATTGTACTTGATCCACAAGTTGGAAATCTTAATCGTAGCGAAGAGTTTATTAGTCCTGCACTGGAGTCAATGTATAAACAGGCAATTGCAACGGGTATTGCAGTAATTCATCCTTTTCAAGATTTAAAACAATATTCGGATTCAACTAGGCTAGAAATGCGAGTTGGCCCTTATGATGCACATTGGAATGCACGAGCAAATATTATTATCGCTAAAGCAATCCTCAGGGACGCACCGATGTGAATCTAGAGAGAATATAACTAAGCAAAACCCTATTCTGATCTCTAAAGATCCTTGATGGTTTAATCTCTGAAAAAGGGATATAGTTGTGTTATTTATTACGTTTTTCTGCGTAGCCTTATGCTAAATTTCCTCAACTCCTTTTCATATTATTAGCTTTTTTATATTACATGCGAGTAATTAATAATTACGCTAATGAGTGGGAATAATTAATATGGTGCCTTAAAAAAATCTGACTTATTATTAAGAGAGTGTTTAGTAAGATTTTTAAATTTTTAGCACACTATGCGCAAGATAGTAGCAAATTAATGTTATCTATGGATTAGTAATAAATAATAGATAAGTGGGCAAATATTAGCTATATACTTAAAAGTTAAAAATATATTAATAGATAGTTTTATCACGATGATGAGGCCTAATTATTGCCTAATCCAGAAAGGATCCACCTGCTTTCCTGCTTATTTAAAGAGGTCGGTAGGTTAGAGAGGAAAGAGAATAATGAAAAAATTATCACAGAATGCTTTTTTTCTTACCATAACTGCTCTTTTCTGTATATCTCATGCTTGGGCACAAGGAAGTAGCCAAACGCAGCAGCCCGGTTACATAGGACTACCTTGCGTTACAACGGATAAAGGGTATGTCGTTCATTTTACTGCCTACCAGCCAGCAGCAGGGACGATGGAGAAAGAAAAAGAAAAAGAAGGGGAAGTAAGATCAGCATTTCAGCGTTTTTGCCATGATCTACCTATAGCAGGTGTTACCTATATCACAATTGATCTTGTTGACAAATATACTAGGAATCGACTTGTTGCTCTTCGGATTGTGGAGGTGGAAGCAGGTGAGGAACCAGATTCCATAACAGAAGTACGCACATTAATAGATGTCCCAGAGAAGAAATATCGTACAGGTCTGGTGGAAACTCAGGTGACGTTTGATCAAAAAGGTTTATATGCGGCTATTTTAACTATAGGAGGGGAGGAGCTCACTATTCCGGTGCGAGTGGGAATAGAAAAGGAGATTCCATTAGCGCGACGGATATCAAATATAGTTTTAGGAGTTTTAATACTTTCTATACTTGGTTATGTGCTTTATCATTTTAGATTACAAATTTTAGCGAAGATAAAAAATAAAAAAGCATAGCTCACTTATATCTTAAAATAGATACTCCGATTGCCCAATTGCAATGTAGGCAAGAAAATATCTATGCTTGGGTAGTCGGATGTTTTTGTTGATAAAGCCATTGTTTTGCTAATGATTATTCTAAGTACAATAGTCGGTTTTTCTGACAGGAGATATAAGACAGATAGAAGTATGGTAGGCTGACGATCTCTACGCCTGCTTGCTAGTTTCCAAGGCTTATGAAGGGCTTGATAGATAAATAAAGTATTATAATAATTAACATTAGATGGGATATTATTTTAATAGGATCTTTTTTAATTCTATCAATAATAGTTTCAGTTTTTCCTTCCCTTTTTAATTTTTCATGTTCTTTTCTTGCTTTATAAGCCTTCTCCGTTTGGTATCTTGTAATGAGTAAATTTGCTTTTTCTAGTAGATGCTCATTTTTTAAATAGATAGCTGCCGTCGATATTCCCCATATGCTGGAAGGAGTTTCATAATAGTTTATTTCATTTTTATTCAGTAATTCCCGAATTTCTTCGGCTTCATCTTCAGATACATCTCTAAGTGAGAATAATTTACAAGCCATAGTTAATTTTACGCTAATTACTATTGATGTTAGTTGCATTTTTATTTTCGTAAATAGGCATTCTTCGGCTGATTGCTACTGTAGTGACTACTAGCCAGGCAAAGATAACAGTGGTGGTGTTTATTTCTTCTCCAATAAGTATTTGTGAGGCAGCAATGGTAATAAATGGTTGAATTAATAGTGTTTGGCTGACACGAGCAACGCCACCAAGGGCTAAGCTTTTATTCCAGAAAAAAAGCGCAAATAATTGCGATACCAATGCTAGATATAGAAAACTGACCCATATATTAATGGGTAGCTTATAAATTTCTTCTGGAGCAGTGACTATTGATGGAACGAGTATAATGGGCAGTGAAAGTACCAGTGCCCAACAAATTACATTCCAGCCTCCTATTTCTCTAGCTAGTATCCCCCCTACCGCATAACCGATTGCCGCAGCAATCGCCGCACCTAGCAGGGCAATATCTCCCCATAAGAGATTCCCTACCTCTTGTAAAAAAACGTAACTTATTACTAAGGTAGCCCCTAATATGCTTGAGAGCCAAAAACCCAATGAAGGTTGTTCTTTTCCTATCTTGGCTCCAACAGTTGCTGTAATTAATGGTTGAATACCTAGTACGACACCGCCATGGGAGGCAGGAACAGTCTTCATAGCCCAAGCAGATAAAATAGGAAAACCAATCACTACCCCGAGCGCAACAATAATAAGCTGTAAAATCTGTTTTTTACTAGGAATTATTTCCTTTGTAAGTAGTAGCCATAATCCTGCAATTGTGGCGGCAATCACTGCCCGTCCTGAACTAATAAAGATAGGATCAAGATAAACTACCACTAAGCGGGTAACAGGTAAGGTTAATCCAAATCCTATTACGGCTATTAGGCCCAGCATCAGCCCTTTTTTCTCATTATTCATGCCAGTGAGATAGTCCAAGAAAGGTAGAATGATTAATAGACGAAGATAGCAGCGAGCAAATTAAAAAGTATTTTACTTTATATTTTGGGAGGTTAAAAAAATTATCTCTAGAAGCAGTACTAGCAACGTAGTTTTTAATGGCTTTGGCCATCAGGCTCTGTGCAGTACCACCTACGGCGGCAGTCTGATGCAGCTACTTCAGCGCAACCCTGCTCAGCATCTAGTGCCCGCTCAATGGCTTCTACTTGGTTGCGGATGCGACGTACGCATGCTAGTAATTTAGCTTTTCCTTGGACGGTATGGCTCATGGCAATATATATAGATGTAGGGGATACATTATTATGAAAACTCGTATTTTCTGGTCTTCTGCCATCTACGCGGCTCTGGGGGCTGCTGCATTGTTTGGTGCCAGTACTCCGCTTGCAAAAGCGCTGCTACATGATACTCCCCCCGTTTTGCTGGCTGGCCTGCTGTATCTTGGCAGTGGAATTGGCCTAGGGCTGGCGAGGCTAGCGCGTGATCGCAGTTGGTGTATCCCGACAATGCCACGAGCCGAGTGGTTATGGCTGCTACTTGCCATCGGATTTGGTGGGGTGTTAGGGCCTTTGGCCTTGATGTTGGGGCTTACATTTACGCCCGCATCGACGGCTTCTTTGCTGCTTAACTTGGAAGCAGTGCTCACAGCAGTTTTGGCTTGGGTTGTATTCCATGAGAATGCTGATGGCCGTATCGTTCTTGGCATGATACTTATTGTGCTGAGCGCGTTGCTGCTAGCGCTACCGGGATCATCAGATGTTGCCTCTCTCAATTGGGGCAGTTCTTTGGTAGCCGCCGCTTGTTTGTGCTGGGCGCTTGATAACAACTTCACCCGTAAAGTGTCGGCCACCGATGCCCTCTTTGTTGCCGGTACCAAGGGCCTGATGGCGGGCGTTGTGAATGTCGGAATCGCACTGTGGATTGGCGTCAATTGGCCTACTGCCCCGTTCATAGGGATGGCGATGGTGGTTGGCTTTCTGGGCTACGGCGTGAGCTTGGTATTGTTCGTCCTTGCCTTGCGCGGACTGGGAACAGCGCGCACTGGCGCGTACTTCTCTACTGCACCGTTCATTGGCGCTGCTATTGCAATCTTGGCTTTCGGTGAGCCCACATCTTGGATGTTTTGGGCTGCCGTGTTGCTGATGGCTATAGGTGTTTGGCTTCATTTAACCGAGCGTCATGAGCATATGCACATGCATGTACCCATCACGCACACACACCCCCACGTGCATGACTCGCATCATCGGCATACTCACGACTTTTCTTGGGATGGGAATGAGCCACACACGCATGAGCATGCGCATACGCCCATTACACACAGTCATCCTCACTATCCAGATATTCACCATCAGCACCGACACACGTAGGTGAGAGGTGAGACTCAAAGTTTTAATCCGCCCCACGCACTCCACAATGTCACCGCGCCAAGGATAGTAAATGCGGTGGCAGCAACCGTACGCACCAGCTTCATCGGGATTTTGGAGCCCAGTTTATCGCCCATGAATACGGCGGGAACGTCCGCAACAAGCATGCCGATTGTCGTGCCGATGACTACCAGTAACGGTGTCCCATAGTGCGCCGTTAGGGCGACGGTGGCGATCTGGGTTTTATCGCCCATTTCGGCAAGGAAGAAGGTAATCAAAGTGGCACCAAAGACGCCGAATCTCCTAATGGCGGTGGCCTCTTCATCATCCATACTGTCTGGAATCAGGATCCAAGCCGCCATCGCGATAAATGAGAAGCCCAAAATCCAGTGTAGGATTTCAGGGTTCACTGCAGAGGTGATCCACGCACCCAAGGCACCGGCAAGGCCGTGGTTGACGATGGTGGCAACGAGAATACCGAGGATAATTGGTAGCGGCTTTTTAAAGCGAGCCGCTAAGACAAAGGCAAGAAGTTGTGTCTTGTCGCCTATTTCGGCGAGGGCGACGACACCAGTCGATACAAGGAGAGCTTCCATACAAAAATCCCTAAGCTAGATGACAGACGAATGACTATAATGCATCTGAAAATAACATAGCTTGGATGTAATTCTTAAAGTGGATTTAGCTATTTTCACTCACGTTTAGAAGTATGCTGGAAATTCTCTCCTATTCTTGGTTGGAGGATCTGGCTATTTTTTGCTGTCCAGTAGCAAAATTCATGCTCATTCTTTAAAAAATAGCAAAACCATCAGATAATCGGGGGATGAGTATACTTAATATTATTACTATTTTAGTCGTATTGACTGCTATTTTGGGTTATCTAAATGCTAGATTCCTGAAATTGCCCGATACTATTGGGGTAATGGTGACTGCCATTGTGTTCTCTATCCTTATCTTGGTAGTGAATAGTATCTTTCCAGAACCTTTTGTTTTTGTAAAAGAGTTAGTTACAAAAATAAATTTTACAGAGGTATTGCTTGACGGATTTTTAAGTATTTTTTTGTTTGCGGGCGCTTTACAGACTGATGGGGATTCTCTGAAAACAATGCGTGGCCCTGTGCTTTTGTTTGCTACTGTTGGCGTTCTTGTATCTGCTCTTCTAATAGGGGCAATGATGTTTGTGGGGTTTGAGCTATTAAATTTTAAAATCCCATTTATTCATTGCTTATTGTTTGGTGCCCTTATCTCACCTACTGATCCTATTGCTGTTTTAGGAATCCTGAAAAAGGCTAGAATATCTAAATCATTAGAAATAAAAATCGTTGGAGAGAGTCTTTTCAATGACGGTATGGGTATTGTTATATTTCTCACTGTCTTCCATGTTGCTCAGCTTGGGGGTGGGAAGATAACCAGTATTGATATCAGTTTATTATTTGTTGAGGAGATCGGTGGGGGTATTTTACTGGGATTAAGCCTAGGATATCTGGCTCATTTTTTAATGGGATCTATTAATAATCCACAAATAGAAGTATTGATTACACTTGCCGTAGTCCTTGGGGGTTACTGGTTGGCTAACCAGCTGAATTTTTCCGGGGCTTTAGCTATGGCAATTGCTGGACTAATGGTTGGACATAAAGGCTTTCATACTAATGATATATCGGAAGCCACAGAAAATTATGTGGATAGATTTTGGGAGCTATTAGAGCTGTTTTTTAGCACTATCCTTTTTTTACTGATTGGTTTGCAACTCATTATTATTCCATTCAATTTGCAATACTTATTAGCAGGTGTTTTAACCATACCTATAGTATTGCTGGCACGTTATGTTTCGGTATTTTTTCCTCTTTACGTGTTTGAGAAATCTCTTACTCTTGCCTTGCAGGAAGGGCTAATCATGACTTGGGGCGGCTTGCGCGGGGGTATTTCTATTGCGCTAGTCCTTGCCTTAGAACCTGACATGTCTCGTGAACTACTGCTTACCGTCTGTTATATTATAGTAGCATTTTCCATTATTATACAGGGGCTTACCGTAGGAAGGTTAGCTAAGAAATACCGTAATATCTAAGTTTTGAGGATGGAATGTTAGAAAATAATTAATAAACAGATGCGCCTTGCGCTAAGCTACTGTATAGCAAAGCTACTTAAGTAATTAGGTTTTAGGAATTGAGCAAATATATAAGCTGGAACCTCAACGGTTTGAGTACCGCTTGCATACGGTGCGATTTGATAGGGTGGAAAAACTAGAATAATCCCAGGGCTAGCAGTCTGTATGTTAGCCGCTGATTGTATGATAAATGCGGCATAATTCTCAGCGGTGGGTTGAGTACCCTCGTTCAGCATTTGCCTCATGCGGAATCCCCATTCCTGAACAGCTTCGAGGGATCCTTCATCTGATTTGGGGGCTTCTATCTGGAATTTTTCTAAGAGTGTACTGCGAGCAAAATTAGCTAGTGCGCTAAGGGCAGGATTGAAGCTAGTAAATAAATCAGCCAAGGTGATGAGCTTACCCAGTTTGCGATCGTATACAAAAGTGGCTTTGATCGGTATTGGATGGGCCCCTCCAGTATTTGAGCTACCCGTTTCTAGGATACTAATAAAAGTGTCAATTTGGCTGATAACTTTGAAGTCTATTAGTAAGTCAAACTGGCGATCGGCAAACTCGGGTAGGTGTTTCCAATCAGGCAGTGCTTGCAAGAACTCATGCTTAGCGTTATCGGCAGCGGTGCGTATTGCGTCGACCAGAGGTTTTTCATCGGCAGTCAATGTTGGCAATGTAATTGTGATCTTATAGCGCTTGGTGATGATGCGATCACCAGATAACGGTACAATGCTAGTGGGTATAAGATCTATAGTAGCTTTACTGTTAGCTACTTGCGCTGAATGTATCATCTCTGGTGTTACTATTATTCCTAGCATCGTGATAACAATAAAACTTACAAGCACAATCAGGAGCCATTCTTTAGCTTTCATTTATTTACCAGAATAAATAGGCCCCTGATTTTTGCCCATAGTGATTATTTTTGCATTATCCTATCCGTTAAGATAATACTGGGCCTTCATAATCAAAGCCTGCAGCCTCCACAGCTTGGGCAATGAGTACATCATCATCAATTCCGGTAACGGTAATTTGTTTCTTTTCCAGATTAACTTTAACGATTGCCGTAGTTGCTGCCGTAGTAATAGCCCTTTCAACGGATTTAGCGCAGCCATTACAGGTCATACCGTCTACTTTATAAGTTTTTTCCATGATGATAGGTTTCCTCTAAAATTAAATTTAACGTTGATTTTAAATTAGTTTTGGCTGCCATCGGCGCAACAACAGGGAATTTGAAACTACACTTACAGACGACATGGCCATAGCAGCGCCAGCAACTACGGGATTCAGCATCCCGAAGGCTGCTAAGGGTATAGCGAGTATGTTATATACGAAAGCCCAGAACAGGTTTTGGCGAATCTTCTGGTAGGTTGCTCGAGAAATAGATAAAGCAGCAGTTACTAAGCTGGGATCACCCCGCATCAGAATAATCCCCGCTGTTTCCATAGCTACATCGGTGCCCGTTCCCATAGCCATACCTACATCTGCTGTTGCTAAGGCAGGGGCATCATTTACCCCATCTCCCACCATAATCACTCGACGGCCTTGGGCTTGTAATGTTTGGATTTGATTGGTCTTATCTTCAGGTAAGACTTCAGCAATGACTTGTTTAATGCCTATTTTATCTGCCACCGCCTGAGCAGCGCCTGAGTTATCTCCCGTTAGCATCACTACGGTTAACCCTCGTGATTGTAATGAGGAAATGGCTTGTGATGTTACTGCTTTAATGGGATCTGTAGCGGTTAGGATTCCAAGCAGCCGGGATGGTGAGTTAATCTCAGCGACCCAGATAATCGTATGGCCCGTTTTTTCAAATGTTGCCGCCTGTGCTTGTAAAAGAGAGATATCTATCTGATTTTCCTCCATCAAGCGACGATTACCCACTAAAATAGTGCGTTCCTGAATTTGAGTGCTAAACCCCTTTCCTGGAAAGTTACGAAAATTTTGAGGTGGGCTTAGCGCCATCCCCTGAGCTTTAGCCAGCACTGCCTTAGCTAGAGGATGTTCACTACCCTGCTGGGCAGAGGCCACGAGCTGGAGTAATGTCTCTGCACTATCTTCTACTGGGAGGACAAGATCTACTGCCGGTTGACCCTCAGTAAGAGTGCCCGTTTTATCGAAAACTACCGTATCGCTATTTTGCGCGCGCTCTAAAGCAATAGCATCTCGAATTAAAATACCATGACGGGCGGCGGTGCCTGTGCCCACCATAAGCGCTGTGGGGGTAGCTAGCCCTAGGGCACAAGGGCAAGCGATAACCAGTACCGATATAGCTGCTTTAAAGGCAGTTTCTGTAGATCCCTCTAGTAGCCACCAACCGGCAAAGGTTAAAAAGGCAATGGTGACGACTACGGGAACAAAAATATGGGTCACTTGATCGACTAATTTTTGTACTGGAGCTTTACTGGACTGAGCATTTTCCACTAATTGGATGATTCGCGCTAGGGTTGACTCCGCCCCTACGGTGGTGGCTTGGATACGCAATAACCCCTCTCCATTCACTGATCCTCCCGTAATAGCTTCTCCTTTTCCTCTGGCAACAGGGAGGCTTTCGCCGGTAATCATAGATTCATCAAGCTGGCTACTTCCCTCAATAATCACGCCATCAACGGGAATGTGCTCTCCAGGTCGTACCAGCACAATATCATCGGTAACTACCTGTTCAGCCGGAATTGTAATAATTTTACCCGCCCGTTCTATCTGAGCTGTTGCCGGTCGTAGTGCCATGAGGGCACGAATTGCAGAGGCTGCGCTACGCTTTGCCCGTCCTTCTAATCGCCTACCCAGTAGAACTAAGGTAATAACCATTGCTGAGGCTTCAAAGTATAAATAATCATTACTAGAGATCAAAATATTCCAAGTACTTAATCCCCAAGCAGCAGAAGTACCTAGGGACACAAGTACATCCATGTTACCTATTCCCCCGCGCAAAGATTTATAAGCCCCTACATAAAAATGACGACCGATCCAGAATTGAACTGGGGTAGCTAATAGAAATTGAATCCAAGGCGCTAAATCAATATGGATACCAAAAGGCATCATGAGCATGGGTAAAGTTAAGGGAAAGGTTAAAAGGGCAGCAAGCTGTAGCTGTCTTAGTTCATATCGATCTTTAGCACTGGTCTGTGCTTTTTCCTGCGCTTCCCTGTCTGCTACGCTTAATAAAGGCTTGGCAGTAAAGCCCGCCTGTTGTACTGCGGTGATAACCGTGTCGGAGCTAAGTACCCCAGTAGGTGCGGTTATCATTGCCTTTTCCGTGGCTAGATGAATAGCCACCTTACTCACTCCGGATAGGCGATCTAAGACTTTTTCTAACCGAACGGTGCAAGCCGTACAAGTCATTCCATCAATATTAAAATCTAGCGTTTCCATAGGTACAGTAAAACCGGCTTGGGTAATCAGTTGATAGATTGCTTGGGTAGAGATTAATTTAGGGTTAAAGTGAATATGAGCCTGTTCTAAGGCTAAGTTGACTTGAGACTGGATTATGCCAAATTGCTTACTTAGTACCCGCTCTAACCGGTTAGAGCAGCTAGCACAGGTCATGCCTTTAATCGGTAAAGTTAGGGTTTGGATTTTTTCTTCCAGTTTAGCGCTATCTTGCGAGATAGGCGTTTTAATCGCATTTAGGGCTGATGTTTTGGGCATAAACTGACCTCACGTCTGCTGTTTATAGATGGATAACCCCATTAATATGGGGGTGGCAATAAAAGAATGCAATCCCAAATGCCCCTTAATGTAGATAACTCTAGTTGCAGTCGGTAGATAGTGATCCGATGCTTGATTGATATAAAGTTAAAAATAGTTGAAATAATAGGCGATAGATGATGATAAGAAAGTGTATTGCTGGATTTTTGCTGATTGTTTTTGGGAGCGGGTTATTAATGAATAATAGCCTAGGGGCTACGGTCAATACGGCTGATACGGTCAATACGGCTGATACGGTCAATACGGCTGATACGGTCAATACGGCTGATACGGCTGATACGGCTGAAGGTAGTAAAGAGGACGTAACCGTAAAATCTACCCAGAAGCTGGCTGAGCAAGGAGATGCTAAAGCTCAATCTCTCCTTGGGTACATGTATGCTAATGGTCATGGTGTACCGCAGGATGATAGCCAAGCGGTAAAGTGGTTTCGGAAGGCCGCTGAGCAAGGGCTTGCTAAGGCGCAGTACAACCTTGGGGTTGCCTATTCTAGAGGCCAAGGCGTTCCTAAAAATAAGGTTGTGGCCTATGCTTTGTTTAATTTAGCGGCGGCAAAGGGTGTCAATTTAGCTACTACCACTCAATCTGAATTAGTTAAGGAGTTATCTAGCCAGGAGATATCTGAAGGAAAAACCTTAAGTAGCCAGCTATTTGATTCAGGAAGTTTAGTACCCATAGAGGTTTATTTACATCAGAAGTAAATAATCATTTGCTAGCCAATTCTTAGTCATGGTTCTTTTAAAATGGCGCACTCTTTTTTTAAGAAGCCAGTTTGTGTTTTAAGCTTCCTGTTTTTGAATGATTTTAGGATTTTTGAGTAAAGTCTATGGATTGGCAAGCAAAAATTCAGGAATTACCTCCTCTTTTACAGGGGCGCGTTAAAAGGGATTTAGCCCGTTTTCAAGAATCCCTAAATCAAAATGGCCCTGAGATAAGGCTGCAAACAAAGACTAAAGAAACGCTATGTTCTGTATGGGCTGCCAGTGATTTTGTGGCCAGTAGCTGCATTCGCCAGCCTTCGCTGTTATTTGATCTACAAGAAAGCGGTGATTTATTTCGAACCTATGAGCCTGATTTTTATTCTAAAGCCCTCAAACAACAGCTTGCTCACGTTACTAATGAAACAGTATTAATGACCGTATTGCGGCGTTTTCGTCGTCGGGAAATGGTTCGTATTATTTGGCGTGATTTAGCAGGTTGGGCTGACCTTGAGGAAATATTAGGAGACCTTTCCCAGTTAGCAGAAGATTGTCTTAATAATGCGTTAACTTGTCTGCACCATTGGCAAAGTCAAGAATTGGGTACGCCTTATGGGTTTTACTCTGGAAAGCCGCAGACATTAGTTATTCTTGGAATGGGTAAATTGGGCGCTCGGGAACTTAATCTTTCCTCAGATATTGACCTTATGTTTACTTATCCAGAAAACGGAGAGACTCAGGGGGTAGAGAAAACTCGGAGTAATGAAGAATATTTCACTCGTTTAGCGCAATGTATCATTCGTTGCTTTGAGATGCGTACAGAAGAAGGGTTTGTGTTTCGGGTAGACATGCGATTACGACCTGATGGTGATTCTGGACCATTAGTAGTCAGTTTTGAGGCTATGGAAAACTATTACCAGAGTCAGGGGCGAGATTGGGAGCGGTATGCCATGATCAAAGCGCGGGTGGTAGCAGGTGATTACTTGGCGGGGAAACGTCTACTCGCCATGTTGCAGCTGTTTACTTACCGCCGCTACCTAGACTTTGGGGCTATCGAAGCTTTACGGGATATGAAGATGTTGATTGTCCAAGAGCTACGGCGCCAAGGAAGTAAAGCGGATATTAATATTAAATTGGGACTTGGAGGTATTCGTGAGATCGAATTTATTGGGCAATCCTTTCAGCTGATTCGAGGGGGGCGTGAGGTAGCGCTTCAAGATCGAAGAATCCTACGCACTTTAACACTATTGGCAGAAAGAAATTACCTTCCTGTTTATGTTAAGGAAGATCTGTGCGCAGCTTATGTGTTTTTACGCCGGGTTGAGCACCGGTTACAAGCCTATCGAGATGAGCAAACCCATATATTACCTGATTCAGCAGAGGGGCAAGAACGTCTCGCTTTTTCTATGGGTTATAAGGACTGGGAAGGATTTTTATACCAGCTCAATAGACATCGACATCGAGTTCAAGAGCATTTTGAGCAATTATTTGCGGCCCCTCATATTGGGGCTTTGAAGCAAACGGAACAACCTAATGATCTGACTCAAGTTTGGTTAGCCTGCCATTTATCTGAGGCGATATTGGCAGTTTTAAGTACAGCAGGTTATTGCTCCCCGGAAAAGGTAATACAAATGCTGGCTAGATTACGGCAGTCTTATACAGTGAGAGCGCTTAATAGCCGTGGTCAGCGACGTTTGACTCAGTTAATGCCCTTACTATTGGGGGCTATTGGCAGTACTGATCAGCCTGAACAATGCTTACAGCGAGTACTCATATTATTAGAGACAATAGCAAAACGAGCAGCTTATTTAGCTTTGCTGATAGAGAATTCTATGGCGTTGTCTCAATTAGTTAAATTATGCGCAGCCAGTCCCTTTGTTGCTCGCCAGCTTACTCGTTATCCATTATTGCTAGATGATCTACTAGATCCTCGTGCACTCTATCAAGTGCCCAATTATAGTCAACTGACAGAAGATCTAGTGCAATTATTGATCTCTGCTTCTCAGGATGATTTGGAACAGCACATGGAATTGTTACGTCACTTTCGCCAGCGGCAGTCTTTACGTGTAGCAGCGGCTGATATTACTGGCATTTTACCTTTAATGAAGGTGGGGGATCACCTGACGTATTTAGCTGAAGTAGTACTACAAAAATCCCTAGAGCTTAGCTGGCAACATTTGGCGCGTCGCCATGGTTATCCTCACCCTAGTTGTGGAGATGAATTAGAGAATTGTGGTTTTGCTATTATTGCTTACGGTAAGCTAGGTGGATATGAGTTAGGGTACGGATCTGATCTGGATGTGGTTTTTCTGCATACCGCTAAACTAAACGATCCCCTTACTAAAGGTGACAGACCATTGCACCCCATTGTATTTTACAGTCGCTTGGGACAGCGACTAATTCATATACTGCAGACTTTAACTCCTTTAGGAAAACTTTATGAAGTAGATACCCGTCTCCGCCCGAGTGGAGATTCTGGATTATTAGTCAGTAGCCTAGAGGGCTATTGTGATTATCAACGTACTCAAGCTTGGACTTGGGAGCATCAGGCGTTAGTGCGGGCACGTTTTATTGCTGGGGATAAAAAAATTGGTATTACTTTTGCTGCCATGAGAGAAGAAATTTTAGTCCGCCAGCGAGATTTAACTAGATTACAGGAAGAAGTCCGTAGTATGCGGACTAAGATGCGTAGCCAGCTGGATCAAAGCCGAATAGGGGTTTTTGATCTTAAACAAGGGAAGGGGGGTATTGTTGATATAGAATTTATAGTCCAATATGGGGTTCTTGCTTGGGCTCATACTTATCCACATTTATTGGTATATCCTGACAATATTCGTACTCTGGAGGGGTTTACGCAAGCCGGATTGATGTCACAGGAAAATAGTACATTGTTAATAAAATCTTATTGCGCTTATCGAATGGCCACTAACCGACTTAATTTGCAGGAACGGGAGGAGTGGGTAGAAGAAGGACAATTTGCTAAAGAACGTGACGCTGTTCAGCGTTTGTGGTCTGTATTACTAGAAGCTAAGATAGCTTAGGTGACTATGAATAATACATTCGAGCTAAGAGAAGGAGATAAAATATAATGAGTACTATGGATGACCGTGATGGTGTCATCTGGTTAGACGGCAAGCTAGTACCTTGGCGTGAGGCGCAGATTCATGTATTGACCCATACTTTACATTATGGGATGGGTGTTTTTGAAGGAGTACGCGCTTACCAAAGCGTACTGGGTACTGCGATATTCCGCTTACAGGAGCACACTGAGCGTTTATTTCGCTCCGCGCATATCTTAAATATGGCAATTCCCTATGATAAAAAGATCCTAAATCAGGTTCAGAAATTAGTAGTACGGGAGAATAACTTAGATACTGCCTACATTCGTCCTATGTGTTTTTATGGATCAGAGGGTATGGGGCTGAGAGCCGATAATTTACAAGTCCATGTAATGGTAGCGGCTTGGTCTTGGGGGTCTTATTTAGGCGCTGAAAACATGGAAAAGGGTATTCGGGTTAAAACGTCCTCTTATACTCGGCATCACGTGAATATTACGATGTGTAAAGCTAAAGCTAATGGAAATTACTTAAATTCTATGTTGGCTTTGCAGGAGGCTTTAGGGGCGGGTTGCGATGAAGCGCTATTATTAGACTCTGAGGGGTATGTTGCCGAAGGAAGCGGAGAGAATATCTTTATTATTCGTGACGGTGTCCTTTATACTCCGGATCTGACTTCAGCTTTAGAAGGGATTACGCGAGATACGATTGTTCAACTTGCCCAAGAAATGGGATTCTCATTACGAGAGAAACGAATTACTCGAGATGAGGTCTATATAGCTGATGAGGCATTTTTCACGGGGACGGCGGCAGAAGTGACTCCTATACGAATGCTGGATGGGCGGAAAATTGGAAGCGGTGGCCGAGGGCCTATTACTGAGCGCTTACAAACATTATATTTTGACCAGGTTCATGGTCGTAGAAAAACCCATCCGGAGTGGCTCACTCCAGTATAGGATTAAAACTAGATAGTAACTAACTGGTGAAGAAGCAAAAGGATATCTATGGCAGGACATAGCAAATGGGCCAATATTCAACACCGTAAAGGGGCTCAAGATGCCAGGCGTGGCAAGATTTTTACTAAATTAATCCGAGAGATCACAGTAGCCTCACGTCTTGAAGGAGGGGATCCAGCTTCTAGTCCAAGGTTACGTACCGCTATTGACAAGGCGCTTGCTGCTAATATGCCTAAAGATAAGGTCGAGCGGGCTATCAAACGGGGTACAGGTGATATAGAAGGGATAACCTATGAGGAAGTTCGGTATGAAGGTTATGGCCCCCATGGTGTAGCGATAATGGTCGATTGCATGACAGATAATCGTAATCGCACAGTAGCTGAGGTTCGTCATGCTTTTAGTAAAGGAGGCGGAAGCCTTAGTACTGAAGGATCAGTAGCTTATTTATTCAGCAAGAAAGGAATTATTAGTTACCCTAAGGGAAGCCCTGAAGAGAATATTATGGAAGTAGCCATTGAATCAGGTGCTGAAGATGTGGTAACTCATGAGGACGGCTCAATAGAGGTATTGATAGATCCAGAAGCTTTTTTAGTTGTTAAAAAAGCGCTTGAAGACGCTGATCTAAAGCCGAGGCAAGCAGAAATTACCCAACATGCTTCAACTACAGTGTTGCTGGAGTTAGAGGGGGCAAGGAAAATGTTAAATTTGCTTGAATCCTTGGAAGATTTAGATGATGTACAACAAGTATATAGTAATGCAGATTTTTCTGAGGAGACGCTGGCTCAGTTAGCGTAGACAATAAGCATGCTAGAGACAGAAAATATGCCCTGGTATTTAGCAAAATCTCCTTAATTTATGACAAGAATCCTCGGTATTGATCCTGGATCTCGTATTACGGGCTATGGGCTTATTGAAACCGACGGCAAGGAAATTTCCTATATTACAGCTGGGCATATCCAGACAGGTGATGGACTATTGGCTGAGCGATTGGGAGAGGTTTTTAGAGGTATTACCTCAATTATTGAGCGTTACCATCCTGATGAGGTTGCAGTAGAGCAGGTTTTTATGCATCAAAATCCTGATTCTGCTCTAAAATTGGGGCATGCTCGGGGCGCGGCTATTTGTGCTGCTGTAAATGTAATACTTCCTGTTTTTGAATATACCCCATCCCAAATTAAGCAGGCTGTAGTGGGTCATGGACGGGCAGCTAAATCTCAAATTCAGTATATGACGCGGTTGTTACTTCAGCTTTCATCTGAGCCTACAGTAGATGCAGCTGATGCTTTAGCTTGTGCGATCTGCCATAGTCATGCAAGTTCTGTATTATCTGAGCTGGCGGAGCAGGTCAGAGGTCGTCGGCGAGGACGCTATTATCGATGATTGGCCGTTTACGGGGGATTTTACTGGAGAAAAAAGCCCCTTTTTTATTACTCGATGTTCAGGGTGTAGGGTATGAGTTAGAAACACCGATGTCTACTTTCTATGCCCTTCCTGAAATGGGCGCTGAGGTGACTTTATACACTCATCTGATAGTGCGGGATGATGCTCATTTACTATATGCGTTTGCTAGTGCGAAAGAGCGGGGATTATTTCGCAGTTTAATTCGGGCTAATGGTGTCAGTGCGAGGCTAGGATTAGCTATTCTCTCTGAGATTGACTTTGAATCTTTTATCCGCTGTATTCAGGAAGGAGATGTGGCCAGTTTAACTCAGATTTCAGGGGTGGGTAAAAAAACGGCGGAGCGCCTCATTGTAGAGATGCGAGATCGGCTTGCTAATATTCCTAGAGGTAGCGTAGAAGGGAGTACAGCTGATCAAAACCGAGCAGTAATAGCAGATGCAGTTAGCGCGCTAATAGCATTAGGCTATAAGGCTCAGGAGGCTAGTCAGATAGTGCGCCAATTCGATATTAAAGGATTTACAACCGAGGAGATCGTTCGTCGAGCTTTACAGATAGGGATGAAATCATGAACTCAAGCCAGCGCTTATTATCCACTCAAGAAACCAGAGAGGAGAAGGCCGTTGGATTTTTTGTACGCCCCACCGTATTGGCTGATTATGTAGGTCAGCCAAAGGTACAGGAGCAGATGAAAATTTTTATTTCAGCAGCCCGAGCGCGGAGAGAGGCTATGGATCACGTATTGATTTTTGGACCTCCCGGTTTAGGTAAGACGACGCTTTCCCATATTATTGCCCATGAGCTAGGAGTAAATTTGCGCCAAACTTCTGGGCCAGTGCTAGAACGTCCGGGTGATTTAGCAGCCTTGTTAACTAATCTAAAACCAAGAGATGTGCTCTTTATTGATGAGATTCATCGATTGAGTCCTATAGTAGAAGAGGTGCTTTATCCGGCTATGGAAGATCGCCAAATTGATATCATGATTGGTGAGGGCCCTGCAGCGCGTTCAATTAAACTAGATTTAGCTCCGTTTACTTTAGTAGGGGCTACTACTAGGGCTGGGCTATTGACTTCTCCTCTACGGGATAGATTTGGTATTATCCAGCGCTTAGAGTTTTATGCACTTGAAGATTTAGTCTTGATTGTGGAACGGGTAGCTCGTATTCTGGGGTTACTTTTAGAAGCTGGGAGCGCTTTAGAGGTGGCACGTCGCTCTCGAGGGACCCCTAGAATTGCTCATCGTTTGTTACGGCGAGTGAGAGATTATGCTGAGATCAAAGGAGATGGCCGAGTAACGTACCAACTAGCACAAAGAGCATTAGATCTGCTGGATATAGATATTAATGGTTTTGATACTTTAGATCGTAAACTACTGCTAACAATAATAGAGAAATTTGATGGGGGTCCCGTGGGAATCGATAGCTTAGCGGCTGCTATTAGCGAAGACCGGGGTACGATTGAAGATGTAATAGAACCATTTTTAATTCAACAAGGCTTTATAACGCGGACATCACGAGGCCGAATGGCAACGCGCAACGCCTACCTTCATTTTAGTTTAACCCCAGTAGAGCAGGAATCCTCAGATCTTTTTTGAATGAATGAGTTTGTATTGCCAATCCGAGTTTATTACGAGGATACGGATAGCAGTGGCATAATTTATCATGCTAATTACTTTAAGTTTATGGAGCGTGCTCGAACTGAATGGTTACGCAGCATTGGTTTTGAGCAAAATGATTTGCTTAAAGAATACGGAATAGTATTTGTGGTACGATCTTTAAGCCTAGATTATCTGCAACCAGGGTATTTTAATGATTGGCTGAAGGTACATACGCGTATTCTGCGCTATGGCGGTGCAAGCTTAAATTTTACTCAAATAGTACAGCGAGAGGCGGGAGATGACCTGTGTCGGGCTGAAGTTAAGGTGGCATGCTTAGATGGACAGACTTTTCGCCCCCGCCCTATTCCTAAGCTGATAGTTACGGAGATTTCCGGTGGCTGTTGATCTTTCTTTAATTGGTTTAGTAACTGGAGCTAGCTTTTTAGTTCAGTTAGTCATGCTGTTATTATTAGCGACTTCTATAACTTCTTGGACTCTTATTTTTCGTAAACGAAACGAGCTGCAGCAAGCTAAAAAAGCTGCTGATGAATTTGAAGATTACTTTTGGTCGGGCAAAGAACTCAATAGCCTCTACGCTGAATTGGCTATGCGTGAGCCTCCGTTACGAGGTATGGAAGGAATCTTTCTTTCTGGATTTAGAGAATTCGGGCGATTGCGTAAACAGGCAAGCGCAGAGCAACGAGCGGTGTTAGATGGCTCTCAGCGAGCCATGCGGATTTCCTTAGCGCGGGAGATGGATACTCTGGAAGCTTCATTACCCTTTTTAGCAACCGCCGGATCTATTAGCCCTTATGTTGGTCTTTTTGGTACTGTTTGGGGAATCTTAAACTCCTTTCGAACCTTGGGAGGAGCTCATCAGGCTACTTTAGCGATGGTGGCTCCTGGGATTGCCGAGGCATTAATCGCCACTGCCATGGGACTATTTACGGCTATTCCTGCAGTTGTTGCTTATAATCGTTACGCTCATGAGGTGGAACGTTTAATTAATCGTTATGATGCTTTTCTGGAAGAGTTCTCTGCTATTTTACAGCGCCAAATTTATATCTCCTAAATTAGAACAATATGCGTTTTTCTCAGCAATATAAGCGACGTCGGCTTATGTCTGAAATTAATATAGTACCGTATATTGATGTTATGCTGGTGTTATTAGTAATTTTTATGATTACAGCGCCTATGCTAACTCAAGGCGTAAAAGTAGAGTTACCCCAGGCAAATGCTAATCCGGTAGAGTCCTCTAAAGACCATGAACCTTTATTAGTGAATATTGATAGCCAAGGGCGCTATTATATTGATATAGGTAAAACGCCAAATCAGCCAGTAACCGCTAATGAGTTACTGGATAAAGCTACTGTGATTTTGCGCCACAAACCTAACACACCTGTTCTTGTTGGAGGCGATCGTAGTGTTCCTTATGGTGAAGTAGTAAAGCTAATGGCTTTATTACAGCAGGCGGGCGCTCCCCATATCGGATTAATTACTGAAATGCCCGTAAAACAGAAGCCCCATTAATTTAATTTTGATCTTGTTCATGGAGAGCTTACGCAGGACACCATCTCCCTTTTCACTAGCTTTATTAGTACATGGAATTCTACTTGGAATAGTCATGGTTAGTTTTAGTTGGACACCCCGATCTAAGCTAGCAAATACTTATCCTCCCGCTATTGTCCAAGCCATAATTATAGATAAAGAAAGTCTTCTAGCTAAGCTAGATCAGCAGCAGAAAGTTATCCCAGACCCTCAGAAAACAATACCTTCTAAGCTTAAAGTGGCTGAGCAACAAGCTATAGAACTTCAGCATCAGCAACAAGAAGTAATTAAAAAAGCACAGCAGGAAGTAAAGAGGCAACAGGAATTAGAACAAAAAAAACGACAAGAACAAATACGACTTAAGCAGATAGAGGCTGAAAAAAAGGCTAAGGAAGAAGCACAGTACAAAGCAGAAGTAGAAAAAAAACGAAAACAGGCTGAGGAACAAAAAAAACAACAGGATCAAGCCCGGCTTAAGCAGATAGAGGCTGAAAAAAAGGCTAAGGAAGAAGCACAGCACAAAGTAGAAGTAGAAAAAAAACGAAAACAGGCTGAGGAGCAAAAAAAACAACAGGATCAAGCCCAGCTTAAGCAGATAGAGGCTGAAAAAAAGGCTAAGGAAGAAGCACAGCACAAAGCAGAAATAGAAAAAAAGCAAGCTGAAGCTAAGCGACGTTTAGAGGAAGAGAAGCGTCAAGCGGAAGCGACTAAACGAAAAGAAGAAGATC
The DNA here is from genome assembly GCF_002356115.1 of Candidatus Nitrosoglobus terrae. NCBI lineage: Bacteria > Pseudomonadati > Pseudomonadota > Gammaproteobacteria > Chromatiales > Chromatiaceae > Candidatus Nitrosoglobus > Candidatus Nitrosoglobus terrae. The sequence goes on from NZ_AP014836.1 coordinate 94,957, forward strand.
GTAAGAAAGCAGAAATAGATCGTCGTAAGGCTGAAGAAGACGCACGCCGCCAACAGGAACTACAAGCCAGTATTGATGCAGAACAAAAGGCCACGCAAACTAAGATAGCCATTGAACATTTTATTCCGCAGCTACAAGCACGGGTACAACGTTATTGGATTCGCCCTCCTGGTACTCAAGATAATATGGTTACAGTACTGCAGGTAGAATTACTTCGAACTGGTGAGGTTCGTAATGTTAAAATCGTTGAAAGTAGCGGTGATCTGACCTTTGATCGTTCGGCGCAGGCAGCTGTTTATAAAGCCTCCCCTTTACCACTACCTGCAGATGCTGCAGCGGTAGCAAAGCTGCAAAGCTTCAATTTTAAATTCTGTCCTGGATCGAGTTGTTAATAATGAATATAAAGATATTTAAATTTTTGTCGATACTGTCTCTGTTAATATTTATGCCAAATGTATCAGCAGTACTCACCATTGAGATTACTGGGGGTATAGAGGCTGCCTTGCCTATTGCCATTGTCCCGTTTGGGAATGAGGGCGGTGCCAGTGCTCCGCCGGAGGATGTATCTGCTGTTATTAGCGCTGATTTAGCTCTCAGTGGGCGTTTTACTCCGCTTCCAGAAAAAGATCTGCCTTCTAGACCCCATGAGGTTTCTGAAGTTAGATTTCAAGATTGGCGGCGATTAGGATCGGAGGGGTTGGTTATTGGTAAAGTAATTAATTTAGGAGGGGATCAATATGAAGTAAGCTTTCAGCTACTTGATGTATATAAGGCACAGCAGCTAGTAGGACGACGCTATAAAGTGCCGGCAGGAGATCTGCGCCATTTATCTCATCAAATTGCTGATTTAATCTATGAAACTTTAACTGGAGAAAAGGGGATCTTTACTTCTAGAATAGCTTTTGTAACGGTTGCAAAGGCAGCTAATGGAGGGAAAAAGTATGCTTTACAAGTCGCTGATATGGATGGGTATAATCCTCGTACCATATTACAGTCAAAGGAGCCTATTTTATCACCAGCTTGGTCGCCGGATGGTGCTAAATTAGCTTACGTGTCTTTTGAGCAAAAACGATCAGAGATCTTTATCCAAGAACTGCGTACTGGCCAGAGACAATCAGTAGCCGCATTTCCTGGAATTAATGGCGCACCAGATTGGTCACCTGATGGACGTAAACTTGCCTTTGTTTCATCTAAGGACGGTAATCCTGAGATCTATATTTATAGCTTAGTGGATGGTAAACTAGCTCGCCTTACTCGGGATGCTGCTATTGATACTGAACCTGTTTGGGCACCTGATGGAAAGAGTATTGTATTTACTTCTGATCGGGGGGGGCAGCCGCAGCTTTATCAGGTTTTAGCTGTAGGTGGCCAAGCAAAACGTTTGACTTTTGAGGGAACATATAATGCTTCTGCTTCTTTTGCTCCAGATGGTAAGCGTATAGCGTTGACTCATAGGGAAAATAAAGGGGGACAATTTCATATCGCTGTTCTTGATTTAGGAAGTAAAAATTTGCAAGTCCTGACTCAAACCCAGATGGATGAATCTCCAAGCTTTGCACCTAATGGCCGCATGATTCTCTATGCTACCGCAGGCCCTCAAGGGGGGGCTTTAGCTACTGTTTCTGTAGATAGGCGCATCCATCAACGTTTGATGCAACAGGGTGATGAAGTTAGGGAGCCCGCGTGGTCACCTTGAAATTAAAGAAATAAAATCTTAAAGGAGTTCTTAGCAATATGCGTCTAACTATTCCCATTCTCCTGCTACTAGTCTACTGGTTAGCAGGATGTGCAGGTGGTTCTGCCACAACGAAAAACGAGCCTTCTGCGATGCTGGCAGCAAACAAAAACCAAACTTTAACCGATGAAGGTGCAACAGCTTCAGGAGATGAAAGTGCAACGGCTTCAGGAGTATCCGAAGGAGAAACCTACCAAGGCGATCCTCTGAACAACCCTGATAGTCCCTTAGCTAACAAGGTATTTTATTTTAAATTTGATAGCGATGAAATCCAAGAGGATGATCGACCTTCTATTGAAGCCCATGGCGATTATCTAGCAAAACACCCTAATATCAAAGTATCTCTTGAAGGCCACACTGATGAGCGCGGATCTAGAGAATATAATTTAGCGCTAGGTGAGCGTCGCGCTAATGCGGTTCGTCGTCTATTACTTTTGATGGGCGCTTCTGAGGAACAAGTCAAGGTAGTAAGCTATGGAGAAGAGCGTCCAGCCGTAGAAGGCTATGATGAGGGGGCTTGGCAGCTAAATCGTCGAGTCGAGATAATTTATCCTTAAAATAATTAATAATGGCTTTTTGTCGTCAGTCTTATTGGTTTCTTGTTGGAGGAATCTTAGTCCAAATAGCAACGGTGGCTACTACGGTTGAGGCAGGTGATAAAGCTAACCTGGAGCAACGTGTTGAGCACTTGGAGCGTATTGTTCAAGGACAAGGATTGTCCGAGTTGCTATTGCAAGTGGAACAACTACAAGTGGATGTACGTCGGTTTCAAGGAGAGATTGAGGAATTACAGCATGAGATAGATGGCCTGAAGGACAAGCAACGGGAGCTGTATTCAGATTTGGATCGGCGGCTACAGGATCTAGGCTTATCTGATGGAGCATTATTGCCATCTTCTACAGAAGAGGTATCTAAAGATGGAGATACTGAGGCGTCTTCTGCAGCATCTGCTGATCCAGATCCAGATACTCAAGCATATCAGACTGCACTTGGTACGTTAAAGAAAGGGCAGTATAAAGAAGCTGCTACTGCTTTTAGCCTTTTTCTACAAGAGTATCCAGATAGTAGTTATCGAGATAATGCTCAATATTGGCTAGGGGAGACTTATTACGTGCTGCATGATTTTAGCGCAGCTGTAGAGGCTTTTCAGTCTCTGATTAACCGATATCCGGAGAGTCCTAAAATTCCTGGAGCTATACTTAAGCAGGGACTCTCTTATTATGAATTGGAGCAATGGGAGCAAGCAAAAGCTAAGCTCCATGAAGTACTTACTCATTACCCTGATTCTACCGCCAGCCATATGGCTGAAGAATATCTTGAAAAGATGAAGCGCGGGGGTCATACTTAGAAATCACGACTATAGCTATCTATCCCTAACTATGAGTCGGCTTCGCATTACTGAGATTTTTTACTCTTTACAGGGAGAAAGCCGCACTGTTGGTTATCCCACTGCATTTGTGCGTTTAACTGGTTGCCCCCTCCGTTGTCGCTATTGCGATACTGATTACGCTTTTCAGGGAGGGGTTTGGATGAATCTAGAGCAGATTTTCACTACGGTAGCTACGTTTAGTACCCACTACGTAACGGTAACTGGTGGCGAACCTTTAGCGCAGCCGGCATGTTTAGAGTTCCTAGCTCAACTTTGTAATGCCGAATACGAGACTTCATTAGAAACCAGTGGTGCGTTAGATATTTCAGCCGTTGATCCACGAGTGATTAAGGTTATGGATCTTAAAACTCCGGGATCAGGGGAAGAAAATCGTAATTTTTATGCCAACCTTGATTACTTACTATCTCATGATCAAATAAAGCTAGTCCTCTGCGATCGAGAAGATTACGATTGGGCTAAAACAATACTTGAAAAATATCGTTTGTTTGGGCGCTGTGAAGTGTTATTGTCCCCTAGCTACAATCAGCTTAATCCTACTGTATTAGCTGGGTGGATATTAGAAGATCACTTACCTGTAAGAATGCAAATTCAGCTGCATAAATACCTTTGGGGAGAAGAACCTGGACGATGATTCTCCTACAGCAGTGATTCTAGTTTCTGGGGGACTTGATTCTGCTACGACATTGGCAATTGCCAAAGATCTAGGGTTTGCTTGTTATGCTATAAGCTTTGACTATAGTCAACGGAATCGAGTTGAGCTTCAAGCAGCAGCAGAGATTTCTAGCTTGCTAGGAGTAATTGAACATAAAGTCATTAGAGTCGATTGGGGAGGAATTGGTGGCTCAGCATTAACTGATTCTAATATCCCAATACCAGAGAAGATAGCTGTAGGGGCTATTCCAGTGACTTATGTGCCTGCTAGGAATACGCTATTTTTAGCCTTTGCTTTAGGCTGGGCTGAAATATTAAAGGCTCAGGATATCTTTATTGGGGTTAATACTATAGATTATTCTGGTTATCCGGATTGCTGCCCAGAGTTTATTAAGGCTTTTGAATATCTTGCTAATCTGGCTACCTGTGCTAGCATGAAAGGGCAGGTATTTCATATTCAAGCACCTTTACTTTATCTTTCAAAAGCTGAGATTATTCGAAAAGGGATAAATCTTGGAATTGATTATTCTCGTACAGTTTCCTGTTATCAGGCAGATGAGGCAAAGCGTGCTTGCGGAGTTTGCGATAGTTGTCGCTTTCGTAAGCAAGGTTTTCTAGAAGCAAATATTGCTGATCCTACTATTTATTATCGTTAAATACTTACTATAGCTTGAGATTTTTGGCAACTCAGGTAAAATTAAGTTTTAGCTATTCTACTTAGGGCCGTTAGCTCAGTTGGTAGAGCACCGGGCTTTTAATCCGTGTGTCGAAGGTTCGAATCCTTCACGGCCCACCAAGTAAAACCTATTCTCATAATTTTTAGCAGCTCTATAGTCTAGCTAAAAAACCTTTCCCATTATCCATCGCTATTTTTAATCTCTATTTAGAGTAGAAACAAAAAATATTCCAAGAATAAAAATCTATTTTTAGCATTAAAAAATTAACATTAGGCTAGACTGCAATGCCGATGCGATCAAGACTTGTATACTAGCTATACTATAGATGGCTTTATTATTATAGAAGGTAAGGTAAAAGACTATTTCGGTTAGAGCTAAATAACTCTGTGGTAGGGTTGAATTGAGTAATTCTACCAAGATTCTAGGAGATGATATAAAGTCTTTATATCATCTCCTAGTAGGCCATTCATCTATCAGCTAACTTCCTAGCTAAACCGCAGAAAGTCACTGCTATGCCTTTTGTAGGGAATAACGGCGTAGGGAAAGAGAAAAATCTTCTAGGGCCTTAATTCCTGATTGCTCGGCCTGATGACACCACTCTTGAAGTGCCTGCAGTATGGATTCTTGATTTAACCAAGCTTGGGACCAAATCTCTTGCAATTGCTGACGAAACCGATAGACAGTTTCCAATTGATGGTGCTCTTGTATCATTGCTTGAAACTCAAGATGAGTTTTGGCATCAATCAATGCTTCATTACTGGTTAGCCAGCTTTGTATCTGCCGATATAGCTGTTTCCCCGGGAAGTGAATAGCTTCTTCCTTGAGTACGGGCAGCATAACTTTTTGGCCATAGGTGGTTATTAAATGGAAACGATGAGCCACTACTGCGCGAACAGTATCCTTATCAATTCCTTGTTTATCATTTCGAATGAGCAGCTTAGGTGCGATTTTTTTTACTCGCGCTAGCCCTAGCGCTTGAAAGAGGCAAATATACATCCACCCAAGGTCAATCTCATACCATTTTGATGAGAATTTTGCTGAACTACCGTAGGCATGATGATTGTTGTGTAGTTCCTCTCCTCCAATGAGGATACCCCAAGGGAGGATATTAGTGGAAGCATCGGCTACTTCATAATTACGATATCCCCAGTAATGGCCTATTCCGTTGATTACCCCTGCTGCAAAAAAAGGAATCCAATGCATTTGAACCCCCCATACAAGTATTCCTGGCACTCCCAATAAAATTAGATCAAGAAAGAACATTAGGGCAATACCTAAGAAACTATGTTTGGTATATAAATGGCGCTCGATCCAATCATCAGGGGTAGCATGCCCATATTGCTCAGATACTCGAATATCTCGAGCTGATTGTCGATACACTTGAGCCCCTTGCCAAAGCACTTTTTGGATACCTAGGATTTGTGGGCTATGGGGGTCGTCTTCGCCTTCACATTTAGCATGATGTTTACGATGCACTGCAACCCATTCTTTAGTAACGATCCCTGTAGTAAGCCAGAGCCAGAAGCGGAAAAAGTGGCCCAGCCACGGATGAAGCTCTATGCCACGATGAGCTTGGTGGCGGTGCAGATAAATAGTTACACTCACTATTGTTAAGTGAGTTAAAAGCAATGTTATTGCTACATATCCCCAGCCAGATAAATTTAATAACCCAAAAAACATAAGGTTTAATCTCCAATTATATAAAATCTCGTCAGCAAAATTAGCTCTCTAGTGGCTAGATTGACACTTTAGGCTATTTTAGATGAATGGATTTTATTATTATTTCAGCCTACTATACTTTAAATTCCCAACGGTTATTTTATTAAGTTAAATTACCTTGTCGATGATAGGAAACCATTTCTTAATTTTATACTTTTCCCCTTAGTATGGATATTTAAGGGTAAAATTACTACATAGTGTATTAAATTTCTATTTCCATGTAACTACTTATCTTTAGTGAGAGATTTTTCAAGGGTAAATAACAGATACAACCCTTATTATTTATAGTACTACTTTAGGTACAGATTCTAGTAGTTTTTGCGTATAAGGATGAGTAGGTGCCTGATAAATATGTTCCGTGGAGCCTTGCTCAATAATGCGTCCACTGCGCATTATTGCCAATTTATTGCTAATATATCTTACTACGCCGATATTATGCGTGATGAACAATAATGTAAGGTTACGCTTATATTGTAGCTCTAGAAGTAATTCTAAAATCTCAGCCTGCATGGATACATCTAAAGCACTTGTAATTTCATCACAAACGATAAAACGAGGCTCTAAAGCAAGCGCTCTGGCAATACAGATACGTTGACGTTGGCCGCCAGAAAATTCATGGGGGTAGCGCCATAGATAATCTTCTTTAAGGTGTACTTGCTGAAGTAGAGCGCTGGCTCGATCAAGGCGATCTTGAGGAGAGCCGCCGATACCATGGGCCGCCATGGGTTCAGTCAAAGTTGTGGCAATAGTGAGACGAGGATTTAGTGATGATAAAGGATCTTGGAAAATAATTTGTAACTCTCGCCGATAGCGGCGTAGTTCATTATGCCGTAATGTAGCCAAATTAGTACCCGCATAGCAGATTTGCCCTCCAGTAGGTTCTACAAGGCGAAGTATGGCTCGTCCTAGCGTAGTTTTACCACAACCGGATTCACCCACAAGCCCAAAGATCTGACCTACTGGAATAATTAAATTGATTCCATCTACGGCTCGGACATAACCCGCCGTACGTTGTAGTATGCCTTTGCGGATAGGGAAATGTACCTGTAGTTGGCGAAGTTCTAATAGGGGGGGATCTTCAGTGATTGTAGTTGTATTGATCGTCTTTGCTGTTGTTTTATGATGTTTGAGGTTCTCTGGTAGCGCTGCTAGGAGTTGACGGGTATAGATATGCTGAGGGTGATGTAAAACGTCTTTTAAAGATCCGGATTCGACAATTTTCCCTAGTCGCATAACGGCTAATTGGTGTGCTATTTGCGAGACTACCCCGAAATCATGAGTAATGAATAAAATACCCATATTCCGCCGTGTTTGTAACTCACGCATTAAGCGTAAAATTTCAGCCTGGATAGTGACATCAAGCGCTGTTGTTGGCTCATCAGCGATGAGTAGATCCGGCTCACAAGCCATGGCCATAGCGATCATTACTCGTTGACGCTGGCCACCAGAGAGTCGATGAGGGTATTCATCAATACGCTGCGCTGGGTTTGGGATTTGTACCTGATCTAAAGCGGCTATAGTTCGCTCCCGTGCTTCAAACTCATCCATATTAGGGAAGTGTAATTGTAAAGCTTCTATAATTTGTTCACCAATCGTAAATACTGGATTTAGGCAGGTCATAGGCTCTTGAAAGATCATAGCAATTCTAGCACCACGGATTTTTCGCTTACGTGGCTCAGATAAATGCAATAAATCTACCGTTTCATGCTGGCCATTATTATGGCGCCAATCAAATAGGATCTGCCCATCAGGGTGACTACTGATATTTTGAGGAAGTAGTTGAATTACTGATAAAGCGGTAATAGATTTACCGCTACCTGACTCACCTACTAAACAAAAAGTCTCTCCTCGATCGATGGTAAAGCTGACTCCATCTACTGCCTTGATGGTTTTATTACCTGTTCGGAGATAAGTTTTTAGGTTGTTAACTTGTAGTAGCACAGCGTTTGATTAATACCAAAATGAGCATAGAGTGTAGGTGATCTGTTGTTATGATTTAAGATTTCTTTAGGTAAGGATCGATAGCATCACGAAGAGCTTCGCCAATTAGATTATAGGTGAATACGGTGAGAAAAATTGCCCCACCAGGAAAGGTTGCCATCCACCAATTAAAAGTAGAAGATTTTACTGCTTGATTGAGCATTTGACCCCATGAGGGATCATCTACTAAGCCTAAACCAAGAAAACTCAATACAGCTTCCGCAAGAATAGCAGAGGCTACACCAAAGCTGGCCGCTACTAGGATAGGCCCGATCCCATTAGGTAGCATGTGCCGAAATAGGATGGAGCGCAACGGTAATCCGCAAGCGATGGCAGCTTGAACAAAGTCCTGTTGCCGTAAGCGTAGAAATTCAGCACGTACATAACGAGCATAACTTGACCAGCTCGTGATACCAATGATTACCATGAGCATATATAAATTATGACCAAAGAAGGCGACAAAAGTAAGTAATAGGAACAGCGTGGGTACCGCCTCGAAGATTTCAACTAGACGCATGCCAATAATATCTATCACCCCGGAAAAATAGCCCATAAAGCCGCCGATAAGAATACCAATTACCATAGCAATACCCGTAGCAACAAAACCAATACCCAGTGAGATGCGCGAAGCATAAATCATTCGCGATAAAACATCAGCTCCGTTTTCATCAGTACCAAGCCAGTGATTTCCTGTTGGAGAGTCAAGAGGTGGCTGTAGCCCAGGCTCGTTTCGATCTCGTTGGTAGTCCTTAGGAGAGTAAGGAATGGGAGCGTATATCACCCAGTTATAGGTTCCAATAGCTTCCTGCTGTCGATATTGTTCGTAGATAGTTAGAACTGGAGGATGTATAAAAATAGCGCTCAATACGCCAGTAAAAATCAACGTGCTAATAAGTCCCCACAGCCAAATATATAGAGGTGGCTGCATCAAGCTTAAAGTAAGGCCAGTAAAAAATAATGCTAAAAGAATCAGATCAATAGGAGCGAGATAATGTAGCAAGGGGCTACTAATATGGCCGTTTTGGCTAAGTAATAGTGGGTGGCTGTTAGCTAGAAAGGGAGCAAATACCGCTAAAAATCCTAACAGCCCTATCCAGACTAGTCCTAAGCGCGCGCCTCGATGGGCAAGCACCTCATATACTATTTGGATGGTATAGCTGTGGTTTGGTTTTAGTAGTGCTAATGAGCGAGCAATATAGCCCATGTAACTTAGTCGTAGCTAACCCGAGGGTCAGCAATAGCATAGCAAATATCAGCAATAAGATAGCCAAGTAGGGTTAATAGGCCGCTAATGAGGGTAATGGAAAGTACTAGCTCTCGATCTCGAGCCTGTACTGATTCTACTGCTAATTTACCCATACCTTCAATGGAGAAAATAGATTCTACAATAACTGATCCAGCTAGTAATCCAGGCAGGAGCGTAGCTGAGACAGTAATAAGTGGTAGCAAACTATTGCGGAATACATGGTTCCAAAGAACCATATTCTCTGCTAATCCTTTTGCTCGTGCAGTACGAGCATAGTTAGCCATTAAATTTTCTAATATGGCAGTGCGGGTTAATTTTGCAAGAAAAGCAAAACTACCGTAAGTTAAGCATAATACGGGTAGAATTAGATGCCAAAGCCGATCTAATAGAAACCCGCGAATAAATTCACCACTATACCATTGGGTACTCATCAATAGCCCTGTTCCTGCCCCTAACAGAGCCATTATTCCTGTGCGTAGGCCAGTGTGATTTATATAACTTAGCCCTCCAGCAGTGATAGCTAGTATTTCTCCTAGAAATACGGCTGACTCTATAGAAGGAGTAGGTAAGCTAAGAGTCATCCAGAGACCAAACCCCAGTCCTAATCCGAGCAGTATAATACTACGGAGCAGCCGTGGAGTTTTCAGCGCTAACCCTATACCAATGATCGTACCAATAGCACTAGCGCTAAAAAGCTGGATAACATCATAGATGGAGCTCCAATGGGGCAAAAAAGGCATATCTAATGCCTCCCGTGTGCTTAACCCTGCTGTAGGAAACCAGTGCCAATATTGGTTACTAGCAAAGAATCCGATTAATAGAATCCCAGCCAGCATAGTTGGAATTGACCATAATCCTAGCATTAAGGTGCTTGAGCTTAAATCAAATGCTTTGCCTCGTTCAGTAGCGGCGTGTACGCCAACAGTAATAGCTAAAATGTAAATCAAGGGGAGAGAAAGTATATTTAACAGTAGCGTGATAGGCACCCGTTCTTTAAGTAGATCAAGGGCTGGGCGGCCATAGTGAAAACTAGTCCCCAAGTTTGGTTCCTTCCAAAAGGAGAATCTTCTGGTGTTAGTTTTTGAGTCATGAGTAAATCCGATAGGTGAGATATTATTTAACCAGCGTAGATACTGGATAGCAGGTGGAGAATCTAAACCATAGAGCTTATTGTAATAATCTTCTAGTGCTTTTTTTGCCTCAGGTTCCAGATTTTGGCCGCCGATTAAGCTTTGAGCGCTTATACCGCCAGGCGAGGCTGCCATAACGGTGAATACAACTAGAGTAATACCAAGCAGTGCCGGAATCATTAACAGAAAGCGGCGGATAATATAGGCGAGCATGGATTATTTAATGGGTAGTATATTTTTGTTCAGCCTTTGGTATATACCATTCCACCGGTGTTATTCCCAAATTTAAGCCAAGCTGAGTAGTTTTCACATTACGTATTCGTTGATCTACAAATACCAGCGATTTGCTTCGTAATAGAAAAGTATAGGGCTGATCTTCGTAGAGAATACGCTCACAATTTTGCCATAAATCCATGCGCTCGGACTCGTTAATTGTAGTTCGTGCTTGATCGATGAGGGCATCAAGTTTTAGGTTTCGATAGCCAATGAAATTATCACCGCCAATTATAGTCTGACTACTATGAAACATTGGGTAAATATCGATTTCAATTCCACCCGTCCACCCTATGGTAATGGCATCGAAATCTTTCTTATTAATTTTATCAAGCATCACTGGCCATTCGGCAGGTTCGGGTTCAAGTAAGATACCGGCATGAGCATATAAATCTTTAAGTAATAATATCAGGCGCCGAGTATCATCTAGATCTTGAAAAAATACCAATTTAAACTGAAAAGGTTTGCCTTCAATATCTTCTATAACGCCATCTCCATTCCGATCAGCGTAACCGGCTTGCGCTAATAAGTTTTTAGCTTTAGTGAGATTAAAAGGCTGTGGAGTTAGTGTTGGATCATGTTGAGGGCTGCTGGGGTTAAATGGGCTTATTGCTGGATCTGCGTAACCTTCCATAATTTGGTTGATGATTCGCGCTTGATCAGTCAGAGCGGTCATTGCCTGACGTACTCGTCGGTCAGCAAAACGGGTAGGCTGCCCATCGCGTTCTTCATTCCAAGCGATGAAATTATAGCCAGCTGTAGGGTTTCTATACTCAAAGTGCTGGGTATGCTCTGTAAAGCTGTGATCTTTAAGTAATTTCTGATACTCCAGTGGCCGAGCACTATAAATATCAATATTGCCATTGCGAAATGTAGTTAGGCGTGCACTGTCATTAGCAATAACTTTCCATAATAACTTATTAGCAGAAGGCTGTACTGGTCCCCAGTAGCGGGAGTTATACTCTAATTCTACTAAGCCCTGATCTGGGGTCCAGCCTTTAGGATCCTTAAGTCGATAAGGCCCTGATCCTAGTAACAAGCCTTTAGATTGGTTAAATTTCTCTGGTTGATCTAGATAAGATTCATAGAAATGTTGGGGCAATACAGGTAAGCTACCAGCAAGTGCTAGGCTATCAAAGTAAGGTTCTTTAAATTTGAACTCAACTAGATCAGAGCTAAGGGCAGTAACGCTCTCAAGTTTATTGTAATAAGCACGTTCCCGTGGTGCTGCAATAGCCGGATTCATGATAAAGGCAAAGGAGAAAGCAATATCCTTAGCAGTGAGAGGCTCACCATCAGAGAAAGTAAGCCCCTTTCGTAAGTGAAATTGAATTGTAAGCTTATCCTCATTAATACTCCAGTCATGAGCTAGCAATCCTTGCCACTCTAGAGATTCTGGATTACGGCTAAGGAGTGATTCAAGCACGTAGTTTTGGATCTCAGCCGCATAAGCATCGCTGGAGACCAGTGGTGTAAGAGTCTTAAGACCTACGCTAAAAGCTTGTATGAGCCAATCTCCAGAACTGTAATCTGGTTGCTGCGTAGCAGCGTAGGCGCGATGGAATACCAGTGGAATATCTGCTGTATCATTTTTTTTAGTAGTGGTAGCTAATCCATTAGTGGCGGCTGCTTTATATAATAATTGATGTAATCTACGTAAATCTTTAGCTTGCTCCGTTAAGGCTTGATTTATCTCGGCCAATTTAAGCCATTGCCGATCAATCATATACATAGCAAGTAGGATGAGCACCCCTAGTAGGCTTAAAGACAAGAATAAGAAAAAATTTTTAACTGTGAGTCGGCGTGCCATGGTGAGGTGCTGTAGGCTGGTTTTGGGTGATTGTGAGAAGGTTTGGATAAAATATAATGACCGTACTTATTTTAAATAAAAAACTATTATGGATCTATTATATATAAAATTTTAAAAATATTTAGGGTGCTTAGTATGACTTGCGTACAGATAGCCTTACTTAGATAATGCTATACAGGACTCCGAGATGGTGGGGTAGGGAGCGAAGGAGTTCGTTATAATAGCAATTACAAAAAACCACCTACTATCTATGATAGTAAGTGGTTTGATTATTAGTTATTCTATACTAAACTAATAAAATAATGATAGTTAGAGTCTAGAAGCGTTTTTGACGATCACCAAACCTCTCACGGCGAGGCTCTTCACTGCGGGGACGCGCCTGATTAACTACAATCTGCCGCCCCTTTAGATCAGTGTTATTCATTTCTTTAATAGCGGTTTCGCCATCCTCTTTCTTAACCATTTCAACAAATCCAAACCCTTTAGATCGGTTTGAAAATTTGTCCATAATCACTGTAGCTGAGGAAACCTCACCATAATTTTGAAATGCTGATCTTAGATCTTCATCTGTTACTTGATAGGAGAGATTTCCAACGTAGATATTCACTGTGCATATTCCTGAATTTATACGTGCCATTCGACCAATATCATCATAATCTTAACTAATGGCACGTAAATCAAGACCTGATGTATCATAAACTTAATAACTTAAGATTCGCTTATCTTTGAATTCCGCAAACTTAAGTAATGAGCATAGCATAAATTAAGCATGCTGCAAGTACTAGCATTAATTTTTTATAGGATGCTCGTATTATCATCTTTTTTAAAGACTATCTTTTAATAATAGTTAGTACGCTTAGACTGCCCTGCTGTGATTTACTTTGTACAATGCATGTGTTTATTTTATCGCTAGATATAACAAAATCCTTGGGTATCCTAAGATCTAGGATTAAAATATCTTAATTTGCAAATGTTATAGAGATACTATGAGGGTTTCTTAGGTAGTTTACCTAGGATATTTCGATAGCAACCTAGTTAAGGCACATAATGGAAATTTTCAAGAAAAAGACCCATTTTGATTTTATGGGTAAACGACGTTTAGCATTAATGTTGTCAACGGGAATAAATCTTTTATCTATAGCTTTTCTTATTTTTCGCGGGCTTAATTTTGGCCTTGATTACACGGGGGGTATGCTATTAGAGATTGGCTATGAACAACCAGTAGAGCTCTCTGAGGTGCGAAAAAGTCTAGCTGAGATAGGTTACCAAGAGGCATTAGTACAGCATTTTGGTACTACACGAGAGGTTATGATTCGGCTAGCACCGCAGGAAGGAAAAAATAGCCAAAAAATTGGAGATGAGGTACTAAAAGCCTTAAAAACAGGAAATACAGGAAATGATGATCGTATCAATCTACGTCGGGTAGAATTTGTTGGCCCAGAAATGGGTGAAGAACTGGCAACGGATGGCTGGATGGCCATGTTTTATGCCACCATTGGTATTCTTATTTATGTCACATTTCGGTTTGAGTATCGATTTGCCACCGGCGCTGTAGTAGCCCTTGTTCATGATGTACTTGTAATTCTTGGTATATTTTCGATGTTTTGGCTTGAGTTTGACCTGACTGTATTAGCAGCCGTACTTGCAGTGATTGGTTATTCTCTTAATGATACAGTGATTATTGCTGATCGAATTCGAGAAAATTTCCATAAATTACGTAAAGCAACCACGATTGAGGTACTTAACAGCGCTATTAATGACACTCTGTCACGTACAATAATGACAAGTGCTCTTACATTGATGGTATTAATAGTTTTTTATTTTCTAGGCGGAGAAGCCCTTCATGGTTTCTCTCTTGCCCTTATTATCGGCATTATAGTAGGGACTTACTCCTCTATTTATATTGCAAGCCCCATTGCTTTAGTTTTGGGTGTAAATAAGACTCATTTTTTAGTTAAGAGCAAGGGCATCACTACTAGTAAGGATAATCTTCTATAGCTGATATTATATTGTTGAAAACAGGAAAATATTTAAGAGTAGCTCTTGTAGTGTAGGGTTGTTTAGGAGTAGGCGGGTTTAACCTAATTCTTCTGTGATAGTGGTGTGAGGGAGTGATACTTATTTTGAGAGATCATGTAAAGGTAAGCAAAAAATATCAGAGTGGTAAGAGAAGAGAAAAAGCAAAGCGGCGGGTAAGCCGCTTTGCTTTAGTATGATTACTGACTCATTTATAAGTTGTTGTACTATGGGTGTAATACCAAAGGGTAGAATTAAAGACAGCTGCACCAAGGATATTGCCGATAGTCACAGGGATTTGATTCCACACCCACCATTCATAAATACTGACTTTCGCACCAGAAAGTATTCCTGCTGGGAAAACAAACATATTGACTACGGTATGCTCAAAGCCTAGGGCGAAGAAAGTACCAATAGCTATCCACATCAATACCACTTTTCCCGGAACGCTGCGAGCCGCCTTAGACATAATAGGCCCTAGACTCACTAGCCAATTACAAAGGATTCCCATCCCGATAGCTGTTAACCACCCTATAGCGCCATAATGCACATACTCAGCTTTATGCTCAGCTACGTGCGCTATAGTGACTAGGAGCGGTGGTGGCGGAACAGAGCCACCCTTGGTCAAAGAGAACCACAGTAAGCAAGCAAAGAAAATCCCCCCGAGGAGGTTTCCTAGGAAGGTCAAAGCCCAATTACGGATCACTCCCAACGGAGTAACCCGACCTGCATACATTCCAATAGGCATGACTGAAAAGCTTCCAGTAGCCATTTCAAGGCCTAAAGTTGACAACATAACATAGCCTACTGGAAATAATAGGCCAGCAGCTCCACTAGGCCATCCTTGCGCTATAAGCAAGAATGAGAGTGCCGCTCCATAAGCCAAAAAAGGGGTACATAAAAACCCCCGTATTAGTGTGTGGTGAGCAGCAAAATGATCTTTTTTAACCGCGTCCTCAACAAGATCTTTCCCCATTTGGACTGGGGGTACGGCATCAAGTAACGGAGGGGGATCGGATTTTGGAGGAGCCGTGTTAACTGCTGTCTCAGTGCTCCTAGTGGCTGTAGCACTAGCCGCTGGTCTATCGGCATAGCCTGGTTCGTAAGTTTTACTGAAAGTATCACTCATGCTATTGCAGTCTCCTTATTGTTTTAAGATTGGCTATTATTCATACTAGATCTTCTCAATCTCCTGCTAATTTTGTGCCATATTAAATAACAATAAATAACATATTGTTTTTAAAACAAAATAAGAAAATTAATATTAAGCGAGTAACTCAAATTACAAGAGTTTTACAACGCTAGTGGCTCATAATGGTTGATTTCAACCAATTTTCCTACTCTCAGGAAATTTTGAATGATATTTATAGGTAGTGTAGCTAAAACGGCTTGATACATTGATGCCGCTTATATTTACCAGTAGGCAGGTAATTGCTGAAGTGAGTAGCCAACATGGTCGATCTCATGCTCAATTTTATCTAACCGCCTAATCCTAATATAGAGACTTTGAAGAAAGCTATTAAAGTTAATAAATCTAGCTAGCTTTCTGTAGGTAATAAGCGATAGGGTTCTGCGCTAAGTCACTCCCTAGCGTAGAACCCTATTAGTTAAATTAGCGAGATTCAGTGCTAGTTGCGCGTACGCTTAACCAGCCTTTGGTTGCAGCAATGAGCAGCGGTAAAGATCCGAAAACTATAAAGACTACATCGCCAGGTAAGCGTAACCACTCAAGTAGGCGTGCAGTATCGCTTGCTGTATATTCAAGGCTGCGAGCGTGCCAGTAACCGTTCTGGAGTACATCCCATACTTGTAATACTCCACCAGGAAACAGGCTCATGACTATCATCATCCCAAGGCCAATATTAGTACCGAAGAAAGCCATCTTGAAATATTTTTCAATACTAGGCCAGCGTGTTTCCTCTGTAGTTTGGCGTAATACGAATGCCATCATTGCGATAGCCAGCATTCCAAACACACCCATGAATGCAGCATGCCCATGATTAGGTGTTAGGATAGTACCTGTTTCATAGTAGCTAACGATAGGTAAATTGACTAAGAGACCGAATACGCCAGCACCAGTAAAATTCCAAAACCCCACAGCCATAAGAAAGTAGAAGGTCCACTTATGAGGTAAGTTATCTAGGTTACCTTGTTCATGTTGTCCGCTACGAGCTGTTTGTACAAAGCCCCAAGCTTCTAAGGTGATGAGGGTTAGGGGGACCACTTCTATGACTGAAAATAGCCCTGATAAGGCCATATTAAAATGAGTTTGGCCATTAAAATACCAATGATGACCCGTGCCTACAAGTCCTCCGAGAAAGACTAAGATGCAATCAAAATAAACTGCACGTAGTGCGGTATTACGGCTTACAAGGCCAATCTTAAAGAACACAAGGGCAACTACGGTTGTAGCAAAGAGTTCAAAAAAACCCTCAACCCATAGATGTATGATCCAAAAACGCCAAGTATCGACTACGGTAAAATTAGTTTTAGCGCCATAAAATAAGGCCGGAATATAGAATATTGGAATGGCCAGTGATGTTAGTAGAAACATTCGCGCCAGTGGTTTGACCTCTGGATGACTCACCTTACGTGGATGAGCTAACCACCATAGCACCCCAAACCAAATTAACAACCCAGCCACCAACAAATATTGCCATAGGCGACCGATTTCAAGAAATTCCCAGCCTTGATTGCCAATCCAAAACCAAAAATCACCTAACATATTTACCATTCCTAGCCATTCGCCTAGCAGGCTTGCGCCAATAACGACTGCAAAAGCGCAGAATAGTCGATTAACCCAAGTGGTTAATCCATCAGGTTCATCATCTCGTAAGGTACGGCCGAGGAACAGAGCAGCAGCTACGTAGGCAGTAGCAATCCAGAAGATTGCTGTTTGTAAGTGCCAAGTGCGTATTAAGTTGCTGGGAAAAATTTTATCGATTGGAAGGCCGTAGAAATCGCCTGGCTCAGCCCGGGAATGGGCAGCAGCACCACCTAATAAGGTTTGTATGAAAAATAACAGGGCTACTACAACAAAGAACTTCACTAGAGCACGTTGTCCAGGGCTAGCTTGACCTAGCAGTATATGCGGGGGCCCTTGATGACGACCACTCCAGCCTAGAAATTCAAATCTACCAGATGACAGTAATACAGCTCCAATACCACCTAATAGCACAACTAGGCTTAGTGCGCTCCATAGCAATGCTCCAGAAGTAGGTTGATTACCTACACTGGGATCATAGGGAAAATTATTAGTGTAGGAGAAATTTTCATCAGGACGATTGGCTACCGATGCCCAAGCAGCCCAAGTTACAAAGGCAGTAAATTGCTGCAATTCTGTTGAGTCAGTGATTGTGTCAGGCTTAAGCCCGCCGTTGGTAGTTGGATCTTTAAAATAATCGGTCCAGTGTTTGATTTCTTGGCGGTAAGCTTCAGTTTCAGCGGGTGTTAATTTAAGTACCCCAGTAGCACTATCATAGCGGTTAGTTTTCAGCATAACGGTTACTTCGGCTCTCACCGCTGCTTGTTCAGATAGTGTGAGTTGCGCCATATTTTTATGATAGCGCTCCTGAGCAAGTGTTGCCGCTATACCTTCACCAATACGATGTAGCGCTGTGGCGGAGTAGTCAGGGCCAAGATAGGCCCCATGGCCCCAAATACTGCCATTATTCATTAGGCCGTACTTTAAGAATACTTCTTGACCACCACTAATGTCATCGCTAGTGAATAATATATTTCCCTGAATATCCTCTATCTTTAGCGGAATAGGTGGGGCATTATGGTAAGCCTTGTGAGTAATCGACAATAGCAGGGCAAAGCCGATTACCATTACCATGATAATACTTCTAATCCACCATGGCGATAACGGACCACTGTCTTCATTGGAAGCAGATGCAAAGGTTTTCATATATCCTCCTAAAGCGAGTAATTAAATACCTAACGATACCGTTAAACCGTAGATCGTTTTTCTAGCTATCCTCTTACATACCAATCCGCTTTTAAATTTACCCCTTATGTGTTTATCATAACTATATTATTTATCATGAATTTAATTTCAAGCTAAGCAAATTATTGGAAGTTTTAGGATTGAGGTAAGTTGATTGGAATAAGTTTTATCAAATCTTTTTGATGTAATCAAGATACATGTTTAATTATAGTTATTAAAAAATAGGGATCTTTGTCTTGGATTACCTAGGGATTTCTAATAGATCTAGTCAAAGCTAAGGCTGGTATAAGGATGGTTTATGGTTTGGCAATTAATCTAGATTTTAAAAATAATCAATAAAATGCTTGATCCAAAATTACTGAGATATGCTTTAGAAGAGACTGCTTTGCGATTGGAAAAGCGGGGCTTTATCTTAGATAGAACTATTTTTACTACCCTAGAAGAAAAGCGCAAAGAAGCACAAATTTTAGCCCAAAAACTACAGGCCGAGCGTAATGTTCGATCTAAGTTTATTGGTAAAGCTAAGGCGTGTGGAAAAGATATTGCTCCCTTACTAGTAGATGTAGCTGATTTAGGAGATCAGATTACAGTCGCTGAAATTTGTTTAGAAGAGATTCAGCAGCAGGTCACTGAGATTCTGATGGGGATTCCTAATCTGCCTGATGCAAGTACCCCTGAGGGTAAGGATGAAAAGGACAATGTGGAGGTACGACGATGGGGAGAGCCACCTGTTTTTGAGTTTGCTCCTAAGGATCATGTGGAATTAGGCGCCGTATTAGGAATGGATTTTGAGGCTGCAGTAAAAATTAGCGGCGCTCGCTTTGTCACTCTTTTAGGCCCTTTGGCTCGTTTGCATCGGGCGCTTATTCAGTTTATGTTGGATATGCATACTCGAGAACACGGCTATACTGAAGTATATGTTCCTTATTTGGTGAATCCACAATCTTTACTAGGAACGGGGCAGCTACCTAAATTTGAGCAAGATTTATTTGCTATCAAGGATACCAGTTATTATTTGATTCCAACCGCTGAAACCCCAGTGACTAACATCGTTAGATCAGAGATTATATCTGCTGAGCGGCTACCCTTAAAATATGTTGCTCATACGCCTTGTTTTCGTAGTGAAGCCGGATCTTATGGTAAGGATACTCGTGGCATGATTCGTCAACATCAATTTGAGAAAGTGGAGCTGGTGCAGATTGTACGGCCAGAAGATTCTTGGCAGGCTCATGAGGAATTGACTGGCCATGCAGAGGCTATATTGCAGCAATTAGAATTGCCTTATCGAGTGGTGAACCTTTGTACGGGCGATCTTGGATTTGCAAGTAGCAAGACCTATGATCTAGAAGTATGGCTACCGGGGCAACAAACTTATCGAGAGATCTCTTCTTGTAGTAATTTTTTAGATTTTCAGGCTCGCCGAATGCAGACTCGTTGGCGAGATCCTAGTACTCAAAAAACGACTTGGGTTCATACACTAAATGGCTCTGGGCTAGCAGTTGGTCGCACATTAGTGGCAGTCATAGAAAATTACCAACAAGCTGATGGAAGTATTCAAGTGCCAGTGGTATTACAGCCCTATATGGCTGGGATCTCTATTATTGGTTAATTAATTAAATAAAGAGTCGAGTTATTTTTAAGCGCTTGGAAAAATAAAAATTAAATTATAGGTATATAATAAGTTAATGGAAGAGTTATCAATAGCACAACGCATCGCTGTTTGGGTACTACCTATATTATTCGCCATTACTGTCCATGAAGTAGCCCATGGCTGGATGGCGCTTCAACTAGGTGATCGCACTGCACAAATGATGGGACGATTAACCCTTAATCCTATCCATCATATTGATCCTGTTGGCACTCTATTAATTCCTGGAATTTCGTTATTACTTGGAGGTGTTATTTTTGGCTGGGCAAAACCAGTCCCTGTATCTTGGGGAAGACTCCGTCGCCCAAAAAGGGATATGGCGATTGTAGCTTTAGCAGGACCTATTGCTAATTTAATGATGGCTATTCTCTGGGGGTTTATATCCCGGTTAGGGATTATTTTAGCACCGGATCTTACTGTAATTGGTATCCCTTTATTTTATATGGGAATTGCTGGGATATTTATTAATGTTATTTTAATGATGCTAAATCTAATTCCATTACCTCCGCTTGATGGAGGTAGAGTATTAGTGGGGCTGCTTCCTGAATCTATTGCTTCTAAAGTAAGCTACATTGAGCCTTTTGGTTTGATTATACTGTTATTATTACTCTTCTCTGGTGCCTTGTGGTATCTCCTATGGCCTTTAGTCAACTTACTCTTAGCCGGATTAGTGCATTTTGCTGGGATACCGAAGCAGGATTTTATTAGGGCATTATTAGCGTTGATGGGAGCTCAATAACAATGTATAACCAAGGAGAGTATTATTGAGTCCCCTTCAATCTCAGCGGGTACTTTCCGGAATGCGCCCAACTGGACAGCTGCATCTTGGCCACTATCATGGTGTGCTAAAAAATTGGGCTCAGCTGCAGCATGAATATCAATGTTTTTTCTTCGTGGCTGACTGGCATGCTTTAACAACAGAGTATGAAAACCCTCAGGGGATTGTCGCCAGTGTTTGGGATATGGTGATTGATTGGCTTTCCGTAGGGGTTAACCCTTCAATAGCGACTTTATTTATTCAATCTAAAATTCCAGAGCATGCGGAGCTACACCTGCTACTCTCGATGCTTACTCCTTTAAGCTGGTTAGAGCGGGTGCCCACTTATAAAGATCAGCAGGAAAAACTAAAGGAAAAAGATCTTGCTACTTACGGTTTTCTAGGATATCCGCTGCTACAAAGCGCTGATATTCTCATTTATAAGGCAGCTGGAGTTCCAGTAGGTGAAGATCAGGTTCCTCATGTTGAAATTACTCGGGAAGTTGCCCGTCGTTTTAATCATCTTTATGGTTATGAAACGGATTATCAGGCATTGGTAGAAGCCGCTATTAAAAAAATGGGTAAAAAGAATGCCCGGGTGTATCTGGATTTACGCCGATGTTTCCAAGAACAGGGGGATACCGAATCTATAAAAAAAGGTCACTCTTTTTTAGATAGCCAAGAAAATCTTACCCTTGGCGATCGAGAGCGTCTATTTAGCTACTTAGAAGGGGTTGGTAAAGTAATCTTACCGGAACCACAAGCCTTACTGACCTCAGCTGCGCGCATGCCTGGGCTAGATGGGCAAAAGATGTCTAAATCCTATGGTAATACCATCGCCTTGCGTGAATCTCCTGAGCAGGTAGAACATAAGATCCGGACAATGCCTACAGATCCAGCTCGTGTTCGACGCTCAGATCCAGGAGATCCGGATAAGTGCCCTGTTTGGCAATTCCATTTAATTTACTCCGACAATGAGATCAAACAATGGGTTCAAGAGGGGTGTAGGGGAGCGGGAATTGGTTGTTTAGATTGTAAACGGCCAATTATTGATCGGGTTCAAGCCGAGCTAAAAATTATTCGAGAGCGAGCACAAGCATATATTGAGGATCCTAATTTAGTGCAGCAGATTATCAATGAAGGTAATGAGGCTGCCCGTAAGGTTGCCCGGAAAACTTTAGAAGAAGTACGGGAAGTAATGGGATTATCCTATGGATAGATGGTTGCTAGAATTAAGTGGTGAATGATTTACCCGAATCATCTTTAGCTGAGCGGACGCTGGCAGTAGTGCAAGGGCGACCTATTACTGAGCTACCTAAAGATCTTTATATTCCTCCAGATGCCTTAGAAGTTTTTCTTGAAAGCTTTGAAGGACCATTGGATCTATTGCTTTATCTAATTCACAAACAAAATCTAGATATTTTAGATATCCCTATCGCTACGGTGACCCGCCAATATATGGAATATATAGAGATTTTGCGTGATCTACGTTTAGAGCTAGCCGCAGAATATTTAGTCATGTCGGCTTGGCTAGCTGAAATCAAATCGCGAATGTTATTGCCCCGCCCTCAAGAGATTACTGAAGAGGAAGACGATCCTAGAGCCGAATTAGTTCGGCGTCTCCAAGAGTATGAACGTTATAAGCAAGCTGCTGAAGATTTGAGTTCTCTACCTAGAATAGGTCGAGATATCTTCGAAACAAGTGTGTATCTTGCTTCTGAGTATAGGGTTAAACTTGAGCCTAAACTTGAGCTAGCTGATCTCCTGTCTGCTCTTAAGCAGATTATAGCTCGAACAGAGTTATTAACTCATCATCATGTTGTTCAAGAAGCTCTATCAGTACGGGAGCGGATGGTAGAAGTGCTGAGTAAGGTGAATGCTGATACTTTTCGTGAGTTTACGACTTTGATTCATCCTAAAGAAGGGCGTTTAGGGATAGTGGTCACTTTTTTAGCTATATTAGAGCTAGCTAGAAAATCTTTACTAGAGGTAGCCCAAGCTGAGATTTATGGTTCTCTTCATATAAGAGCGATGGTAGAGTGAATGACCTGTGTTCTCTAAAAAATATTATTGAAGCTGCTTTACTTGCAGCGGATCGACCCCTATCTATTGATGAGATTTGGGCTTTATTCGATGAAGAAGCACGACCCTCTCATAATCAAATACAAAATATAATCAAGGAATTGATTGATGATTGGGGGATTAGAGCAATCGAGCTTAAAGAGGTTCATAGTGGTTACCGTTTTCAAGTACGCCAAGAGATAGCTCCTTGGATTTCGAGACTTTGGGAGGAGAAGCCCTCTCGCTATTCTCGGGCATTCTTAGAAACGTTAGCTCTTATTGCGTATCGTCAACCCATTACCCGGGCGGAAGTTGAGGAGATTCGCGGCGTCTCTGTAAGTAGCGGGATCATAAGAACACTACAAGAGCGAGAATGGGTAAGAACTGTAGGGCATAGAGAGACTCCTGGACGGCCAGCCTTGTATGGTACAACCCGAAAATTTCTGGATCAATTTAATCTTAAGAGTTTAAATGAACTACCTTCCTTAGCAGAGTTAAAAATTTTAACCGATCCCAAAATAGGGTTTAAAACTAGTATGGGATTTATAGTTGACGCTACTGAAGAGGCCTATCAAAAAGAGATAACTTCTTCGTAATTAGGATAAGTAAGGCTAGGAAAAGAATTCATTGAGAATGGAGCGCTTGCAAAAAGTATTAGCGCGAGGAGGATTAGGTTCTCGCCGGGAAATTGAGACATGGATTAAGGCAGGTCGAATTCGGATTAATGGTACCTCAGCTCAGCTAGGTGATAAAGTTTCGATGACGGATCGAATTACTATTGATGGTCGGCCTATATCTCCTAAGCGATTACAATTTTCTCCTTCTTCTCAAGTCATTTTATACCATAAACCTACGGGTGAGATTTGTAGCCGTAAAGATCCTCAAGGTCGTCCTACTGTTTTTCAGTCACTACCGCGCCCCCAGCAGGGTCGGTGGATAAGTATTGGTCGCTTGGATATCAATACTTCGGGTCTGTTATTGTTTACTACCGAAGGTGAGATTGCCCACTGTTTAATGCATCCCTCTGCTCAAATAGAGCGAGAATATGCGGTTCGGGTTTTAGGAACGGTACAAGAATCTGCCCTTCAGCGTTTACAAGCAGGTGTACAGTTAGAAGATGGTTTAGCACGCTTTGAGCATATTTTGGATGCAGGTGGCGAAGGGGCTAATCACTGGTATCATGTTAAGCTCCGAGAGGGGAGAAAACGGGAAATTCGCCGACTTTGGGAATCTCAGGGTGCCCAAGTGAGTCGGCTAATACGTATTCGTTTTGGGCCGATTAGGTTACCGCCAAGATTACGGGCTGGCCGCTGGCATTTTTTGGAGTCATCCGAATTAAAAGCATTATTAGAAGTAGCTGGGATAGCACACCAACCTGTTACTAAACTGCAACCAATAGTAGGTAGACGAGTAAGGAGCTGAAATTGAGATTATTAGTTTTTGAAGATTAATGCTTTGGAATAAGACCCCGTTGGGATCGCCGTGAAGTACGCCATGCGATCCAAAGCTTACGTAGCGGGGTTAAGGTAGTTTGTCGCTGTAGTAATAAATAGCCATCTTCTTCAATAGCATCTAAAACACTTAGGCAAAGGGCAGCCTGAATCAGGCCGGCACGTTGTGAGTAGTAATTGTGTTTGTTAAGTAGGGTTAAGGCGTTGTGAAGGTAATGGCGGATTTGGCTTGCATAATGAGCGAATAAGGCGGAGAGGTTTTGGATATTATTGTTTCCGGCCAGAAGATCTTCTATAGAAATGCTGAGGGAATCTAATGTATCTTGAGATAAATAAACACGACCTCTATCAGCATCTTGGCGTACATTACGCAGGATATGAGTTAATTGTAGGGCAATACCTAACTGCTCGGCGTATTTTCGCGTCTTTTGATCTTGGTAGCCATAAATTTTAGCCGCCATTGCGCTGATAGTCCCAGCGATTTGATAACAATAAAGAACAAGATTTTCAAAAGTTGGATAGGTAAATTGCTCTAGATTACGGGTCACTCCTTCAATAACCTTAAGAAACAACTCTTGGGGTAGATTATAGATGCTGATAGGATAAGCTAAAGATTGAGTTATAGGATGTTTAGGATGGCCCGCAAATAACCGGGAGATTTCCTCTTGCCACCATTGAAGCTTAGTTTCAGCAATAATAATCTCTGGGCATTCAATTACAATATCACTAATTTCTTTTTGATATGCATAAAGGGCAGTGACCGCTTGTTTTTGGTGCTCAGGCAGAAATAAAAGACTGTAGTAAAGACTAGTTCCAGGCTGAGCTACTTTGCTTTGGCAATACTCTACTGGATTCATTGTAGTAGTAGTACTTAAATCCGTAAGCGAACAACCGGACGGCCATTGATTAGGTGCTCGCTGATAATTTCATCAATGTCTTTATGGTTGGTATAGCTATACCAAATTCCTTCTGGGTAGACGACTATGGCGGGTCCTTGAGCGCATCGATTAAGGCATCCTGCAATATTAATGCGTACTTGATGGTTTTTTGCTAATCCCAGTGCTTTAATTTTTTCCTTAGCATAACTTCGAAATGCTGAGGAGTTATGATCTTGACAACAGGGGCGGCCGTTATCTCGCTGATTGGTGCAAAAAAATACATGATAACGATAGTAAGACTCGTTCATAGATAATGATCTTGAAATAGACATGTAGAGATAGAGAGCGTTTAAGCAGAGAAGGATGATCCACAGCCACAAGTGGTTGTAGCGTTAGGGTTTCTAATCACAAACTCAGATCCTTCTACACTTTCAGTATAATCAATTTCTGCTCCTATTAGATACTGATAGCTCGTGGGATCGATGAGCAAGGTAACCCCCTGTTTTTCTACCTGAGTATCATCTTCATTAAGAGTGTCGTCAAAGGTAAAACCATATTGAAAGCCTGAGCATCCACCCCCGCTAATAAATACACGTAGCATCAAATTTTTATTACCTTCTTCTTCAATAAGTTCTTTAACTTTAGTAGCGGCGGCATCAGTGAATGTTAATAAAACTGGTGTAGTATCAATTGTGTTCATAGTCGTATTATCCTTAAAATTTAAGCGATTGATTTAAATCTGAAATTTATTAAAAAATTTGTTTTCTTTAACAATTTACTTAAAAGAAGTAGTTTCGACCCCTAATTTATTAGTTAATGCTAACTTAGGAACGGGCTTATCCTCTATAGTGATAAAATTTCCATTAACTTTAGCCCCTACCGCCATTTCGATCAGGTGATAATAAACATCCCCGTGGACTTGCGCCTGATTTGCAAGTTCAAGGCGCTTAGTAGCATGGACATCACCCGTTACAGAGCCACTAAGAATAATATAGGGGACTTTAACTTGTCCTTCAATGATTCCACTTTCACTCACAGTAAGTAATGAATTCTCTTCCTCTGCTACAATATTCCCTTTTACGTATCCTTCTACTCGCAGTCCTCCACTAAAAGTAATACCTCCTTCAATGCGAGTATCTTGCCCAATGAGGGTATTAAGCTTAATACTGTGTTCATATTTTTTGGGACGCCAAAACATTTTAAACCCTCCTCATTAAGAATAATTCATTTTTAACTGTAATTAAGACAATTATTAATTTTTTATCGAGGCCCAATTAAAAGTTTTTTCTGCTAATTTAGAAGAACTTTCGTTAGGATATAAGGTAATTTTAACTTGAGTTGGTTTGAAATTATTTGGTAGCAATAACTCACCTTCAAGAATTTGAAAGTATTTAAATTTAAAGTTAATGGCGTTAGCTTTAGAAAGGCTGTCAAGATTAAATTGTGCAGATCTTCCATTTAACACGCCGTAAATTACGAGCTGTGCTTGGCCTTGGGTGAGCTGGGCTGTTTTACGGCCTTGAGTAAGTACGAGATGGTAATGAAATAATCTCGCTGTTACTGTCTTACTGATGCTGAAATCCTGAATATGGAACCCTTGATCCTCAAGGGACTTAATTAATCCTTTATAAGCGGAAAGCTGACGATTAAGCTCATAAATTTTGTTCTGTAAAGCTTCTAAATCAGTACTTAGATCCATACGGGCGTGCTGCTCTATCTTTAGCTCCCGCTGGGTTTGAGCCAAGGATTTTCGTAGACGAGCATTTTCCTGATCTAAATAAGAAATCTTTTCTTGAGCGCTAAGATGAGCTGGTGAGGAAGAGGTATCGGCTATTAAGTCTAGCGATGCGGAAATTAAATGAGGAAGAAACCAGCCTATGGTTCCACTGGCCACTATTAAGAGGGCACTCAAGATCCATATACGCCAAGGGCGATGTTCTGTGATAATAAAGCGAGGGTCTGCGCGTTTTGCCATTTTTACTTATAGGCGTTTATTTAGGAAATAAGTAAACTGAGATTATGGAATAATAGCAATATCATTGAGGCCAGATGTTTCTTTTAAGTTAAACATAAGATTCATGTTCTGTATTGCTTGGCCAGAGGCTCCCCTGACTAAATTGTCAGTAACCGAAAGTATTACAATAGTATTATCCTCGACTGAGGGGCGATGGATAGCAAGGCGGCACATATTAGTGCCTCGGACACTGCGAGTTTCTGGGTGGCTTTTAGGGGGAAGTACATCAACAAACGGACTCTTTGCATAGCGCTGCTCATAAAGGGATTGAAGATCGATCTCTTTCTGGAGCTGGGCGTATAAGGTGGCATGGATTCCGCGAATCATAGGGGTGAGGTGAGGCACAAAGGTTAAATGTATGGCAGATTTACTAATTCGACTAAGCCCTTGGACAATTTCTGGATGATGTCGATGACCACTCACGCTATAGGCTTTAAAGTTTTCACTGGCCTCGCATAGTAGAGTGGCTATAGCCGCTTTACGACCGGCTCCGCTTACCCCTGATTTAGCATCGGCAATAAGGTGATTTGGATCGACTAATCCTTGCTCTAGCAGTGGTAAAAACCCTAATTGGACAGTGGTAGGATAACACCCTGGGCAGGCTATTAGCTGAGCTTGGCGAATGGCTTCTCGGTTAATTTCAGGTAAACCATAAACTGCTTCAGTTAATAGATTAGGAGCAGTGTGAGGATGGCCGTACCAGCGTTCCCATACCGTTGGATCAGAGAGGCGAAAATCAGCAGATAAATCAATGACTCGGGTATTTCGTGCAATTAACTCTGGCACCATTTCCATGGCTACGCCGTGAGGGGTAGCGAAAAGAACAACATCACATTCTTGGGCTAACTGAGCTAGATTAGGTTTAATAAATTGTAGATTGACATGACCTCGAAGATTTGGAAAGAGATCACTCACTGCAGTGCCGGCTTTAGTACGTGAGGTAATAGCTACAATTTCAACATTGGGATGATTGGAAAGTAAGCGGAGTAATTCAATCCCTGTATATCCTGTTCCGCCAATAACTCCCACTTTAATCATGATTTTATCCTTAATCCTAAGAAATTACAGTTAATAATAGAGAGCTTATAGGCAGAGTAAAAGCATTGTTAAAGATAAATTAATAAGCCGTATAATTTAACTTGGTCGTATAGCATGATACGTAAAATAATACCCCATGCCCGCCTAAAAAATAAGAAGGATTGCGTTAGAGAAGAGTGTCTACTATTTCGTCGGCTAGGGTTGAAAGATTATTCAGATTAACCTAATGCTAGAATTAAGCTAAGTAAAATTTTTTAAAAATAAATTAATGGCGAAAATGCCGTACTCCAGTGAAAATCATAGCAATGTTATGTTCATTAGCTGCTGCAATTACCTCATGGTCTCGCCTAGATCCACCAGGCTGAATAATAGCACTGACACCCATTTCTGCTGCTGTATCTAAACCATCTCGAAAAGGAAAAAAAGCATCTGAGGCTAACACTGCACCTGAGACTAAAAATCCTGCCTCTTTAGCTTTAAGTCCTGCAATTTGGCTACTCATGACCCGGCTTGTTTGTCCAGCACCAATACCTATTGTTTGCTCATTTTTAGCATAGACAATAGCGTTGGATTTGACAAATTTCACTACTCGCCAAGCAAATAAGAGATCTTTAGCTTCTTGAGAAGTCGGTGATCGCGTTGTAACTGCCTGCGGTAGTTCTGAAGGTGCTAATCTTTGATCCTGTTCTTGAATTAATAAACCCCCGGCAACTCGTTTATAGTCCAAATTAGGTATTGGCTGGGATGGCCATTCACCACAAGTTAGCACCCGTATATTGGGCTTAGCCGCTAATACGGCTTGAGCGGTTATGTCTATTGTTGGGGTAATAATAACTTCAGCAAATTGGCGTTCAATGATAATTTTTGCTGTCAATGCATCTAATGGGCAGTTAAAGGCAATAATACCGCCAAAAGCTGAAATAGGATCAGCACTATACGCCCGTTCGTAAGCTTCTTCGAGGGATTTTCCGATGGCTACCCCGCAAGGATTGGCGTGCTTGACTATAACGCAGGTAGGCGTGTTGGGAAATGATTTAACACACTCTAAAGCGGCATCGGTATCAGCTATGTTATTAAAAGAAAGATCCTTGCCTTGTAATTGCTGAGCCGCAGCAACAGTTCCCTTCTGAGGGGTATGATCTACATAGAATGCAGCTTGTTGATGAGGGTTTTCGCCATATCGTAATTCCTGTTTTTTAATACATTGAATACTATAGTCGTGCGGAAAATTTATTTTTTTATCTTTTAAAGAGAGTTTTTCTAGATAATTAGCAATAACTGTGTCATAAGCTGCAGTATGCTTAAAGCTTTTAACTGCAAGCTCAAAGCGAGTAGCAGGTGAAATAAATCCATTGTTTATTTTTATCTCAGCGAGGATAAGTTCGTAATCAGTTGGATCAGTTACCACCACGACAGATTCATAATTTTTAGCGGCTGCTCGTAGTAGCGCTGGCCCACCAATATCAATATTCTCAATGATAGTGGGCAGGCTAGACTTTGGGTTTGCTATTGTTTGTTCAAACGGATAGAGATTAACAACAACTAGATCAATAGGTTTGATACCATATTCAGCCATAATAGGGGCATCAGCCTCTCTCCGCCCTAGAATACCTCCGTGAATCTTAGGGTGAAGACTTTTGATACGCCCTCCCATCATTTCTGGGAATTGGGTATAGTCTGATACCTCTATCACCTTAATATGATGTTCTTGAAGTAATGCAGCAGTACCTCCGGTAGATAGTATTTCAACGCCATAGGTCGTTTGCAGCTGACGTGCAAATTCTGTCACTTTGCTCTTATCGGAAACGCTAATAAGCGCACGTTTTATAGATTCCATAAATTTCCTTAGCGGTACCTTAAGTTTCAGGTAAATTAGCGACGACGAGGTTAACTTCTAGATAATGTTTTAAGATTATATTAATTAATTGAGCTAATATTATACTGCTTTAGCTTTTTACGAAGAGTACTACGGTTCATACCAAGAAACTTAGCAGCTTTTGTTTGATTACCGCCAGCGTATTTTAATGTGATCTCTAGTAATGGAGGTTCTATCTCCCTAATTACAATCCCGTAGAGGTCATTGGGATTATGTCCATCAAGGTGTTCAAAATACTCATTTAACATCTGTCTAAGGCATTCTTTAATGGATGAGTGTTGCTGTTCTTCATTGAAGCTAGTTTTATAGGATTCAATCTGGGTAAGTTTGTTACTCATGAAACTATTATCACTCTTAGCTTGTAACAAGGATTATTAATTCGTATTTTAATAGAAAATTGGGAAATTCGATTTCACATTGAAAGGAGTTATTTGAGGGCTAGCCATAATACTCCCAACAATAAATTAGAAAAAGATTTTAACCATAGATTAACAATATTTATTAATGACGATGGCCGATAAGTAATCCCCAATTTTCCTTGATCATTGGGGTCTCAAAGATAAACCAATTGCTATAAACTTCAATAAGTTGTGGGATTTGATCCTGAGTAATACCTGACAAAGCGAGATAACCACTAGAGCAAACTAATTTAGCGAAATGAGGGGCTAGCTCTAATAAGGGGTTTGCCAGAATATTAGATATCAAAAAATCAATTTTTATTGCTGTTAACTCAGAGGGTAATAAGGTTTGAAGGCGAGAAGTTATAGCATTGCGAGCAGCATTTTCTTGAGTAGCTACTAAAGCTTGAGGATCATGATCAATAGCAATCACACTGCTGGCTCCAAGTTTAAGCGCGGCAATTGCTAGAATGCCAGAACCGCAACCATAATCAATGAGTCGCGCTTGATCGAGGCGGGCGTTTGCTAGCCATTCTAGGCATAAGGCAGTAGTAGGGTGGGTGCCTGTGCCGAAAGCAAGCCCAGGATCGAGTAAAATATTAATTGCATTAGGATCAGGAACAGGAAGCCAACTTGGACAAACCCAAAGTCGTGAGCCAAAATATAAAGGTTTAAAATGCTCCATCCCTATTCGTTCCCAGTTTTGATCCGCTAAAATCCTATATTGATGAGTCAGAGGATCTGTAGGAGACCAAGTGCTACTGAGCTTGCTTAGAAGAGCATTTAAATCGATCTCAACTGGAAACAGTGCGCTAACACATGTTTTAGGCCATAGAGGGGTATCTCCTAGCGGTGGTTCATAGAGAGGTTGGTCAGCAGCATCTAGCAAAGTAACTGCTGCTGCTCCTAGCTCACTTAAATGATTTGACAGCTGATCAACTTCATTAGCGTTTATTTCAAATTGAATCTCGATCCATGCCATAAAAAGGCTAACAAAAATTTATAGCCCTAGCATGCGTTCTAGATAGTGGATGTTAGTGCCGCCCGCTTGGAAGTTAGTATCTTTAAGAATGCTTTGATGTAATGAGGCGTTGCTTTTGATACCTTCTATGACGAGTTCTGTGAGCGCAGTTTGCATGCGAGTGAATGCTGATTCTCGTGTTTCTCCATAGGCAATAAGTTTACCAATTAGAGAATCATAATAAGGAGGTACTTTGTAGCCAGTGTATAAATGAGAGTCTACTCTGATACCAGGCCCACCGGGGGCATGATACATAGTGACAACGCCAGGGCTAGGTATAAAGTTTTTTGGATCTTCGGCATTAATTCGGCATTCTATAGCGTGACCATGAATTTTAATATCTTCTTGGCAATAACTAAGTTTCTCTCCAGCTGAAATACGGAATTGTTCTTTAACAATATCTACTCCGGTGATCATTTCAGTAACTGGATGCTCTACTTGGACTCGGGTATTCATTTCAATAAAGTAGAACTGACCTTCTTGGTAGAGGAATTCAAAGGTACCCGCTCCTCGATAATTAATTTTACGGCAGGCTTCAACGCAGATTTCACCCATTCCTTTCCGTTGCGCTTCAGTAATTCCAGGGGCGGGGGCTTCTTCAATGACTTTTTGATGGCGGCGTTGCATGGAACAGTCCCGCTCACCCAGATAAATAGCATGTCCATGGCTATCAGCTAGGACTTGAAATTCTACATGGCGAGGGTTTTCTAGGTATTTTTCCATATACACCATGTCATTGTTGAAAGCAGCACCTGCCTCAGCACGTGTTAAGGAAATTGCATTTAGTAAATGCGCTTCTGCATGAACAACCCGCATTCCTCGGCCACCGCCGCCGCCTGAAGCTTTAATAATGACAGGGTAACCAATTTCTTGGGCAAGCGCTAGGTTTTCCTTGCCATCTTCTTTAAGTGGACTCTCCGATCCCGGTACGCAAGGTACGCCAGAGGACTTCATAGCTTTAATGGCAGAGACTTTATCTCCCATGAGGCGGATAGTTTCCGGGCGAGGGCCGATAAATATAAAACCACTTTGCTCAACCCGTTCGGCAAAATCAGCATTTTCGGATAAAAATCCATATCCAGGATGAATAGCAGTAGCGTCAGTGATTTCAGCAGCACTGATGACAGCTGGGATATTTAAGTAGCTTTGAGTTGAGGGTGCAGGACCGATACATACCGTCTCATCTGCAAGCAAAACATGGGTAAGCTCTCGATCTACATCAGAATGAACAGCTACTGTTCTAATCCCTAGCTCTCGACATGCACGTAGAATACGTAAAGCAATCTCACCCCGATTAGCAATAACAACTTTATCCAACATAAAATTATTTTATGACAAATAAAGACTGGCCGTATTCTACCGGCTGTCCGCTTTCGGTGAGGATAGCGGCAACAGTTCCGGCTTTATCGGTTTCAATCTGATTAAACATTTTCATAGCCTCGATGATACATAACACATCACCTATTGCAACTTGATGCCCTATTTCTACGAATGGTTTTGCTCCTGGGGTTGGGGATCGATATAGAGTACCTACCATAGGCGATTTTACTATATGACCAGGAGGTATTTCTTCCTCTTTTTTGGTGGTTATCTCTTTTAGTAGAGGGGAAGGTATAGTTGGTGCTGCTATAGGCGTAGAGGGGATGGCTATAGGTAAGTTGTAACGATTAATGCGAACAGACTCTTCTCCTTCGTGGATCTCTAGCTCAGTAATATCGGAGGACTCTAGTAATTCAATCAGTTTCTTGATCTTTCGTATATCCATAATGTTTTGTCTGATCAGCAGAAATGTGGACTGTAGGGTTTGAGAATCGGGCTATTGCCGTTTGTAAAGCAAGTTCATAACCTATTGACCCTAAACCACTGATAACTCCTTCAGCAATATCGGAAAAATAGGAATGATGGCGAAATGTTTCTCGTTTATAGATATTTGATAAATGTACTTCAATAAAAGGTATAGCTATAGCGGCTAGGGCATCTCGTAGAGCAATGCTAGTATGTGTAAAAGCCGCTGGATTAATAATAATAAAATCTATATTTTCCTTTACTGCCGTATGAATACAGTCTACAAGTAGGTGTTCTGCATTGGATTGAAAAAACTTTATATCATGCCCTGCTTTGGCCGCTTGATGCTCTAATCGGGAGTTAATCCTCTCTAGAGTAGTAGAGCCATAATATTTTGGCTCTCGAGTACCCAGTAGATTAAGATTAGGCCCATGAATAATTAATAAGCTTGCCATAATGTTGAGGCGATAAACCACATGGCTTCTTTTGAAATTAATTTATCATAGATTGTGCGCTTCTTACTGAAAAATGTCTAGATACTAATAAGTATGGCGTATTAAGAGGTTAACTAAAAACTTCTAAGGAAAAATCCGAAAAATCCTACTAGATAGCGCACACTATTATAGTAGTGGTGAGATAATACTCTCTGTAGTTTTTTTATCCAATTCTCCAGCATGGGTATAGACAATTCGACCTTCGCGGTTAACGATAGCGGTATAGGGTACTACATCTAAAGTGTTACCATAATCAGCTGCTATTAGGGTAGCTTTTTCTTCATCTACTAAAATAGGATAGTTAATACCATGTTCTTGAATAAATGCTTTGACGGCATCTGTTTTATCGATAGCCACTCCAATGAACTGAAGACCTTTTGCTCCTAATGAATTTTGTAATGTGATAAATTCAGGTATCTCCCGTAGGCAAGGTGGGCACCAAGTAGCCCAAAAATTTATCACTAATACCTTCCCATCCCATTCGTTAATATTATGTTCGACTCCATTAACATCTGGAAGCTGGAAATTAGGTCGAGTTAACCCAACCGTGGGCGATTGATTATTTTGTCGCATTTGTTGTAGTGTGTAGCCTCCGATACCAGCAAGTAGAGCAATAATAAAGATTAGAGGCCAGCGGATAATGTCATTCAAGAGGGTATTCCTTTTAGCGCTTGCTTAGTTAGTAGGGTATTTACTCGTTGTAAGTGTGCCAAAAATTCCTGTGGTGAAGTAATGCCAATAAGCCGTGTTCCTTTAAGCTCAGTGCCATCTAAGCCGAAGAAGAGTATTGAAGGGGGGCCATATAGAGAAAATTGATTAAGCAGTGCTTTATCTTTATCATCGTAAGCAGTAACATCGGTTTGTAGCAATACAATATTACTAAGCTCACTTATCACGTTAGGATCACGAAAGGTGGTGGCCTCCATCCGTTTACAATCTACGCACCAATCAGCGTAAAAGTCTAACATAATTAATCGATCTTTATTCTGCTCTAGCGCGTTCTGTAAACCTTCAAGCCCTTTCACAGATCGAAAGCTCAGCGTTTCCGTAATTGGATTATTCGCTGATCTTGTGGCTACTAACCCTTGGAGAGGCTGCCACTCAGTACCACTGCCGCTTGCTGCACCTATGATAAGCAAAATGCCATAGACTAAGGAAATTAATCCAACGCCTTTCCATAATTTACCCCAGCCCGTAGTATTGGGTCTTATTACCTCTAATGCTCCAAGATAGACAGCGCTGATAAGAAATAGGGCACCCCAAAGAAGCATAATTACCGGATGGGGTAGAATACGCGAGAGTAACCAAATAGCAACGGCAAGTAATAAAACGCCAAAGAAATATTTTACAGGCTGCATCCAGCTTCCTGTACGAGGGAGCCATTTACCTGCTGAGGTGCCAATAAGTAATAAAGGTGCCCCCATTCCCATACTTAATGCAAATAGCGCTGCTCCTCCTAAAAAAGCATTCCCAGTTTCTCCAATATAGATTAAAGCTCCAGCTAATGGTGGAGCAACGCAGGGGCCTACAATAAGGGCTGAGAATAAACCCATAAGTCCTGTGCCTAGGAGAGTACCGCCTTTTTGTTTCTGATTAAGGTTAAAAAGCCGATTTTGTAAATAAGCAGGTAACTGCAGTTGATATAGGTCAAACATAGAAAGGGCTAGTAATACAAAAATTATGCTAGCCCCAATTAAAATAGCTGGGTGTTGAAAAGTAGCTTGTAGGTTACTTCCCACTAAGCCTGCAATAATGCCCGCTACAGTATAAGTAAGCGCCATTGCTAGAACATATACTAAAGAGAGTATAAAGCTGCGCTGTGTAGTTATCTCGCCTTGACCAATAATAATCCCAGATAAGATAGGGATCATTGGAAAGACGCAAGGGGTAAAAGCTAATAATAGCCCAAAACCGAAGAAGGCCACAAGGGTAAGCCAGCTTTGATCCTGAAAGAGGATTTGCGCTATATAATCTTGGGCTGGAAGAGCTATATCCGCTCTTTCCTCTGTAGTTGAAATAGGGTTTATCGCAGTTGATGAATCTCCTCCAGCGTTTACAGAAGATGCCGGTAATTCTAGGCTAATTTCTTGGGTAGCAGGTGGGTAACAGATTCCGTGAATTGCGGAGCAACCCTGAAAAGATGCTTTTAAAGTAACCGTTTCAGGGTCTGTATCTTGGCGGTTTAGTGTAATTGGAATGTTAACTGTAGTTTTACCTGGGTAAATTTCTGTAGCCCCCATAAATGGATCGTCTGTAGTTTTACCAGGAGGTAACTGTACTGCTAAAATGCTTGTTTTTGACGCATTGATTATTTGAAAGGTAAATTTATCCCGATAGAGATAATAGCCATCGACAATATCTACCTGAGCCATAAGGGTATGGCTATCTGTGACAACAGTCTTATATATAAAGGCTTCATCAACCTTTAATAAAGGAGGTTTTTCAGCGTCCTTTAGACCAAGCCGCTCCAGTAGCCCCGCTGTAGCTGAGAGGGAGACTAATAAAATTGAAATAAAAGCAAGAAAACGCATTTTCATTAGCGGGATAACCTTTTGTCTATCCAACGTAAATAATCACTTAGGCCATTGCTGATAGTGACAGCGATAACCTCAGGAAGTTCATAAGGGTGTTGCTCCCGTATCGTTTGCTCTATTACTGAGTAAGTATCAACTCGTGATTTAATTAATAGCAAGCTCTCACTATCAGTCTGAATTTTTTCTTTCCAGTAGTATACCGAAGCTAATCTTGGAATAATGTTAACACAAGCTGCATACTGCTTCTCTACCAATAAAGTAGCAAGTTTTCTTGCTACTTCTTCATCAGGGCAAGTACAGAAAATAAGCAGGTAATCATTATTATTAGGATTAAGCACGATAACTTTTAGCTAGTACGCCTTAGCTTTCGTTATGGCTGGAAGGATTTGACGTTGATTGTCCTAATCCTGTGGGCATTTTCTCTGGCTTTGGCCAGTCAGAGTAAGGGAAAGGTCGATCATCTGTATTGTAAGTTAAATACAGTAATATGTGATAAATATAGGCTGATGTTTGTCTAGCAAATGTAGCCGCCCGCTCATTGCTGCCGCCAGTAAATAGGTTGTAAAAGATAAGAAATATTATCATCACCCAAACTGTAGCTTCAGTAAGAATATAGACAAAAGTAAATAATATGATAAGCAGAAAGCGCTTCCAAAAGACGGGATTCTTTAGGTGCTGAACAATATCTTGGCCAATGTTATTCATCTTATTATCTTCGTTAGTCATAAAAAACTCCCTAATTTAGTCATTTTTTAGATCCTTTACAGTTACTATTATAGCAATAGCTTTTCTTTAACGGATAAGAAATAATTTAATTATAGTTAACCTTGATTAACCCTTATGAGTTAGGTAAACATCAAATCGAGTGTTTTTACCCTCAAGCATAAAATCGGGTTTAGGTCCTTCTATTGCCGGCGCTAGTCGAGGACGTTTAACGACTACTCGTTGCTGCGCACAGTCTAGTGCAATCTTCAGCAATAAAGGCGTATTCTTATCATTGCCTATTAACGTGCGCAATAGGCGCATTTCTTTTTTAACTAAGGCGCTTTTAGTGCGCTCAGGATACATAGGGTCAAGATAAACCACCTCAGGGAGATCTTGAGCACTAAGTTTCATCATAACATCTATGGAGTTGGCTTGAATCAAAGTTATTCGATCAGCTGCAAGAGCTGTTTTAGATGCTTGACTAGCTCGTGCTAGGCCATCTTCAAGTAATGCGCTTATGATAGGGGACTGTTCTATCAGCAATACTCGGCAGCCCAATGAGGCTAAAACAAAGCCATCTCGTCCTAAACCAGCAGTCGCATCTAATACGTTTAGATGTAAGTTATTCTTCAGGCCAATAGCTCTAGCCAGTAACTCTTTATGTCCGCTATGCTGGCAACGATAGCCCATGGCTCCATTGACAAAATCTATATAAATAGAAGATTTGAGGTTAGGATAACGCAGCTCTAGGCGCTGAGCAACGAATACTAGCTCTGTAACAGGTTGTTGGCTAGCAGCTATTTGTTCACAGATACGGATAGCCTCTACAGGGAGGATAGTAGCCAATTTTTTCATTACTCATTTTCAATTAAACCTTGAATGCTATCAAGCGTAGCATTACTAAGATTAGCTCCACGGAAATTAGTTTGATGAAGATTAGTATCGGATAAATCGCTCCACTCCAAATTGGCACCCGAGAAGTTAGCGCCTTGGAGGTTTGCCGTCTGTAATTTAGCGCTATTAAGGTTAGCCCCTTGAAGTTTAGCATTGAGAAGACTAGCTTCTTTAAGACTAGCTAGAATTAAGGTACATTCTTGAAGATTAGCATTTTCTAAATTAGCCCCCTCTAAGCAGGCAAGGGTGAGATTAGCTCGTCGTAGATCTACCCCTACTAAATGAGCACCACGCAGAATAATGCCCTCTAAATTAGCTTGCTGTCCTTCTTTTCCTTCCGATTGTAACCATCTTTGATGAGCTATAAGAATATTCTCAAGCTTATTTTCATCAATAGAAAGCGATTCTTGGCTAGGTGATGTGATCATAATCTAGTGTCTATTAGTTCATTTGAAATACTTAGCTTAACGCTTTAGGTTAAGTAGGCAATATTTAGAATCAGTGTATCTTTGCTCAGGGATTAAAAAATATAGTATTATCTTAAAATAACAGAAGAAAGCTTAAAGAAAACGCGCCAAGCTATGGTTAGTATCTCAGTGTCTATTACTGGTTTTTATTTCAGTAGCTGAAAGAGATTAGACTACAATAATAGCTAAAGAAAGGACGATAATCAGCAACGTTCGGGTCATCATTACCACGAATCAGGGGCAGAGTAATTTGGTGGCAGTAATCAAGACTAGGAATGATTGTATTTAGTTTTATCGATTAAGGAATAAATGGGCGTATCAAATAGTCTCTAATTTTCCAAAGCAATAATAGGTTCGCGTATCGCTCTTGCCAGTCAAAGGTCATCCGAAAATCTATTCTATTAATATTGCTTATTCTAGGCATTCATGAGTAGAAAGAGAGGGGTGGCTTGCTGCTAGGGTTGATATTCTCATCCTTGTAAGACTCGTAGATTAATAAGACCACACTTTTTTACCTAGTGCTGTAATAAAAATATGCAGTTTATTTTAAAGCGGATACATCAAAGACAGGTATTTTTCGCCTCGATCACATAATAATGTCAGAACAGTTTTAATTGAGGGATTATCTCGTTTAATTTTATGAGCCGCCCAGAAATTAGCGCCGCTGCTGGGACCGACGAATAGGCCGCGTTCGTATGCTATCTTACGAGCTTCTTCAATGGCTACATCACTATCGACGGAAATGATCTCATCAATTTCATTACGGTGGCGTTGATAAATTGTGGGTACGAAACCGTCGGAAATCCCTTCTATTTTGTGGTCGGCAACAATACAACACTCAAGGGTTTGCGATTCTGTCGGCTCCATGGCAAAGACCTTTATATTAGGATTATGCCATTCCCTCAATGCTTGTGAAACGCCGATGAGTGTACCGCCAGTGCCAACGCCTTGAACAATGGCATCGAACTTAAAGCCTTCAGGAATTTGGCTGATGATTTCTCGGCCCAGCTCTTCACGGTTTTCCTCAACATTCCATTCATTATCGAATTGGGCTGGACAATAAAATCCGTTCTGTTGGCCAAGCGCTATAGCAGCGGCTCTTGCGTCATTAACTTGAAAATGACCGACAAAACGAATTTCTGCGCCGTATCCCTTGGAAATCTGCACCCGTTCACTACTATAGCCTTCAGGGATCATAACGATAATCTTGTAGCCCTTGATTGCTGCAATCATGCTTAGTGCATTACCAGTATTACCGCTGGTCGCTTCGACGATGGTATCGCTGGGCTTAAGGAGCCTTTTCTCTTCAGCACGTTCAATCATATAATTTGCCATGCGAGCTTTGATCGATCCTGATGGATTCATAAACTCTGCTTTGGCAAAAATACCGTCGCCAAGATTAAGAAGGGGTGTATTCCCGATTGCAGACAGAAGTGTGGTATTGAATCCACAGGCTGGTTTTTCTACCTTTTTAAGGGTTTCTCTATTTCTATTCATGTTGTATTTAGGATTAATCAGAAATTTCTTCAATTTAAATAGCCTAGAAAGGATTATATAGAATTTAGATCTAAAAAGCCCCTTGGTCTCATATCAAGAGGCTTTATAATCCTTAGAGATTTAAATATATAGATGATACTCAGCTCAGCGCTTGCGCCTAAAACAGATATTGCTCATGGTATTACACAACGAGGGCAATTTTTTGGCGGCTGCGGTGGTTGAATTGGATTGACTCTATTTGCTATTTCAGTATTTGTAGCCCATACAGCTTTAGGAGCATAGATAACCAAATTCCCATCATTTTGCATTATAAGAAAGGCCCCAGGGTCTCCTGCCATATTTGAGTCCTAAGCAGATTGTCCGTCTGAACGATATAACACTAAATTTCCATCACCTTGCATGACACAAAATTCAACGTCTTGACCGTTGGTGCCTGTAGACCAGAGAACCTGATTATCCCCACAACCAAAAACGTTAGCATTGCAATATAGGACGAAATTCCCATCGTTCTGCATTACCAATCTAAATTGCCCATTATTGGAGGATAAGGAGTCGCTGCGATAGAGAATATAAGCGTTCGCTGTTTTCTAAGGTATTATTAGCCAAAGCTGTTATTGCCGAACAAATCATGGTTATAATTGCTAGGGTGAAAAACTCTTGTTTTAGTAGCTTGTACATGTTCTTGTCCTGTCTACGCTAGTTATAGCTGTAGTCCTGCTCAATCAAATCATTGATAAAAATACTAACAAAGAACGAGAACGGTTTGTGCTGTACCCTCTAGATCTATACAGCTCCAATGTACTTCTGGGCCTGAAGTAGTTATCGGCCCTCCCACATTTTTGTACACACCAATGGTGTTGAACTTCACGCTTTTATCTAAAGGTACACAGATATCTGGAAGGAACACGGAAAAGGTTCTTCCCCAATCATCCCAATCCGATTGTTCTGCTACATTAGCAGCTTTTTCTGCTAAGGGTTCTATCGTTGAGATAAGTACGGTGATCATGCTCCCTAGCGGGGTTTTGACCTTCTCAATCTGGGTAGGTCTAAAGACTTCTCGAGTATTGGGTGTCTTATAGATGAGGGAGATAAAACTAGGATTGCCTCCTATTCTATAGGTAATGTCTAAATCTTTTCCTTTGAGAGAGAAAAAATTCGCCATTGTCTACTCTCCTAAAAATAGCTATAGCTGCTTAAGAATAGATATTAAAATCCTAAAGTCAAGGTGGCTTAGGGGAACTTCGAGCGTTATTATGGAAAAGATAAAATAGCGTCTAAAGCCTTATATCTAAATAAGCTTTCAGCGCCCTAACGCTTTGCCTAATCGCACCAAAGAGAGTACAGCAGATTTAGAAAAAATAGCCTTTAGGATACGGGCAACAGCTCTTAAGTACGCTGTTGCTCTTCGCATTTTAAGAAGAATACAGCAGAAATATCTAAATAAATACGGTCTTTGCGTCAAATACAGGGCCATCTACACAGACCCGCTTCATCGCGGGTCCTTGCGCAGTTTGAATCTTTACTACGCAGCCAGCACAGCCGCCAACAGCACAGGCCATAAATTCTTCCAGAGAGATTTGACAAGGAAGATCAAATTCTCGCGCCAATTTTGTGGTGGCCTGTAGCATTGGGTGAGGGCCACAAGCATAGAGGGCGATTTCCTGCCGTTGAGCTGGAGATAAAGTGAGTAGCCAATGTCGGGCTAGATCGGTGATAAAGCCTTCAAAACAGCCAGGGTAGCCTTGAAGACTGGCTAATCGGCTTGGGATTTTCCAATTCTCCAGTAAGGGCATAGCCCCAATCACCCCATCAGGTAAACCTGGTATCAGAAATTGAGAAGGCTTTTGTTGGAAAGGGAAAGGAACTTCCGATCCCATGAGGACTAAGGGTTTGAAATGGCTATCCTGGCGTAGGGTATCTGCTAAAAATATCATGGGAGGAATCCCTACGCCGCCACCGATGAGTAGGGGTCGAGGATAGGCAGGATCTAATTTAAAGGGCTGGCCGATAGGGCCGATAATACTGATGATTTCCCCAGCTGTTTTTTGGCTTAATAACTGCAGGCCATGGCCTGTGGCTTTATAGAGGAACTCTATCCACCCTTGTTTAGCATTAGCTCGCATGATAGAAAGAGGTCGACGCATGGGGAGGTTGGGATCGCATTGAAGATGAGCAAAGCTTCCGGGGGTAGCGCGGGCGGCAATATTTGGAGCTGCGAGCCATAATATATACTGATTGCCAAGATAAGAATCATGGGTTAAGACTTTACCGTCTTCCACTAGAATAGTATCTCGATGAGATTTTGGTTTCATGGCGTTTCAGCTTTAAAAATCACTTGACCTGCCAGCAATGTATGAGTCACTCGCCCTTGAAATTCCCAGCCGCTAAAGGGGGTATTTTTTCCATAGCTGATCATCTCTTCAGGCTTAAGAGTCCAGCAGCAATTCGGATCAAAAATACAAATATCAGCGGGTTGCCCAGGGGCTAAATGGCCACTATCAATACCCAGTACTTGAGCGGGACGATAAGTTAAATAAGCAATAGCCTCAGTAAGTGTGAGAATATCATCCTGTACTAGCCGCAGACAGAGGGGTAGCAAGGATTCTAATCCAGAAATCCCCGGTTCAGTAATAGCAAACGGGCCTAGCTTGGCATTGATATCATGAGGTTGGTGATCAGAGCAAATAGCACTGAAGATACCCTCTCGTAAACCTTCATGGAGAGCCTCTCGATCTTGTCGGGATCGTAGGGGAGGAATAACGTGGCATTGGCTATCAAACTCCCCAATATCATTCTCAGTAAGATGGAGATGGTAGGCAGTGACATCCGCTGTAACCAACAGTCCCCCAGCTTGGGCTTCTTTCACCATTTGTACGGCTCGGCCACTTGAAAGATGACAAAAATGAGCACGAACCCCCGTTTGTTCGATAAGGAGTAAATCCCGGGCTAGTGGAATTGTTTCAGCGGTTTCTGGAATTCCTGCTAATCCTAGTCGGGCGCTGATAACTCCTTCATGGCAGCAACCATCAATACCCAGCCAAGGGTCGCGGGGGTGGAGAAAAACGGTGATCCCAAGGGTTGCCGCATACTCCATGGCGTGGCGCATAACACGGCTGTCAGCAATA
Organism: Candidatus Nitrosoglobus terrae; assembly: GCF_002356115.1. Classification (NCBI taxonomy): domain Bacteria; kingdom Pseudomonadati; phylum Pseudomonadota; class Gammaproteobacteria; order Chromatiales; family Chromatiaceae; genus Candidatus Nitrosoglobus; species Candidatus Nitrosoglobus terrae. The sequence continues at coordinate 138,176 of NZ_AP014836.1, forward strand.
GGGACTGAAGAGTTACTCACTCCTACATAGCCTGATTTTTTTAGGGTAGCCATCTCTGCAAGTTGTAGCCCTTTGAGATCTTGCGTGAGGGCACCCAAGGGTAGAATTTTGCTCCGCTGACGCGGTGTTGTCTGGTGAGGAGTCAGATCGGTGGTAACTGAGCTATTAACTGAAATACTATCTGGCGGGCAGCATAGGGTCGTAATTCCGCCCTTAGCTGCTGCTAGTATTTCAGTAGTGATATCCCCTCTCCACTTCCGTCCTGATTCTTGTAACCTTGCTCGTAAGTCAATTAATCCAGGGCATATGATTTGATTTTGAGCATTAATTTCTTGTTCAGCTAGGAAACCTTCAGGAGCTTTATCGATGGAGACTATCCGGCCATTAGCGAGATAGAGATCATGAAGTGCATCTACTTGGTTATAGGGATCAATGAGATGCCCCCCTCGAATCACGATATGCATTAGCGGGTCTCTTTAGCTTCGGGAACGGGTATCTGCATGGTCATGGCCATGATTGCCATGCGGGTAGCAATTCCATGACTGACTTGTTCTAAAATTACAGAGTGAGGTCCATCGGCAACGTCTGACGCAATCTCTATTCCTCGATTGATGGGGCCTGGGTGCATCACAATGGCATCTGGTTGAGCGAGATTAAGTTTTTCCTCAGTTAAACCGTAGAGCTGAAAATATTCTCGCTGACTAGGTAGGAGTGCGCCTTGCATGCGCTCCCGCTGAAGTCGTAGCATGATGATCACGTCTATATCTTTTAGGCCCTCTTTTATATCATGGAAGACGCGAACACCTAGAGAATTTATACTATGAGGGAGTAGGGTCCGTGGCGCAATGGCACGAATCTCTCCGGCTCCCAGGAGCGTTAGGGCGTGAATTTCTGATCGGGCCACTCGAGAGTGAAGAATATCACCGATAATTGCTACTCGAAGATCAGGGAATGAGGGTTTATGGCGGCGGATAGTAAACATATCCAATATGGCTTGAGAAGGATGGGCATGACAGCCATCTCCTGCATTGATAACGCTGACGTGACGAGAGGCATGGTGGGCGATAAAATGAGCAGCTCCACTGTCAGGGTGGCGTACGATGAACATATCGCAGTGCATGGCCTCTAGACTGCGAAGGGTATCTAATAAACTCTCACCTTTTTGCGTTGAGGAAGTACGAACATTGAGATTCATAACATCTGCTGAAAGACGTTTGGCGGCTAATTCAAAAGTACTTAAAGTTCGGGTGCTGTTTTCAAAGAAAAGATTGACAATAGTTTTTCCCCTAAGTAGCGGGACTTTTTTAACTTGCTGACCGCTAATACTAGAAAAATTCTCAGCGGTATCTAAGATAAGCGTGAGGAGATCCTTATTTAATCCCTGAATACTGAGAAGATGGCGTAACCGGCCTTGGTTATCTAGCTGAATATTACTCATTTAATGTTATTCATCTTATAAGATCAGTACGCTGGAGGTTAAATTGCAATGGTTCTGGCCCGATTAATTTAATTTGCTCATTAGGTGTTAATTCTAAATGATGGCCAACTACATTGGCTTGTATTGGGAGTTCACGGCCAGCGCGCTCTACTAAGACCGCTAAGGTGACACTGGCTGGGCGACCATAGTCAAAAATTTCATTGAGCGCCCCCCTTATGGTTCGCCCAGTATAGAGTACATCGTCTACCAAAATAACATGCCGATCAGCAGTAGAAAAAGGAAGTTGGGATGGCTGAACTTGGGGATGTACTCCAGTACGGGTAAAGTCATCCCGATAGTAGGCAATATTAAGTACCCCTAGAGGATCATGAATAATAGTGTTTAGTTGTGCTAATAAATGTTCTGCAACCCATACTCCGCCTGTGCGGATACCAATCATGACTGGATTTTCCCGTTGCTGCTGGGTAATAAGCTGGCTTAAATCCATTGCTAGCTTACGGAGTAGGGCATCTATATTTAAAAGGCTTTGCGGGATATTCATTGCTCTCTCAGCCATGTTTGCAGAATACACTGGGCGGCTAGCTGATCAATGTCTCGACGACTAAGAAAATTAGGTTTAAGCATTAATTGCTCCCAAGCCTCAACAGTAGATAAGCGCTCATCTACCCATTCTACGGGTAATCCATAACGGCCATGTAAACGATTACCAAAGCGACGAGCTGCGTGCGTTAAAGGTTGTTCAGATTGATCCATATTAAGTGGTAGTCCCACGATTAATAGGTCAGGATGCCATTGCTCAATCAGCTGAGTCACCTGATCCCAATTGGGTTTTCCATCATGGGCTTTGAGGGTGATTAAAGGATTAGCGGTGTAGGTGATTTCTTGGCCTACAGCAACACCAATGTAGCTCAGTCCAAAATCAAAACCTAGCACGACTCGAGGCTTAGCTGGCGCTTTGTTGTCAGCAGTTTCGTTCACGTATTGCTAATCCCTGTTCTAGTATTGATTATAAGAAGCATCAATTATAATTTGTCTGCTATTTTCCAGCCCTGGTTGCGTAAGGATTACCTTGTTAACTTGAGCTAAAATCTGTATTGCTATGAAATTGCCATGTGCGCACAATGGAAAGCATGTCATATCCTTGTAGCACGGTCTCAGGCACTTTGGCAAAAGGGGCGGCTAAACGTACGATGTGGATAGCTGCTTTATCTAGGACTTTATAGCCAGAAGATCGGCGAACTATAATATCGGCAACCGTACCGTCGGGATTAAGATCAACGGCTAAAACTAAGCTTCCTGATAACTCCTGTTGTTTAGCTTTTTCTGGATAGCTCATTTTTCCTATCCGTTCTATTTTTTTACACCAAGCATTTAAGTAAGCCACAGCAGCATATCTCTTAGTATGAGAATCAATATATTGCTTTCGAGGTTGATGGCTATGGCCTTGAATTTCTCGAATAAGTTGCTGATCTAAGCCTGCAATAAGCTCTCGAGCTGAGGGCTGAGGGCTAGGAGAATTTAGCTTTGGCGTAGTCTTTGCTATTGGTATGGGTTTTTTATCTTGCTGCTGATAATGAGCAGCGTGAAGTAATAATTGCTGACCTAAAATCTTGGAAGCCTCTATGCGTGTAGAAATTGTCTCTTGAATTTTAGCTGGAGTATTAATTTTCGCTGGGACTGAAGATATTGTTTCTTCCTTGGCTATAGTTTTATTTTGCGTAGGAAAATCGGGTGGCTGAGCAACTAAATTAACCTCTAACATGGGGAGAGGCGTTTTAACTGGAGGAAGTAAGCGAGTATTAGATCGGCTGATATTAAAAATAATCGTCCCATGAATCAAAACTGAAAGGAGTAGTGCTAAATTTAAGCGATAGTTATGTATCGCTTGAGAAATGAAAGCAGAAAGATACATCATCTCAACCCTATATTGACCTATTTTTTACAAAATAAGATTTCCGAGCGCTATAGAGAATACTGTTACATAGCTTCGTAAAGCGCTATTACTAAGGCTAAGGTATAAAATAAGCTAAGTTATCTTTAAGGCTCGGTAAATTTTGAAGAGATTGGATCAACGATGATCAAGGTAAATGGGCATCTTAAAGATAGCGGTATCATTAGCGTTATTAATAACATAGCGGCTTCGTCAAGTTTTCTCTCGCACCAACGGTATAGGAATATAGTCGATTTCCCCATCTCTTCTTAAATACTCAGGAAGATAAACGTATTATCCTTAATATATCAGGTAACTATCAATAATATTTTATATTGAGTATGGCATTTAAAATAGGATTCTTAGTAAATTTATTTGGAGGATCAAACTGTGAATACCTATAAAACTGATTATAAAGCTTACGTACTTGCCGTATTACAAGCGGCGCGAGAAATCAATTTAGCCAAAAGTATTTTTCTTCCTACCTTTGACCAAACAGGCTGGGGTTTAGGACAAGTGCTAGATGAGGAGCTTTATCCAGATTAGATCCCCACCTTTAACGGGGCAGTAGAAGACTGGCTCCTTCAAGAGATTGGAGCAATCGTCAACCATCAGACTGAGTTGCCGCACATTGCAAAAGATACAGCTCTTATTGCCAAAATTGAGCGAACATTGCCTCTCATTCCAACGCGGCATAACCTCTATAACACCGATGCCAGAGATCTTGATTTTCTTGATCTGGGGAGTGTCCATCTTGTTCTAACCTCCCCGCCCTACTGGACTTTAAAAAAATACCACGATCATCCTTCTCAATTGGGTGCTGTAGTAGATTACACAGAGTTTCTGGATCAGCTTGATAAAGTCTGGCATGGATGCTATCGAGTGCTTGTGCCCGGTGGCCGCCTAGTGTGTGTAGTAGGCGATGTTTGCCTATCACGGCGTAAGAATGATGGTGAGCACACGGTTGTACCTTTGCATGCCTCTATTCAGGACCGTTGTCGAAAGCTTGGTTATTCTAATTTGACTCCGATTATCTGGCATAAGATTACCAATGCTAAATACGAGGCTATAGGAAGCGGAGGGGGTTTTTTAGGAAAGCCTTATGAACCGAACGCCATTATCAAAAACGATATCGAATTCATTCTAATGGAGCGTAAACCAGGTGGATATCGTAGTCCATCTGTTGCCGCACGTGTGCTGAGCGTGATTCTAGCGGATCAACACAAAAGCAGACCTTATTGAGTACAGGGAGAATCTCGTTGCTATCGGTGAGGCTATTGTAAAATTGTTAGAAGAGCATTTGGAAAATATCAAAGCGCTTTGAAGATTAGGATATGTTCTTGAGGAAAAACTAGGGTGGCTCAGCACACTAACACTAGGTAAATATCTCTTATCGTGCCTTTATATTGGTTATAGTATTCAGGTGCTTGAATGGTTTAATGTCTTCTATTCGCTATAAGCTAAATCAACACTAGGCTCTACAGGCTGAGATTAGCCTCGAATCTGAGGCTGATCTATTTTATGATCTAGAGAGATAATCTAAGTAAATTATATTTTGGCCTATCTATAATAGATAATAAAAATGACTATCAATGGATTAAAGCAGGGATTAGTAGCAACAATGCCTGCAACTTTTCAGGATCTTATCCTACGGCTACAGCAATACTGGGCTGAGCAAGGCTGTGTACTTCTCCAACCCTATGATTTGGAGGTGGGGGCTGGAACTTTCCATCCTAGCACTTTTCTGCGTGCTATTGGGCCTGAGCCTTGGCGTGCTGCCTATGTGCAGCCTTCACGCCGCCCCACGGATGGGCGTTATGGAGATAACCCCAACCGACTCCAGCATTATTACCAGTATCAGGTGATGCTTAAGCCTTCACCTTTAGAGATTCAAGATCTTTATTTAGGTTCATTGCGCATGTTAGGGATATCTCCATTAATCCATGATATTCGCTTTGTAGAAGATAACTGGGAATCCCCTACCCTTGGCGCTTGGGGATTAGGCTGGGAAGTGTGGCTCAATGGTATGGAGATCACCCAATTTACCTACTTCCAACAGGTGGGAGGATTAGAGTGCCGACCCGTCACGGGTGAGATTACCTATGGTTTGGAGCGAATAGCGATGTACTTACAAGGGGTCAATAGTGTCTTTGATTTAGTTTGGGCGGAAGGTCCCCGAGAGTGTATTACCTATAAAGATGTTTTCCATCAAAATGAGGTGGAGATGTCTAAGTATAATTTTGAGCAGGCTCATATAGATCATTTATTTGCTTGGTTTAATAGCTATGAGAGTGAAAGCCAACGCCTGATTGAAGCCGAGTTACCTTTACCGGCCTATGAGATGGTATTAAAAGCTTCTCATGTTTTTAATTTACTGGATGCGCGTCATGCTATTTCTGTCACTGAGCGGCAGCGCTATATTTTGCGCGTCCGTACCCTTGCCCGTGCGGTCGCTGAATCCTATTTAGCCCGTCGAGAGTCTTTGGGATTTCCGATGCTAGCTACCCGTAGTCAGGGGGCAGCCAATGGATAAAACCCGAGATCTTTTGGTTGAGATTGGCACTGAAGAGTTACCTCCCAAAGCATTGAATGCGCTATCTAAAAATTTTGCTCAGGAATTGAGTCAAAGAATAGAATCATCAGGGCTTACCTATACCGATCTAAAAAGCTATGGATCGCCACGACGTTTAGGCGTATGGGTTCAGGATCTGGCAATTTCTCAACTAGATCGAGTAGTGGAGCGCCGAGGCCCCGCTTTAGCAGTCGCTTTTACCAAAGAGGGGCAACCTACTGCTGCTGCTCAGGGCTTTGCCCATAGTTGTGGTGTGCTGGTGGATGCCTTAGATCGCATTGAAAATGATAAAGGGATTTGGTTAGTCTATCGACAGCGTCAAGAGGGCGTACTCACCCAAGAGCTATTGCCAGCAATACTGGCTCAGGCAATACAAGCCCTTCTTATTCCGAAACGTATGCGCTGGAGTAATCTTCAAGCAGAGTTTATACGGCCAGTCCACTGGCTGATTCTGCTGTTTGGGGATGAGATCATTCCTGCAACCCTGCTAGGGGTTCAAGCCGATCGTAAGACTTGGGGGCATCGTTTTCATTGTCTAGCCCCGCTTTATTTGTCTAAACCTGCTGACTATGTATCTTTATTAGAAACCCAAGGTAAGGTATTAGTTGATTTTTCTGTTCGCCGTGAGACTATTAATACGCAGGTCATGGCGGCTGCCCAATCTTTAGGTGGAAAAGCCCTGATTGATGAAGCCCTACTAGATGAGGTGACGGGTTTAGTTGAGTGGCCGGTGACGTTAGCCGGCGAATTTGACAAAGCTTTTTTAACGCTGCCAACAGAAGCGCTCATTGCCACGATGCAAAGTCACCAGAAATATTTTCCGGTGCAGGATGAGCAAGGGCGTTTAATGCCTTATTTCATTACGGTGTGTAATATTGAAAGTGAGAATCCGGCTACTGTAGTAGCTGGTAATGAGCGGGTGATTCGGCCTCGTCTTACGGATGCTGCCTTTTTCTACGCCACGGATTGTAAAACGCCATTAATAGGCTATAACGATAGACTTAAAAGAATTACTTTTCAGGAAAAATTAGGCAGTATATTTGATAAAACGACGCGAATTGCGCAACTTGCCCGCTATATTGCGAGAGATATTGGGGGTAATGAAAATTGGGCAGAGCGTGCTGGGTTTTTATCTAAATGTGATTTAGCTACTGCGATGGTGGCGGAATTTCCTGAATTACAAGGCGTAATGGGTCGTTATTATGCACTTCATAGTCATGAACCTGCAGAGGTAGCAGAAGCCCTTAGAGAGCAATATTTACCCCGCTTTGCAGGGGATATCCTACCCCGTACAGCTACAGGCCAAGCGCTAAGCTTAGCTGATCGCCTTGATACTTTAATTGGGTTATTTGGTATTGGCCAAGCGCCTAGTGGTGATAAGGATCCTTATGGTTTACGGCGCGCGGCTTTAGGCGTGTTACGTATTATGATTGAATCTAAGCTAGCTTTAGATTTACTTCATTTACTTACGTTAAGCTGTGAAAACTATGGTCATCATTTACTTGAGAAAAATATCGTAGCCCAACACGTATATGATTACTTGCTGGAGCGTCTTCGCAGCTATTATTTAGAAGCCGGTTTTCGGGTCGATGAAATTGAAGCGGTTTTAGTTTTAAGACCTAGACAACCTTGGGATTTTGATCGGCGATTAAAAGCGGTTTCTGCTTTCCTTACCCTTCCAGAGGCCACATCTTTAGCAGCGGCTAATAAGCGGATTCAAAATATTCTACGTAAACATGAAGAAGCGATTCCAGCGCAAATTCAGCCTGAATTATTGCAAGCGCCCGCTGAGCAAAGTTTAGCCGATAAAGTATACACTTTAGAGCAAGAAATAGCCCTATTATTGGAGACAGGAGATTATGGGGCTGCTTTAAAGATTCTAGCAGGGTTACGTGATCCGATTGATCGGTTTTTTGATGAGGTGATGGTGAGAGTAGAGGATCTTGCTTTACGGGCTAATCGTTTAGCTTTGCTCACGCGAGTACAAACATTATTTCTGCAAGTAGCAGATATTTCTCGGCTACAGATCTAAAACAATAATAATGCGCTTAGTTATTTTGGATCGAGATGGGGTAATCAACGAAGATTCTGATGACTATATTAAATCCCCGGATGAATGGGTGCCTATTACTGGAAGTTTAGAAGCTATAGTACGGCTTAATCAAGGGGGGTATCGGGTGATAGTGATTACGAATCAATCTGGGATAGCGCGAGGGTTTTTGGATGTACCTATGTTGAGTCGAATTCATCATAAAATGCATCAGCAATTAGCCCAAATGGGAGGGAACATAGAAGCCATTTTATTTTGCCCTCACTTGCCAGAAGATAATTGTAGCTGCCGTAAGCCTTGCCCAGGCTTGTTTCAAGAGCTCAGCAAGCGCTTGCATATTCCATTAAGTGATATACCCGCAGTGGGGGATTCCTTACGTGATCTTCAAGCCGCTGAGGCTGCAGGAGCGATACCCCTACTGGTACGTACTGGCAAAGGTAAAATAACGGAGAAAGCTGCTAATTTACCTGTCGGAATTAAAATTTATGATGATTTAGCGTCAGTTGTAACCACTTTGCTAAGACGTTGCTAGCCAAATGAATCGAGAAAAAACCACTTATGGATAAGCCTAGCCCATCCTTAGCTCGAAATTTATTTATAGTTAACGGGTTATTTTGGCGGTCTTTGGCGTTTAGTCTAGGACAAGTATTGTCTACTTTTATTTTTGCCTTAGGGGCCTTGTCCTTATTTTTTCTACCATTCCCTCAGCGTTATCGCTTTATTACGCAATGGAGCTATTTCAATTTTTGGTGGCTTGAAAAAACCTGTAAGCTAAGCTTTCAGGCACAGGGAATAGAATATATTAGCTCGGGTCCCGCCATTATACTGTGCAAGCACCAATCTGCTTGGGAGACGATAGCGTTACAGCATATCTTTCCATTCCAGAGCTGGGTACTGAAGCGAGATTTGCTATGGATTCCTTTTTTTGGCTGGGGATTAGCGTTACTTGAGCCTATTGCGATTGATCGCAAAGCTGGACGTCAGGCGCTTAATCAAATCTTATTACAAGGCCGGCAGCGCCTTGAGGCGGGTCGTTGGGTGGTGATATTTCCAGAGGGTACTCGAATACCTATCGGCAGGATGGGTCGTTTTGCCATTGGGGGGGCTGTCTTAGCTCAAGCGACTGGATATCCGGTCGTACCCGTTGCCCATAATGCTGGGCGTTATTGGCCAAAAGGTGGATTTATCAAATATCCAGGGGTGATTAAGGTTGTGATTGGCCCACCGATTGAAACTAAATCAAAGACTGTAATGGAGATAAACGAAGCGGCATATACTTGGATAGCAGAAGTCATGAAGCGTATTGATCCCCCTAGAGCTTAGTATGATTGGATCTAAAGCGTATGGAAGAAGAGCAGCAGGCTTGGGTTAATCATTTTTTTACTCATCTTCAGTATGAGCGGGGTCTATCAGCGCGGACAATTGCAAGTTATTGTTATGATTTAGCAAAAGTAGTTGCATTTTGCTGCAAAAATAAAATTTGTAGCTGGAAGGAATTAGATGCTCAAAAAGTACGGGCAATAGTAGTTGCCTGCCACCAGATAGGATTATCTGGGCGTAGTATTCAACGTCTATTATCCGCCTTGCGTAGCTTTTATACCTACCTACAACGAGAAGGGTTAGTGGAAGATAACCCAGCACAAAGGCTTTACGCCCCCAAGGGAAAATATGAGCTGCCTCATGTTCTTGATGTAGATCAAGTCGCTCAACTATTGGATAAAACAAATTTAAGTAGTGATTTACTCCTTCGGGATCAGGCCATATTAGAGCTGTTTTATTCTTCTGGACTTCGGCTATCTGAGCTGGTGAGCTTAAATATGCGAGCCTTAGATTTAAATGCTGCTTTGGTACGTGTTGTTGGCAAAGGAGCCAAAATTCGTGAAGTTCCCATTGGGCGGCGAGCTAAAGAGGCCCTAGCCCGTTGGTTTTTAATACGATTAACATGGGTTGAACCGCAAGAAGAAGCGGTTTTTATTAGCCAACAAGGTCGCCGTTTATCTTCTCGGGCAATTCAAAAGCGGCTGCATCTTTGGGGTTTACGTCAAGGTCTTGATGTGGCCCTACATCCCCATCGTTTACGGCATGCGTTTGCTACTCATTTACTGGAATCTAGTGGTGATCTGCGAGCTGTGCAAGAGTTGTTAGGTCACGCGGATATTAGTACCACACAAGTGTATACTCATTTGGATTTTCAGCACTTGGCTAAAATATATGATCAAGCCCACCCAAGGGCTAGGAAAAAATACTAGCTATAAAATTGTGCTTTTAGCTTTAAGGATAAGATTGGGTTTTGATGTTTTTTATTTACCGGTCTAAGATTATAGAGAGTTGTTTTAAAGCTAGATTAAGGATAGGCTTATTTTATTAGATTTTTGTTGAACTTAGGGTGGGGAGCATCCGAAGTTAAAGCGCGAAGAGTGGTAATCAATACTAGCTCATAAGGAATCGCAGCTTTATTGGCTGATGGAATATGACTGATATAGCATTGAAGTCAGCCATGAGAAAACTCCAAAAATATGCCAATAGTAACAGGAGAAAAAAAATGGAGAAGAAAATGCTAAAACATACCCTATTAATTATGGCCAGCGCTGCAATGGCTTCCGCTTCAATCTCTGCTTTAGCAGAGGGTGATGCTGCAGCAGGCAAGGCGGATTTTACGAAAAATGGATGTGTCGCTTGCCATGGAGCTGAAGGTCAGAGCGTTAACCCAGCTATGTTCCCAGTACTTAAAGGCAAAGATGCCGATTATATTAGTAAGCAGCTTCATGCCTTTAAAAGCGGTGAACGCAAAGGACAAGGCCCTGGGATGATCATGAATCAAAATACTAAAAAACTGAGCGATAATGATATTGCCAATATTGCAGCCTTTATAGAAAGCTTGAAATAAATAGCTATTTAACGGAAGCTTAAGGAGGAAAGCGCCAGTATCCTGCTGGCGTTTTCTTATCCTTTAAAGCTTTGAAAAAAATCAATCAGCGCTTCAAGAGGCGCTTGCTGATTAAAAAGTCGCCCGCAACGGGCTGAAATATAATTCCGCAGTCGTTGATTTTCCAATTTATCCCCACCATAGTAGAGTGCTTTAGCAACATAATCCTGAGTATTATGGGCAATAAGCTCAGGTAGTTCCAGCAAAGTAAGCATAGCAGCTGTTTGTCGTCCCCGCATATACCCGCTGGGTAATGAGATAATGGGTAGCCCGGAGCTAAGCGCGTCCAAAGCCGTATTTCCCCCTGACCAATGGGGTGGATCAAGCATAAGATTACAGCAGCGGTTAATTTGTAAGTAACGAGTACGAGATGTGACTGGAAGTAGCAGCATTTGCATTTTAGGGTTTGCGCCAGTGTTAGCTAGGGCAGCTTCTAAGCGTTTCCATAACCGGTCAGTTACACGGCGATCTTGACCCATAAATAATACCAGTGTACCCATACTGTCTTCAGCCAATATCTGAGCGAGTAAAGTATCCATATCGGGGTGAATCTTAAACGGCGACTGAGGTAATAGATATAAGGTGCGGTTTTCAGGTAGACCGAGATCTTGACGGTTCGCAGCGGGAGGGGTTAAGGGCGCAGGGTAGCTAGTGCCAATTCCGGGGAGCAATATCAGTTGCTCCCGGTAATGATCTTGAGCGATATTAGGCTCCATAGTCCCACAGGAAAAATAAATATCTATAGTAGGTAGACCGCTGGTAATTGGGTGACCCCAAGCGCAACACTGAAGCGGGGCTAGTCTAAGGGCAGCAAGCACCAATACTTGAGCGTCCATACCCAGCTCTGGGTAGATAAGCCCATCAAGTTTATCTTCTAAGATTTTGGCAGCACATTGAGAAAGATTGCCAGTCAAATAATAAAATTTACTGGTTGAACTTGCGATAGTGTGAGTGTAATGATCTCCTTTGGTACTTAGTTGGTAAACTATCACTTCAAATCCCGCTTTACGCAGGGTCTCAGGCCAATGACCGAAGTAATGACCCACAGTACAATCGCGGAAAAAGCTTGAAACAAATCCGATACGACGCAGTGTTGCAGCGCAGGTATGCTGAACTTGATAAGGCGTATCTTGTGCGTGGCTTGCCCACTGATGTAGCCAGTTACCGTACTCAGTTTGCAGCTGAAGATCATTAAATCCTTGGTAAGCTAGAAAAAAATTAGACCAAACTAAGTCTGCTAGCTGGGGTAAATATTTTGGTTGCCAGGTCTTAAGTGCGTTAAGTCCATCGGTAAAGCGGTTCCGCGCCACGGTAAGCTGTTGATGGTTATCATAGATAATAGGTAGGGTAAGCATTGAACCTAGCTTTGCTTGCCAAGAGTTTGGGTTGACGGCTAGGGCTTGTTGATAAAGGCTCATTGCCTGATGGGATTCCCCGGCGTGGGCAAATGCTTGCGCCAGATCTAAATACTGTTTTTCACTCACATTCGGCTCTTGTCTAAGCCTTTGTTGTAGCCATTGAGCCGCTTGCCAGTTTTCTCCGTAGCGGCGAGCTAAGGTCATAATGTGAGGGGTTAAAGTATTTAAATGGGTACATTGTTGCTGTAGCAAAGCCCATGCCTGATGGGATTGATGACAGCGTAGCCATTGTTCAGCAACAGCTATAAGGGTTTCATTAGATAAAGGGATATTTGATAAACTATGCAATAAGTCAATGGCCGCCAAAGGTTGATTATCGGTAATCAATGACCGTGCTAACAATAATTGAGCTTCCTGATTATGGGGATCTAAAGCAGCGGTTTGACGAGCGCTGATGACGGCAGCTTGGCTTAGTCCAAGTTGAAGCTGGCTTAGCGTTAAATTGCGCCAAGCCAGTTTATTATTAGGATTAAGGGCAACTGCCCGTTGAAAATGGGTGATGGCGGGTGATAGATCAGCTACTTCAAATAACCGTGAGCCCTGGTTATTGTGAGCCATGCTTAGGGCATTTAAGAGAGGTGCTTGAGGCGTTATTACCGTGAGTAGACGCTCTAAATGAGCAATAGCAGCGGTAAAGTCTTTGTTCTGGATAGCGATATTGCCCAGCCCAAGTAACGCTTCTGGATGATTTGGGTAGTTATCAAGAATTTGCTGATAAAGTTGAGCGCTTTGATAAAGATGACGATGCATCTGTAGTTTACGCGCCTGTAAGATAATCTCCTCTATATTCATATTAAATTATGCTACCAATATGGTTCTTATCTTGTTTTAGCTTTAACAGCCGATAATAACAACTATATGATTAATTTAAGGTTGAAAATAATACCTTGACAGTTAATTTATCACGGTATGGCTTAAAAAAAATAAAACGCTCACATGGCGGATTTACCTTGGTAGAACTGCTCATTGCCATTACCTTAGTAGGGATAATTTTGGTGATCTTATTTAGTAGTTTACGGCTATCAACCCGCAGTTGGGAGGCGGCTGAGCAAAAGACTCAGTCGATTGAAAAATTCAGAGTCATCGATAGTCTATTTCGTCGTCAACTTAGAGAGCTTAAGCTGTTGTTTTACCATGATCCTGAGCAAGGATCTGTAATTACTTTTTGGGGTAGCTCTAATAGCATGAGGTTTGTGGCCCCCTTACTCACTCATTTAGGCTTAGGTGGACTGTATTGGATCACCTATAAGGTGGTGAAAAAAGGGAAGACATCACAATTAATCATGAATTGGCAGCCTTACCGACCTAATGAGCCACTGACAGATCAACCTGAGCAGGAAGTGTTATTAGATGCCATCGATAGTGTAAGATTTTCTTACTTCGGTGGAAATATGGCGATGGGCGAAGGATTTCAGTGGCGTGAAGGTTGGGAAAATTTACAGCAGGCACCACAACTTGTACGTTTAAAAATCAGCACTGAGGGTATTCAATGGCCCCAGTTGGTCGCTCGTATTCAGGTTGATCCCCGAGATAGCAGTCAAGCGCCAGGGGGAGGAGGTATTGGCTTTGGCCCTTAAGCACCAAACTCTGGGCAGTCAGGCTACCCATCGAGGTATTGCTCTGGTATTAGTATTATGGGCAATTACTTTAGTAGCTGTTATTGCGGCCAGCTTTGCTTACACTGTGGGTATTGAGGCTACGCTTGCTGCAAACTTGGTAGGGCAGGCGAAAGCGCGAGCTTTGGCAGAAGCCGGTATTCATTATGCTATTTTTGATCTTCTCGGCTCCGTGCAATTACATCGTTTTACTGCTGATGGTACCCCTTACCCTATAGAGATTGGCTCGGAAACCGTGACTATTTCAGTTCGGGATGTTACGGGGCTAATTGATTTAAACACGGCCAGCCGAGAGCTTTTAGGGGGATTATTCATGGCGGCTGGTGTACCACAAGATCAGCTAGATTCTTTACTTGATGTGATTGAAGATTGGCGAGATCCCGATGATATACCTCACCCACAGGGCGCAGAAGATCAAGACTATATTGCTGCTGGATTACCTTATGGCGCTAAGGATGCCCCTTTTGAAGAGGTCACAGAGCTGCAGCAAGTTTTTGGCGTATCGTTAGAGTTATATCGACGGGTTGAGAAATCATTGACCGTATTTTCTGGGCAGGCGGGTATTAATCCTGCAGCCGCATCTAGAGAGACTTTATTAGCCATCCCAGGAATTGATCCCGGATCGGTTGAAGCTTATGTTCAAGCGCGTGCAGAAAGCCAAGCCGCGGGAGGGACACCGCCTCCCCCGCCTGCTATGGGTGCTGGATATTTGGCTCAGACGGGGGGGGTAGCGTATAGTTTGCACGCTGAGGCCAAGATAACAGGAGGGGGAGTTGCCATTATAGAAGCTACAGTATCCCCAGGGGCTTTGAATACGGGAGGCATCATCCCCAATTCATCGGTATTTGAGTGGAGGAGTTTATAGCGACTATAGTGTATTGCTATATTTATACTGATAAATGTCATGAAATATCAATCAAAACGAAAACAGCAAAAAAGTAGTGCTAAGGTTGCTTCTTCCCATTCTCTGAATATTGATGTCAATATAGATCTAAGCCGTTTTTTAGCTTGGTGGGGGCAAGGGCTTATGTATTATCTTCCTCCGTCGGTACGGCAGTTATTTTGGCATCAGGCGGCAACGGTAGTCTTGGAGCCACAGGGCGATGGAGTGCGGATACAGCGACTGCGGAGAGAAAGTAATGAGGTGCTTGGCTTTTATGATGGAGTGAGGCGTTGGGATACCAGTTTGCTTCATGAAGGTGAGGTCTTGATATTTCGCCTGCCAGCAGCGCAAGTACTCTCAAAATCCATTGAACTGCCCTTTGCAGCGGAAGAGAATTTACGTCAAGTCCTTGCTTTTGAGATGGAGCGACACACCCCCTTTACGGTCAATCAGGTGTATTACGATTTTGAGGTAATCAGCCGTAATGCAACTACACGTCAAATAACAATCCGCTTAGTAGTAGCACCGCAGCGGATTTTGAATGAATGGCTGGAGCGGCTGTCTGATTGGGGACTGCAGCCGGCTGTAGTCAGTGTAGTGGGTCTTGAAAAGATGCGGATCAATCTACTGCCCCAGGAATCTCGTCCTGTTAAATCTAGTATTCTGCCCCGGATTAATATTGGGCTAGGGGTATTGCTGCTGGTTTTGGTTGCAACGGCTACTTTACTCCCGTTGTGGCAAGAACGGAATGTGGTTATTCAGTTAATGCCAAAAGTGGCGGCGGCTCAGCAGCAAGCTGAGGCGGTTGTGGCTATTCGCCAGCAACTGGAGAAAGCGGTTAAGGCTTCAGAGTTTTTAATTAAAGAAAAACGACAATATCCTTCAGCGGTAGAGTTTCTCTATGAGCTTACTCATATTCTGCCCGATAGTATTTGGCTGCAGCAGCTTGATTTTACCCGAGGTGAGCTTAATATTCGGGGAGAGGCCGTTGAGGCATCCGCACTAATAGCCCTTTTACAGTCCTCTACGTATATGAAAAACGCCCAATTTCGCTCACCGATTACCACTGATTCTCAGACGGGTCGAGATCGTTTCCATATCACGGCTCAGATCCCTAAGGTGGAGATACCTCTTTCATGAATTTTCATCTACCAGAAAAGTGGCACGGTGCTGCCGCTATAGGTTTATTGTTATTGATTTTACTAATGATTTATATTGTGGCTATCCAGCCGATTATCGCAAAGCATAGATTTTATCAAGAGAATATTGCCTCAATGCAGCAACGGTTGGAGAAATATCAGCAAATTATTGCTAGTCGACCGACGCTGGAGATTCAGTTAAAGCAGTTATATCGAGAGCAGGCCACTAATGCTTATTATCTAGCCCAGCAATCTGCGCCACTAGCGGCCACCGAACTGCAAAGATGGGTTAAAGCTGCATTGGAGGCCAGCGGCGGTGGCGGCACTTTAATGAGTATGCAAAATTTACCCGTCGTTGAAACTGAACTTTTCCCCCGGGTAGGAATCAATGTTCGGATGAACGGTAGTACCGAAGTCTTAGAGAAAGTGCTCTATGATTTAGAATCTAGGCATCCTTTGTTATTTATTGATCACCTTCAAGTCATGAGCCGCCAAATCCGGCAGCGTAGCTTGCAAGATCGAAAAAAAATCATTGAAAAAACCCTACTGACGATTAGCTTTGAGCTTTACGGGTATATGCGAGATCCTAATGCACCACCCGTTGGCGCTTAATCATCGGATGCTGGCTAATTTGCTGGCAGGTTTATGTTTATTGGCGCTGATAATCATTGTTTTAAAGGCGCTATATCCCGTAAGGCTTTCACCGGATGCAGGTAAAACGCAGGCCAAAACAGACTCGGTAAACACTCATCCCCCTGCGCGGAAACCACCAGAGCAAATTGCGTTAATTCCTTTCACTCGCTATGGGGAGATTGCTACTCGTCCACTTTTTCGACCCAATCGCCAGCCCCCTGATCCTGATGAAATGGAGACAGGTGAGACTAATGAGACTAAAGAACAAAGAGCTATCCGGGAAAGGGAGGAGCAACAGCTCAATAGTCATGTGGAGGATTTATTTGTCATTAGCGGGATTGTGGTTACTGACCATAAAGCTATAGCTCTTTTGCACGATATTAAAAATGACAAACTGCTACGAGCGATTGAGGGAGAGGAGCTAGAGGGTTGGAAAATCAAGCAGATTTTTCCTGATAATGTATTATTTAGGAATACGGAACGAGTAGAGACCTTGAATTTAATTCGGCGCTTTGAGCCGGTTAAAGCAAGTACATCGCCGAAAAACTCACCCTCAGCTCGATAAGCAACGATCCAATCTCTTAGATAGATAAAGTAATCTTCAACCTCAGATATCCATCATGGTCATGTTTTTGCCTCTAGGGGAATTTTGATTGCAAGAGAAGCATAAAAATATACGCTATATGAACTGGCTCGTAGCTGTTTGTTTTCTTACCTTAAGCGCTTGTATAAATCAGACTCCCCGTACTGAAGATCAGCAGCAATCAGAACCCCTTGAGACTTCCTCTTCTGATTCGGATCAGCAATCTTTGGCACCGCAGCAAGAGCAAGAGCAAGAGCAAGATAAGGATAAAGCCATAGCCACTGAAGTAAAGCTTAAAGATAAAGAGAAGAAAAAAGCCAAACCGCCAGAGCTTTACCCCGGAAGTAATCACTTCATTGATCTTAAGGCCGCCGGCAAATCGCCTGCTTTTGAGGTAGTAAAAGGCGCTATTTTATTGAACTTTGAAAATACTAATCTTCGCGAGGTAGTTAAAACTATTCTTGGGGATATCTTAGGGGAGAATTATCTCATTGATCCGGCGGTTCAAGGAACAGTGACGGTACAAACGGGTCGACCACTGCCCAAGGAGGTGTTAGTCCCCACCCTTGAAAACTTGCTGCGGATGAATAACGCGGCTTTAGTACAGTCCAAAGGGCTATATAAGGTTGTTCTGACGAGCCAGGCGCTCCAAGGAAATCTATCCCCCCATTTAAAGGCGGCTCAGGCGACCCCGGGGTATGGCGTGCGGATTATCCCGTTACACTACATTGGGGCAGCTGAGATGGAGAAAATCCTCACTCCCTTTGTCCCCAAGGAAGCTTTTATTCTAGTGGATCCTAATCGAAACTTGATCATGCTAGCGGGTATCGCCCAAGAACTGGATCAATGGCAGGAGACCGTAGATGTTTTTGATGTGAACTGGCTTAAAGGCATGTCGGTGGGATTATATCGGTTGCAAAACACCGAGGCTGGAACGGTGGCTACTGAATTGGATGGGATTTTTGGCGCTGAATCGGATACCCCGTTAGCGGGAATGTTTCGCTTTGTGCCGGTTGAGCGGCTTAACGGTATTTTGGTGATTACTTCTCAGTCCAAATATCTGGATGAGGTGAAAACGTGGATAGATCGCCTGGATCTAGATGAAGATATCGAATCAGAGCATTTTTACGTCTACCAAGTGCAAAATGGCAAGGCCGAGTATCTGGCTGATCTATTACAAAGCGCTTTTGGTCAAGAAAGTAGCGCTTCCTCATCGGGTAAGGTTGCGCCAGGGCAACGATCCAGTCAGCTGTTCTCATCTCCTGGGGGGAGAGGAGGCATGGGTTCTATGTCCGGATCAGGCGGGTTCGGTTCTTCTTCGTTTGGTTCCGGCGGTTTTGGTTCCTCCTCTGGTGGTATGGGGGGAAGCATGGGCGGAAGTATGGGTGGACGTACGGGAGGTGGGTTTTTAGCCTCTCAGGAGGTAGATCCTAATGCAGCTACTCAAGAATCGGCTACAGCACCTGATAAATCTACCCAGAAAACAGATCCCAATCAGCCTGCGCAAGCCTTAAATCTGCAAATTTCTCAAGCAGAAAGTAAAGGCAATAAAGGGAAAGAAAAATCTGGCGTAGGTAAAAAGATAAAATCTCTATTGGGTGGCACTAAAAGCAGTGATAGCGAAGAACCCGAGGTACGTATTATTCCCGATGAAGCTAATAACTCATTGCTGATTGCCACCACGCCTCCGACTTACGATAAGATCAGAGCCATTCTTCGCCATCTGGATATAGCCCCTCGCCAAGTGCTGATAGAGGCTACTATTGCTGAAGTGACCTTAACCGGTGCGCTTCAATATGGGGTGCAATGGTTTTTCAAAAATGGGATCGGAAAAGCCGGTAATAATAATTTTAGCGGTACCGGTACGATCAATACGGGCGGGGCATCGCCCTTGACCGCTGCTGCAGCTTCTGCGGCTAAAGCCCTGGGAAGCAGTAATTTCTCCTATGCGCTGACGAGTGGAGGAGCCATTAACGCGCTCCTTACTGCGGCGGCCTCTGAGAGCAAGCTTAACGTGCTTTCCTCTCCCCAGCTGATGGTGCTGGATAACCAGATGGCCGAGATTCAAGTGGGAGATCAGGTACCTATTCTATCTGGCCAGACAGCAGGCGTAGGGGGGATTGGGACGGGCGTACTCACCTCGCAAGTTCAGTATAAAAATACCGGTGTTATGTTAACCGTTATTCCCCGCGTTAATGCGGGAGGGCGGGTGACGTTAGAGCTTAAGCAAGAGGTGACTGATCAAGGCAGTGCAGTGACGGTAGGGAATATTTCAAATTTTACTTTTCTACAGCGCGCTTTCCAGAGCGTGGTGACGGTGCAAAGCGGCAATACAATTATCTTAGGGGGCTTAATTCGCACTAATGATACGTTTAACAGTAACGGGGTTCCTTTTTTATATAAATTGCCCCTCGTAGGCTCTCTGTTTGGTTCTCGGAACACCACTAAGAACCGCACTGAGTTGATTGTACTGATGACTCCGCGCGTAGTGCGGGATCAAACTGAAGCCAGGTTGGTGACCGAAGAATTTCGTCAAAAGCTGAATAACGCTTCTAATATTGCTAACCAAGAGGCGACAATGGAAGATGAAGGGGGAGATCCTTATTATTCTAATATAGAAAGTCAACCCCTAAAATGAGACCTAATTCTCAATTTGGAGATCAACAAGTATTTGACCTAATAAGGCCTATGTTATAATTTAGGCAACAATAAGTATTTCTGGGTTTTTGTCTTAATTTTATTCATGAATAGGTATTGAAGTTATTGGCTAATGGGGTTATTCTCCGGCCTGTTAATTAAGTTTTTAGGATAGAAATCTAATATAACTTTTTGTATCTAAAAAACAACATTGAGCGGGACAATCAAAATCAATCAAAGGAGGCGCTTATTCTTCCGAAGACTACTGTTGTTAACAAAGAGCTGTTTTCATCCTACCTAACCTCCACTCTTACCCTAATTATTATCACTCTCATGATTAAGCTGAGCGGCTGTACTACCGCCCCGACCACCGAGGAGATCGTAAAGCAACGGGCACTTGAACGGTGGCAGGCTTTAGTTCATGGGGATTTTGATAAGGCGTATGATTATTTAAGCCCGGGTTATCGGGCGGTAAACCCGTTAAATTTGTATCGGGGTCGCTTTGGTCATGCCGTAGTGTGGGAACAGGCGGGGATCAAACAGATTGCTTGCACGGCTAAGGCTTGTGAAGTAACCGTGAGTATCCACTATCGCTACCCAGCAAGAAATTACCAAGGGGAAAGCACAGTGGAAGAGCGATGGATAGGGGAGGATAACCACTGGTGGCTATTGCCAAAAGATTAATTTTATCTCTGTTTATGTTAAGGCGTGTTGTTTAGGTACTATTTAAATTTAGTTTAACTCTCTAGCGGAAAGGAGACATTTTAATGAGAAAAACAAAACTGGCTATGGCAGTTTCCCTAGCCCTTGCTGGCACCAGCGGAACGTTTGTAGCGAATGCCCAGGTTCCCAATGCGGGCATCAACGTCAACCCGGATGGATTAGGACAAGTACTGTTGTTTCCCTACTACACGGTGAGAAATAACAACAACACCTTAATTGCCATTGGCAACAGTCATCCTAACGAAGTCAAAGCGGTGAAAATCCGTTTCCATGAAGGTAAGAACAGTAAAGATACCCTAGATTTTCACATCTACCTGTCCCCCAACGACATGTGGACGGGGTCGTTAGTCCAAAGTCAAAACGGTGTGATGCTCACCACGGCGGATAAATCCTGTACCGTGCCGCCTATTCCAGCCAATGGGGTTGAATTTCGGAACACCGTCTACGCCATTCAGCAGCCCGACGGGGAAGACATGACCTTAGATCGGACGCGGGAAGGGTATATCGAAATCATCGAAATGGGGGTGGTGACTTCTGCTGCTGGCCCAATTACCAGTACTAACACCAATGTCACTAACTTGGCACAAGCCGCTACCCACGTCAATGGTGTGCCCCAAGATTGTGCGGCGCTGAACAATGCGTGGGGCTCGGGTGGTCTGTGGGCTAACACGAACCCTCAGGGAAGCACCGGAGTGACCTCCCCTACAGGTGGCTTATTTGGGGATTTAGCTATTGTTAATGTGCCGCGGGGGACGGATTACACCGTCGCCGCCACCGCGTTGCAGAACTTTGCCCTTGGCACGCCTGGTCAATTGGTTGGAACCTTGGGTAATGAGGATCTCCACGCGGCCCCTGGGTCTGATTTCCCCAACCTAGGCTTTGATGCGGGCGCTACCAGTGGTGCGCCGGTACCAATCCTCCCAGCCGATGTGATGACCTTCAGCAATGTCTTTGTGGATGGAGGAATGGTGAGTTCCCAATGGGGTAATCGAATTGATGCCGTCAGTGCGGTGTTAATGCACGCCTCGGTGATCAACGAATACACCACTGAGCCAGGCTTAAACGCCAACACCGACTGGGTGTTGACCTTCCCCACCAAAAACTTCTATGTCTGTGCGGTGAATCCCGCTCCCACTGCCAACAGTCCCACCCCTAACACAGGCAATAGCGACTGCGCCCCTGGGGTAGTCGGTTCTGGCGTGCTCGCTGGTGCAACCTTTGGCCCGCCCTTTAGCCTACCGCAAGGCACAGGCTTTTGGACCGGAGGAGCGCCACAAAATGTAAATATGAACATCTTTGATCGGGAAGAAACCACCACCGTTCAGCCTATTGACTTCTCTCCCCCTTCTCCTACGGGTGCCAATACCCTACCGTGGGAAGTCAATACCATTACCTTCAACCAGCCTTCAGGCATGACCACCAGCACCGTACTGGGATCAGCGCTGGTGTCCAATGTATCCACGGGCAGTGTTGGGGTGAATGGTTGGATGAATTTAGATCTGACCCCCGGTCATAGTATGTCTACTAATGGTTTGGTTGTTAACAACGCTGGTGGTGGAGCTGCAACGACTACCTATATCGGTTTACCGGTCATTGGTTTTGGGGTGGAGGAGTATGTCAATGGAAGCATCAATGGTGTGCTAGCCAACTTCGCTTCTGTCTTCTCCCATAGACTCTGCGCAGCCACCACATCAGGCGGTGAGGGTAACACCGATTGCGGCGGTAATATCACGCTTCCTCCGCCAGCGACAGGTACTGGCACTAGCACTAGCACAAGTACCAGCACTGACACAGGTACAGGCACAGGTACAGGCACAGGTACAGGTACAGGCACAGGTACAGGCACAGGTACAGGCACAGGTACAGGTACAGGTACTGACACAGGTACAGGTACTGACACAGGTACAGGTACTGACACAGGTACAGGTACTGACACAGGTACAGGTACTGACACAGGTACAGGTACTGACACAGGTACAGGTACTGACACAGGTACAGGTACTGGTCCATAATAACCCAGTCGCTAAATCAACTAGCTTTAGCCGACAGGCAACCAGAGCAGATCGCTTCGGCGGTCTGCTCTTTTCTTTCTCACTCACCTAGTTTTAAAGCAAATCGTTTAATTTGAATATGATGATGAAATATTTTGGCATAGGGGTATTCGTAGGATTTTATGCCAGCTTAGCTTTAGCTGCAGATAATCCGCCTAATACCCCGTTAATTGAATACCAAGACGTTACCGTAACCCAGCAAGACTATGCGGCAGAGCTGGCCACCTTGCCCCCCCAGTTTCAAGCTGAAGTTGGCACCAGTGGTAAGCAGGTGCATAAACTGTTAGACAAGGTTTTTGTGTATCGGGTACTGGCTAAGGAGGCACGTACTGAAGGCTTAGATCAAGATCCTCAGTTACAAGCCCAGGTGCAGTTGGCGCAGGAGCGAACCTTGGGGTTAGCCCGCTTAGATCAACTCCGAGCGCAAGCGTTAGCCACTCATCCGGATTTTGCGGCGCTGGCTAAGGAGAAATACCAAGCGAATCCGCAAGAATACACCACGCCTGAGCAGGTGAAAGTAGCCCATATTCTCATTAAGCCGGAAGAGAGTTCCCCAGCGGCGGAAGAGAAAGCGCAACAATTGGCAGAACAGATACGCCAGCAAGCCTCAGCGGGGGAGAAATCCTTTTCCGATCTCGCCCTTGAGTATTCCCAAGATCCTTCCGTGAAGCGAAATCATGGCGATCTGGGGTTTATCACGGCTGGGAAAACCGTAAAGCCCTTTGAAGAGGCCGCCTTTGCTTTACAAAAGCCAGGGGAGATTAGTCCGGTCGTTAAAACTCAGTACGGTTTTTATATTATTCAACTAGAAGCCCGTCAACCAGCGCAGCTTCAGCCGTTTACTGAGATACAAGCCCAGCTAGTGAAGGGGATTAAGGAGAAATATTTACAGGATATAGTGAGTCACCACCTACACCAGATTCGCAACGCGGAAGGGATTAATATGAATGGAGAGGCGTTGAAAAACCTGATTAAACCCAATCCGTATAAAGCGGCGGGAGCAACGAAGGGGGTTATTATTAGCCCAGCCCCAGCTGATTCAGCTCAATAAACATTGATAACCTCATCCCTCAACTGCTTCTGCTATGCTTAAGGAGCGTATTTCTTGAGCAGACAGAAAGGTGATGGTAAAAATAATGGAGGTGATCCTCGTAGCTTGGGTATTAGTAAGTACCCACGGGATCTTCACTCTGGCTGGCGCGGTTAATTTAGCGCCTGATGGTTTAGGGGAAGTATTGCTGTTTCCGTATTATACGGTGAGAAATGGGAATATGACCTTACTGTCTATTATCAATACTCGCCAGCGGGTAAAAGCCGTAAAGCTACGGTTTTTGGAAGGGAAAAATGGCCAGCCGGTGCTGGACTTTAATCTTTATTTATCGCCGCAAGATGTCTGGACGGGATCTTTAGCCCAAAGCGCAACCGGTACAGTATTAACCACTACTGATAAATCCTGCACCGTACCGGCTATTCCCCCTGCGGGCGTTGAGTTTTCTAATACGGCCTACGCCATGACTTCCCCTGATGGGGAAGATACGAGCTTAGATCGAACACGAGAAGGTTATTTTGCAGCCTTTGACATGGGCGTTGTCACCGACTCTGCTTTAGCAGCCGCCGCCACTCATATCGATGGCTTACCGCAAAATTGCGCTGCCCTACAACAAGCCTGGACTACGGGAGTGTGGGCGTTAACGCCCAGCATGGGTATGGGTTTTGATCCGGGTGGGCTATGGGGTAGCCTGCAGTTAGTCAATGTTAATCAAGGCACGGATTATGGAGCTTCAGCCATCGCCCTTGGGGGTTTTTTTAGTACTGCTATTCATACCGCAGCGAGTGCCCCGTTGCCGAATTTATCCTCAGCGAATCCTGAAACCGATATTCTGACTCAGGCCAATCCTGCTGGAGGTGTGCCGAGCGTAGTGCATTCCACTTGGCCACAGAATAGTCAAGGAGGTGTGGATGCGGTAAGTGCGGTTTTAATGCGCCGCGCAGTGATCAATGAATATACCATTGATCCCGCCTTAGCGGCGCGTACTGATTGGGTGGTTAATTTTCCAACGAAACGATTCTATGTGCCGATACACAATAGCACCAATGGGGGCATACCAATTGTCGCTACCCCACCGTTTACCCAGAGCTTCTGGACGGGAGGCGCGCCCGAGGCGGTAGCGTTAAGCCTGCGGGATCGGGAAGAGCAGGTAAACAAAGGGAGCGCTGCAATGTTACCTTGGGCAGTGAATGTGATGACCTTTAGGGATATTTCTGTCTTAGGGTCGGCGCTGACGCTTGCTATAGATACGGCCAATATGGGGAACAATGGCTGGATGAAGCTGAAATTTCCAGTCACTCCAAATCCCATCAGCAGCAGGCAGAACATCCATGAGCTGATAGATAATGAGGGCAGTGCTTACTTGGGTTTGCCGGTGATGGGTTTTGCGGTGGAAGCCTATGGAAATAAAGATGCCCATTATAGAGAGCTATTGCCCCATAAATTTAGTCGGGATATAGCTATGAGTCTAGATGAGGTGATCGCTAAAACAATACCCCCTAAGGTGGCGATGCCTAAAACATCAGCATCTAAGTTGTCAATGGAGAAAGCTGCTTGCCAGACGGCTATTGAGATGGAGATTGAATTGCAAACGGCTAGGGGATCGGCAACCGTTAATGGGGCACTGGCCATGATAGCTTGTCAGGCAGCAGCTGCAATCATCGCCGCATCACCGCAGGTGCCCATTGGGGCGGCGGCAATAGAGGCGGCGGTTAAGGCAGCAGCCATAGCGGCGATTACCCATCAGTGATTATTGTAGGATTAAGCCACTGATGCTAAAGGAGCTATGAGGCAGTATCGAGCACTTTTTCAGCAATTACTGCTACGGGAAATTAACAGTCGTTATCTGGGGAGCCTCAGTGGTTATTTTTGGGTTTTGGTGCAACCCCTTGCCCAACTCGCCCTCTATGCTCTAGTGTTTACTACTATTTTTCGGGTGCGTTTTCCAGAGCTGGCTCAGCATAACTTTATCACTTTTGTAGCCATTGCGCTGTGGCCTTGGTTGGCCTTTCAGGAAGCTATTCAGCGGGCGCTAGGGGCTATTACCAGCAACGCGGGGCTGATTAAAAAAATTGCCTTGCCCCATGAAATACTTATCTATGCCGCCGTGGGGAGTAGCTATGTCGTCCACGGGGCGGGATTTTTGTTGGTGCTAGCGGTATTAACCATTTTAGGATCGGATCTTTATCTGAGTACCTTACCTTGGGTGCTGATATTACTGGGCATGTTATTTTTATTGACCTTAGGGTTGGCGTTGGTATTGGCCACCTTACAGGTATTTTTACGGGATATTGAGCATGGACTGGTGTCAGTGCTGATGCTCTGGTTTTACGCTTCCCCTATCTTATATCCGGTGTCTTTAGTGCCAGCGCCTTTCCATACTTTGATTCTAGCCAATCCCTTAAGTTATTTTTTTGATCGGTTGCGGGCGTTATTGATGTTTGGTCAAGGAGAGTTTACTGGAGTAGATCTAATAGCAGCAGGGAGCAGCGTACTGGTGTTTATGTTTGGGCTGGCTTTTTTCCGCCGCTGTGCCGGTCGGTTTGAGGAGTTTTTGTAAGGATGGTGCCTAAATTACTGGTGAAGTTAGATCAAGTGAGTAAAGTGTACCCAAAGCTGAGTACCTCTAGGGATCGGTTACAGGCGTTTTGGGCCATACTCAAGAATCGGCAAGATTATTCAGGTTATTCGGTGCTACAGGAGATTTCTTTACATCTATATCAAGGGGAATCCTTAGGGATTATCGGCGAAAATGGAGCTGGCAAATCCACTTTACTTAAGCATATTGCCGGTGTGGTGAAACCCTCTAGGGGAACCGTAGAGGTCTTTGGCCGCATAGGCGCGTTGTTAGAGTTAGGGGCTGGTTTTCATCCTGAGTACAGTGGTAGAGAGAATCTTCGGCTCTCAGCGGCACTGATGGGAATGAGCGATTCAGAGCTTATTGAAAAACTAGACGCGATTATTGAATTTGCGGATATTGGTGCTTATATTGATGAGCCAATTAAGCATTACTCTTCGGGGATGGTGGTACGGCTTGGGTTTGCCTTGGTAAGCGCTTTGCGGCCAGAGTTATTGATTACCGATGAAGTATTAGCGGTAGGCGATGAATCTTTTCAAAAAAAATGTATTCGCTGGATAGAAAATTACTTGAACCAAGGCGGTACTTTGCTTCTGTGCTCCCATAGCATGTTCCATGTTCAGAAATTGTGCCAAAAAGCGGCTTGGATTAAAGGTGGGCGGTTGGTGTCTTGTGGGGAAGTTTTTCAAGTTACCCAAGATTATTTGGCCTATCATGAGGGTAAATCTCAGCAGGAAGCTGTTGATAGCCTTAAAAAAGAGCAGATATCGACAGCCCTCTATCGAGTATCGGCGTTAAGGATTTCTGGAGCAGCAGGCGAAGAGCTTGCTCTAATTGCCATGGGGGAAGATTTAATTGTTAACGGGGAACTATACTCTCCAGATGATCGGCCTCCCGTGGTTGCCATTGGAGTTGTGCGTACCGATGGAGCGGCGATTTATGGGTTAATCTCTGATGTAGATGGTTTTACCTTAAATAAGTTAGCCCCCCATCAGTTTGGATTTCGGTTGACATTTTTTCAATTGCCTTTACTTCCTGGAAAATATACCCTTCGCGCTCATGCCATGGACCCAGAAGGCTTAAGGTTGTTTGATACCATAGAACAAGCCTTTCAGGTGACAGGGCAGACCCGAGAGCTTGGGTTATGTTGTTTAGCTCACGCGTGGGCATCTCCCTAGGATAAACAGGTAGAGGACAGTAGATTAATGGCATTTGATAGTTACAGTCATTTTTGGGATCAGCAGGCTAGCACTACCGACGGAGCGATTGCTGCGGTGGATGGTAGTGCTAATGAAAGTATTGTTCAGCTGACCGGCCAATGGAGCGCAAATTTAGTTCGAGCAGCACTTACTCTTAAAGGGAGTGAACGGGTGCTAGAGTTGGGCTGTGGTGTGGGTCGCATTGGTCGAGAGTTAGCCCCTTATTGTGGTTATTGGCAAGGAGTTGATATCTCTCACAATATGCTTAAGGTCGCCCAAGCGCGATTAGCTGGCCAGACAAATACGGGATTTTGTCAATTACACCGTACCAGTTTAGAGATGCTAGAGAATGAGAGTTTTGATCGGGCCTATTCTATCGCGGTATTTTGTCATTTAGATAAGGAGGATTTATTCCTTTATTTAAAAGAACTTTATCGGGTTTTAAATCCCCATGGCCTGATTTATGTAGAAACATGGAATTTAGCCCATCCTGTAGGCTGGAAACGCTGGGAGCTGGAGGTAAATCACTGGGCGAGATCGGATCATCGTCAGCGTAAAGATGTAGCACGTAATCAATTTTGTACTCCGGATGAATTTAATCTCTATCTCCAAGGAGCGGGTTTTAAAACTCTAGCGTGTTATACCGATTCGCCTTGGATTCAAGCCATTGCTACTAAGAGCGCCCTAGAATCTGAACAGGAATCTATTAAAATAGTACTCAGGGCTAAGGAGCATAAAATTGCTTATTCACCATTATTTTCTACACTTTTTGATAGGCTGCTGGATGTTGTCAGCGGTTTAACTCACCCTAAAGAGTATTTAGCGTTTTTAGATGCTCAAGAAGCGTCCGAGGAGAACAGTATGTATCGGCGTTACTTATTGGCGCTATGGTCATCTAAGGAAGATCTTTGGGGGGCTACTGTTATAAATGGTGTTTGATCTGGGTTTTCCCGATCCAGTCACCAGTTTCCTAGGCATTGATCGGTTGGGCAAAGACTGTCGAATTAGCCCGAGCGTCAGCGTGATGAGGCGGGGAGTCGCTCACTCTGGGCAAGGGATATTTCTTGGGGACCAGGTCATCTTATTTGATAATACCCGGCTCGTATTAGGAGATGTGAGCCTATCATCAGTAGCACGACTGGATCTGGGTAATCAGGTGATTATTAATGTGGGGAGCTATATTTCGGGAGAAGGCGGATTGATCATTGAAGAGGAAGTGCTCATTGGGGCTCATGTGCGTATTTTATCTGCAGGCCATGAGATTCATCGGGGTGAGTCTTCCGTTGCTCGTAACCCCATTACTTATGGGGCTATCCATATTGGTCAAGGGGCTTGGGTTGGCGCAGGCAGTACCCTATTGCAAGGCGTTACCTTAGGCGCAGGGAGTGTAGTAGGGGCCGGTAGTGTGGTCACTAAAGAGATACCGCCCTATGCCGTAGCTGTAGGCAATCCTGCTAGGATCTCCCATTATCGACGGGGATATGGGCCTAAAAAGCAATGGGCTTTTTGGTATAAGAGCCCAGATCGCTAAAATGAGCAAGGATACCTCGTCGGAGAAGCTTGGAGTCATTCCAGCAGCAGAAGCCTATATTTATCAACGAAACTTTGATCCTCAAGGAGAGGACTCCTTAGCCAAGATTGCACGCTTAATACGCCCTCATAGCCGAGTACTTGATCTAGGTACAGGTCCTGGGATTTTAGGTCAATATTTATCTACTATCCTAGGGTGTACTGTGGATGGGGTGGAATTAAGCCTAGAACAAGTTCAGATTGCGGCTCCCTTTTATCGCAATCTTCTGCAGGCTGATTTAGAACAGGTAGATTTAGCGGCCCTTTTTCCTGAGTCCTATGATTATGTTGTTGCTGCCGATATCTTTGAGCACTTAAGAAATCCAGAAGCTATTGTTTCTCAGTTGCCAGCGTTGTTGGGCACTGAAGGTCGAGCTATGCTCTCTGTTCCCAATATTGCCCATGCCGGTGTAATTGCTGAACTGTTAGCAGGGGAATTTCGCTATCGCCCAGAAGGGTTATTGGATACTACCCACGTACGCTTTTTTACCCGTCAATCGTTATTAACACTGTTAACAGCATCAGGTCTAGCCGTGCTTTCAATAGATACGGTGCGTTACGATTTACGAGAAAGTGAGTTTAAGCACTATTATTTAGATACCTTACCCCCCGCTATTTATCGTCTACTAGCAGCTTATCCAGATAGTTTAACCTATCAGTTTATTGTGGAAGTGACCCCAGAGCAGCAGGCGGCAAATTTAAATGCTATTCATCAGGGCGTGAATAAATTTTATTTTTCCACGCAGATGTATTGGCGTTTTGAGGGGGAAGAATATCAAGAGGAAAACAGTATTCAAGCTTTGGGTGTTATTGGCGATAAGCGGCAGGTTATCCAATTTTCTTTTCCGCTCACCAAGCAATTACTTAGCGGAATACGGATAGATTTAGCTGATCGCCCCGGTTTTTTGCGGTTATATGAAATAGCGCTTTATGATAGTGATAAAAATTGTCTTTGGAGATGGGAAGAAAATATTACTACGTTATTAACCAAAGAAACTCATCAGGTTGAGTTTGCAAGTGGGTTAGTGACCTCTTTTGGAACCAATATGCTCTTAACAGGGGAGGATCCTTATATTGAATTACCCCTGAGTGAATCTGATTTAAAACCGTTAAAGGGTGGAGGTACGTTAGCATTAATACTCTCATGGCCAATATCGGCAGATTTTATGGCACTCACTCAATGTTTAGGACAAAGAGATAGAGCGCTTATCCAGCAGCAGCAGCTCATCGCGCTCCAAAACCAGCAAGCCCATGAAAAAGATAAATTACTAGCGCTTAAAGATAGACAGCAACAGGAGAATGAGCAACTACTGGCACACATCACTGAGCAGCTAAACGAGAAAGAGCGATTAATTGTGCACCATCATTTTCAACTGCGGGAAATCAGCCGGACGGTGGAGCGGCAAAATAACCAGATGTCATACTATGAAACGTTGATTAAGTCGCTAGAGTTTCAGTTGAGATACCGAGATAGCTGGCGGAGTTGGATCCGTAGGCCACTGAGACCGTTAAAGCGCTGGTGGTTAAAGATCATTGAGATTGTAGGTCGATGAACGCCCAAACTATCGATATTATTATTCCTATCTATAATGCCTATGAGCATCTTATCGCTTGTTTAGCGAGCGTTGATCAGCACACCGAGAGGAAATATCAGCTTATTTTAATAGATGATGCCTCAACCGATTTAAGAATCGAATCGTTATTTGAAACGCTTAAGGAAAAAAATAATCCCAATATTCTCTTGCTGAAAAATAAACTTAATCAAGGGTTTGTTGCGACGGCTAATCGTGGGATGAAGGTTAGCAAAAATGATGTGGTGCTTTTAAATTCTGATACGTTAGTCACTCAAAACTGGTTAGGTAAACTTAAACGCTGCGCTGATTCTGATCCAAAGATAGGCACTATAACCCCTTTTTCTAATAATGCTGAAATTTGCTCCTTTCCTGAGTTTTGCCGTGAAAATCCAATGCCTGAAGACCTAGCATTGATCAATCGCGCCATAGAAGCAGCATCAGTGCCTATTGATTTGGATATTCCAACAGGCGTGGGATTTTGCCTATATATACGTCGTAGTTTAATTAACAAAATTGGGGTATTTGATGTAGAAACCTTTGGTAAAGGTTATGGGGAAGAAAACGATTTTTGCCTACGGGCGAGGCAAGTTGGTTATCGTAATGTACTCTGTAGCAACGCTTATGTGGCTCATGTGGGAAGCGGCTCTTTTGGTCAAGAAAAAAAAGAGTTGGCAGAAAAGCAAATGGCTGCATTGTTAAAGAAACACCCCAGTTATTTAACTCAGGTCGCGCGATTTATAGCACAGGATCCTATCAGGCCCATTCGGCATATGATTCAAACCCATTTGCAGATAGTATCCAATCCTCAGAAACTTGGGATTTTGCATATACTCCATGGTCATGGGGGCGGCACGGAGAAGTATGCTCGAAATATCGCCGAGTTAATGGCA
The DNA here is from genome assembly GCF_002356115.1 of Candidatus Nitrosoglobus terrae. Lineage (NCBI taxonomy): Bacteria > Pseudomonadati > Pseudomonadota > Gammaproteobacteria > Chromatiales > Chromatiaceae > Candidatus Nitrosoglobus > Candidatus Nitrosoglobus terrae. The sequence goes on from NZ_AP014836.1 coordinate 169,633, forward strand.
GGACAATTTCGACATTACTTATTGATTGCTTTAGAAAGAGAATGGATAGTCAAGGTGATTGATCCAAGCTGCTATCAGGAGCAAAGCTATCATTTTCCCTATCGCGCAGATGAGCTGTGGGTAGTGTTTTTGGAATCTATTTGCGCTTGGCTAGATATTCGCTTATGCCATATTCATCAGCTTTCAGGCTGTCGAGATGGATTGCTGTCAGCATTTAGTCAAACCCATATTCCTTATGGGTTTAGTATCCATGATTTTTTTCTAGCGTGCCCGAGCGTTAATTTTTTAGATGGCAACGGTCATTATTGTGGAGGGGTGACGGAGGTAACTCAGTGTCAAAAGTGCCTTGATGAACAGGTCTCTTTTGCCGGTATGCGTATTAAACAGTGGCGGCTCCAGCATAAAGTATTTCTTGCTAAAGCCGCATTTATCTTTGCTCCCTCTCTATGGGCTAAAAATACTTTTAGCCAGTATTTCCCTGAGATTAAAGTTGAAGAAATGCCTAATGTTCATAGCTTAGAATCCAAAAAATCTTTAACGGGGGGGATTCAGTGTTTCTTACTTCCTCAGGATGGGGTGAAACATATTGGCGTGATGGGTGCCATTGGGCCAGTTAAAGGAGCAAGAAATCTGGAGCAGCTGGTTACTAAAACGCGGGATAGAAAGTTGCCTATTCGCTGGGTGGTGATTGGTTATACGGATCGCCAATATAAACCGTATCAGAGTAAGGACTACGTCTTAACAGTACACGGCCCTTATGCACAAGAAAATCTTGCCAGCTTACTGGATCATTATCATATTTGTCTTGTGGTTTTCCCTTCCATAGGGCCTGAAACGTTCAGCTATACCCTTTCAGAGGCATGGGCAGCGGGTAAACCAGTTTTAGTGCCTCCGATAGGGGCTTTAAAAGAGAGGGTTGAGCAAACGGGCGTAGGCTGGCTCATGGAAGATTGGACAAATGTAGATAAAATCTTGGATCAGATTGTGGATTTGACCTACCAGATGGATCAAAAATCCCCTATCACTGAAATGAAAAAGCATAAATATAACAATAATGAGCAGGTCGCGCTTAATAAGATAGAAAGCTTATATAGTCAGTTCTTGGCCTTAGCTCCAATTCCCTTACAAAAAAGAATATCTCCACTGCGGGTATATGAGGGGGCTTGTTATGGGACAGGGGTGGATAATATTAAAAATAAATTACCTCGTATAAAGAAGGTGATAGGCGCAATGATAAGGTATGGTCTACGGTTCCGTTATACGGTTTTTGGCACGTGGATAGAGCGTAAGTTACCTGCAAGTTGGCACTATCGGTTAAGACGCTTATTGCTTCAGGGTTAGTGATTATTTAGCCATCACCCTACAGTTAGAACTACTCATTAGGCATGGCTATATGCGATGATCTTTTTTAGAATTTTACCTAAAGTATGGATGAATAATAGCGCAAAGGTAATCGCTAGCTTAGTATCACTCGCTTATTTTTTAGCGTTGATGACGATAGTTTTTATCGTTGGGTATTATTTTTTTCTTGTTTATCAAAATAGTGTCAATATCCCATATTGGGATGATTATACTCACTTAAAAGTAATTACTCATATTATTGATGCCGATTCTCTAGTTGAGAAAATTAAATTACTATTTTCCTTCCATAATGAGCATCGTGTTGTCTTCGCCCGTTTAATTACTTTGGCCAGCGTACTATTAACGGGGGAGGTTAATTTTTTTACCCTGATTATACTGGGTAATCTTAGCTTAGTAGGTATCGCGATAATTTTATTTTTAAGTTTTTTTACAGATCAATGCCAAGATTTTAGATGGCGGATACTCTATTTTTTACCTGCCATATGTTTAATATTTAATTTATCCTATTTTGAAGCCTCGCTTTGGGCGTTGGCAGCATTGTCTAGCTTGCCCGTCATTTTACTGTCCTTTTTATCTATTTTTATTTTAACTCGCTCCTCAGACCCTGACTCTTGGTGGGCTTTAGTTGCATTTTTTGTTGGGGTTTTAGCCGTTTTTACCCAAGGTAATGGGCTATTAGTGCTCTATGTAGGGGCTTTTCTTCTTATCCTTCAAAATAGATTGACCACCGGGATGTATTGGGGGATCGGAACCGCAATTATCAGTATTCTATATTTTTATCATTATGTAAGTTTAGATTTCAGCCCCCATGAATCTGGCGTGCTTTCCACTATTGATCCAATTTTAAATTACTTAGTTTTATTTTTTGGATCATGGTCAAGCACACCATTTACTGTGGGTTTATTTTGCTTAGGGTTATTTAGTTGGCTAATATCTTCGGGGTTATATCGAAAAAATATTACCTTTTTTGGGCTTCTAGTTTTTATTTTTTTGAGTGCGGCAGCAGTAGCCAATGGTCGTTACCAGCTAGGGATGGAGCAGGCGCTATCTTCTCGTTATAAAATCTATTCATTATTGTTTTGTGCCATCATTTATTTATCTATCTTTGAATTTTTAAGAAAACCATGGGTAATTAAATGTTTTTTCTTTCTTTTTTTTGCTGCGATGCTGAAGATTAATATAAATATAACGGCTGAGGTTTATGATGCCATCGAGGCTAGAAAATTAATGTTAATAAATGGGCTAGTGTCATGGCAGCAGCAAGGTAAAGGGCTGACTCATTGGGATAACGAGGTTGCCAATGACCTGATCATTGAGGCTATTGACCATCATATTTATTATCCTCCTAAATTTCCCTAATTATAGTAAATCTAGTTTAATTATAATAAGTTAAAGAAAATGATATGAGCAAATCTACTTATGAAAACTGTAGGTGAGGTATATGGACTAGATGCTAATGAGGCTAAAGATCATCCTTTAGTCTCAGTGGTTATTGTAAATTTTAATGGAGGATGGTTACTAAGCGAGGCAGTATCCTCAGTACTAAAAACGAATATTCCTATAGAGGTGATCATTGTAGATAACGGCTCCCAAGATGACAGTATTGCCTGTTTACGTGGGGTCGTGGGTAAAAATCCTCAAGTTCGATTTATTGAGAATGGCTATAACTTAGGTTTTGCGCGAGCTAATAATATCGCTTTAAGGCAGGCAAGGGGGGATTATGTATTGCTCCTTAATCCAGATTGTATTATTCGTCCTAATACCCTTTCAAGTCTTATCGAGTCTATGATGACCTATCCCAAAGTAGGTATGGTGGGATGTTTAATTAGAAATCCTGATGGAACTGAGCAAGCTGGGTGTCGTCGCCGAGTGCCGACGCCATGGCGATCTTTGATTCGCGTGTTGCATTTAAATAAAATTTTGCCTCATCATCCAAAATTTCGTGGGTTTGTTTTGGCCCATGAACCTTTACCGACTCATCCAATATTAATAGAAGCCATCTCTGGTGCTTTTATGCTAGTTCGAAAAGAAGGATTACAGCAAGTCGGATTATTGGATGAGAATTATTTTCTCCATTGCGAGGATTTGGACTGGTGTATGCGATTTCAGCAAGCAGGCTGGGGAATTTTATTTGTTCCTAGTGTAGAAATTGTTCATTATAAGGGTACTTGTAGTAAGTATCAGCCTATTCGGGTATTGTGGCATAAACATAAGGGGATGGTGTATTTTTACCAGAAATTTTTTCGCCAGCAATACTCCCTGCTGTTTATGAGTTTAGTAATTAGTACGGTTTGGGGTCGTTTTTGTGTATTAGCTGGATTAACCCTACTAGAGCAATTAGTAGTTGAATGTAAGAAGAAGCCAGCGGTTGCTAGATCTTCCGGTATCTCATCACATAGAGTTCCCTTGGAAAGAGTCGATCCCCCATCGGATATCGTAACAAAACAGGCGCATAGCCGCTAATTAATAGGGTATCTAACCTGAATGAAGCTACTTATTACTGGGGCAACGGGTTTTATTGGCCAACGCCTGGTGGCTACATTACTTTCAAGATCGGTATCAATTCGTGTATTGGTAAGAAGTACCGATAAAGCTAAAGCGATATGGAGTGATTCTTCGTTAGAAATGTTTCAAGGGGATTTAGCGATACCCCAGCTACCTGAGGATGTATGCGAGGGAGTAGATACTATTTTTCATTTAGCGAGTGGCAGCTTTGCTGAGGATGATAAAACAGGTGAGGCGGAACGGCTACACCAAAAATTAATAGTAGAAGGTACCAGAGAATTACTTCGACTAGCCATAAAAACAGGTGTTAAGCGATTTATTTTTATAAGTAGTGTAAAAGCTATGGGTGAGGGGACAGAGAGCTGTCTGAATGAGTTAAGTTTAGCTGCCCCTAAGACAGCTTACGGTCGGGCGAAATTAAGCGCTGAGCAGATTGTATTAGAATCTGGCCGTGCCTATAACATGCATGTTTGTAATTTACGACTCCCTATGGTGTATGGGGGTGATAGTAAAGGAAATCTTCCTCGGATGGCGATGGCTGTTGCTCGGGGCTGGTTCCCGCCGCTGTCTGAAGCGGGGAATCGACGCTCAATGGTTCATGTAGAGGACGTAGTGCAGGCCATGTTACTTGCCGTTGAAAACCATCAGGCTCATGGCCAAACTTATATTGTTACTGATGATTATATTTACTCTTCTCGTCAGATGTACCTATTGATTTGCCAAGCTTTGGATCGATCCATTCCTCCATGGGTTTTTCCTATTTGGATCCTGCGGGTAAGTGCCAAAATAGGTGATCTTGCTGGGTCGATATTGAAAAGGAAGATGCCTTTAGACTCTAAGGTTTTATACAAAATAACCGGATCTGCATGGTATAGCTGCGCCAAAATAAAAAAAGAGCTCGGTTATAATCCTCAGTATTCGTTAGTAACAGCTCTACCTGAGATTTTAGAAATTTTAGGATTACCGAACTCCTCTAGAAAATCGCAAACATCTTCTTAAAGTAATATGCGGGAGCAAAGCAGACATAAAAATCTATAAATTATTATAAGTAACAATGATTTTCTACTAGATTAATCTTATGCCCTCAAGTATGTGGTTTTCTGGTAAAGCGTACAAACCTGCCGCTATTTCTATAGAGATCCTCTAATCAATCATTGATTGAGTAAAAAGATCTCAGCTCAATAAAGCCGTAATACCACAAGATTGACAGTCATCTATTACCTGCATTTTAGCAGTGCTTTCTGTGATGCTATAGATAATATGCCAAATATTTGGCGGGTTAGGTGCTATAAAGTCAAAATCCCGTCATATTATTTATATACTAGCTTAGATTAATAATAAAATATTTATTTATTATCAATGGGTTAATAAATAATTAATATTATTTTGGTGATTTGGAACAGTTATTGCTTATTCTTTATTTAAACGTGAATGAGTGGCTGTAAAAGCAGGCTATTGGGGATATAGGAATATTAATAGTGATTTTTTATATGTTTAGTTTGGATCTACTTCGAGTAGAGATATATAAATATAAAAAAATAGAACTAAGGTAATTTTTAGTAGAGAGATAACTGATGAAAATTAAAAATAACTTACAATCTTGGTTAAAGGTGTATTTCCTAGAAGGATTAATGAACAGCTATGTTAGGGCAAGTGATAAGGAAGGATTAGTATGAATGCTGTTATTGCCCATTATACTGCTGCGTGCACCCAAAAAGATATCGATAATGTCATTATTGAGTATACATCGTTAGTTAAGCGTATTGCCTATCATGTATCGATTAAGCTACCGCCTAGCGTGCGCTTAGATGATCTTATTCAAGCTGGGATGATTGGTTTATTGGAAGCAGCTCGAAATTATGATGTTTCCCAGGGTGCAAGCTTTGAAACCTATGCTGGAATCCGTATCCGTGGTGCCATATTAGATGAAATCCGCCGCAATGATTGGGCTCCACGCTCTGTCCACCGTAAAGCAAGACAAGTTACTGAGGCAATACGAAAGGTTGAGAATCGGGAGGGACGGGAGGCGAGGGATCATGAAGTGGCAAAAGAGCTAGGATTATCTCTTGATAAATATCATCGACTCTTGCAGGATGCTGGGAGCTATCAAGTACTTAGCCTTGATGAGTTCAGAGAAAATGAAGATGTTAACCTGCCTACTACCTCTTTAAAAGATCCTAGCGGAATATTACAGAACGAAAACTTTCAATCTGCATTAGTGGAAACTATTGAAAATCTACCAGAACGGGAGCGACTGATCATGTCGCTTTACTATGTCGAAGATTTAAATCTTTTAGAGATAGGTAAAGTATTGGGGGTTAGTGAGTCGCGAGTGAGCCAGATTCATGGCCAAGCCGTACTACGCCTTCGTGCGCGCCTGCGCCAGTGGTTAAGCTAAAGTATTTAGCCGGTCTTACTTCCTATGAAGTACCGCCTTATAATTTAATTAAATCAAGAAAAATAATCTAGATTTGGCTTTAAAAAGCTATGAGATGGAGGTAGCTAAAGTTTAATGGCATAAAATTTGCTTAACTTATGCGCTTCTTTGCCGCTGAAATATTGGTATGATATATCTTGCATAGAAAAAATACAGGCATTCCGAAAAATAAAAGGCCCTCACAATAGAGCCAAACCACCGGTGTATGCTCTGAGTGTGGTGTAATAGGTGAGAAACTGCCGCTAAATATACGAGAATGGGAGTGTAAAGATTGCAATTAAAGTAATCTTACAGATGCGGTTGTGACACGCTAGCCGTTAGCTCCGATCACCGGGTAATACCTAGTGTTGTCTAGTAATAGATCTAGTCTATAGATTTAAATTATTATAATTCTAAGAGTTTTTGTTTATGCTAAGTACTGAAAGCTTACAGTTAAGTTTTATGCTATCTAAGTATAGTAAAGAAGCTGTAAAATCTTCCATCCTAGCTTACTATGAATCTAAGTATCTTTGGCGGGATCGTCGCTCAGGGTTCGATCGTCGCAAACCTAAGAAGCTAGGTCTGTCATTTGAGCGACGTATTATTAGAGATCGGCGTAATATTGAATCTCCTAAGGTGATTCAGCATCGTCGAGCTAGAACTCAGCTTAGGAGACGATTAAGAGAATATCAAGTTAGCCACTCTCTTAATCGTCTTTTCATTGGAGCTGCTGCGTTATTAATGGTTATAGTATTAGTGTGCATAATGATTTTCTTAAAATTAACAAAATGCAAAGAAATTTTTATATGCGCTTTATCAATATAAATAAAGCTTAATTGTTTTTATAGGCAAGCACTGGGCTATTAATGTTAATTTTAATAAAAATCAAAAATCAAGTGGAGGTTAGCGGCAATCTTTAGGTGTAGATTTAGGGATAATTAAGTAATGGAGTCCTTAGTTTGGATTGGATCTATTGGGATCATTATTGGGTTATCCATTTTAGATTTTTTTCTTCCTAGCCTTAGACGGACGCGCACAATACCTGCTAAAGAATCCTTGTCTTGGGTAATTATTTGGGGAGTACCCGCCCTTTGTTTTAATATTTTTATATATTTTTTGTATGAAAATAACTGGTTTGGGTGGGCTGATCTACCATCCCATACGGCTAATGGACAACAGGCTGTTATTCAATTCTTTACTGGATTTCTCTTAGAGAAATCCCTATCTGTAGATAATATCTTTGCGGTTACTACGATCTTTTTATACTTAAAAGTGCCCTTGGTGGAGCAAGATCGTATGTTGCAATGGAGTACCCTAAGTGTACTAGGATTACGGGCGGGTATGATTGCACTAGGTGTTGTATTGATATACCGCTTCCATTGGATGAATTATCTATTTGGATGGGTACTCATCATGATAGCTATAAAAACGCTTATCATCCACCAAGATAAAGTCATCATAGGGCATAATCCATTAATCTTATTGGCAATGAGATTTTATCCAATTACAGATAATTTTAAAGGGGAAAATTTCTTTAGCCCTATATGGGGGAATCAGACTATAACTCCCTTTATACTTGCGTGGGGATTAATTGCGAGCAGTCATTTAATCTTTGCTTTTAGTTCTACCCTAGCGGCTTTTGTAGTGAGTCAAGATCCTTTTTTGGTATTTACCAGTAACGCGTTCTCCCTACTCGGTTTTAGAGCACTTTACCTTACCCTTAAAGACTATATAGATCGGTTGCGTTATATTAAGCTGGGTTTGGTTTTTATTTTTGCTTATCTAGCAATCAAAATAATATTCATTCAATCTTATCCTATTCCAAATATTACTTCTTTAGCTGTTATCAGCACTATTCTTACGTTTAGTATCCTTGCCTCAATAGCTGTATTACCTACAGATTCTCATAATAAGAAGCCTCTTTTTAATGATGTAGCTATCTTAGCCGTTCTTAGCTATCGGCAAGCACGGAAAATTGTGGTATTGGTTTCAGGCACTTTGGTACTTTTAGTTGGGATTGCAATGATTGTATTACCTGGCCCGGCTGTTGTTGTCATCCCAATTGGATTGGGTATTTTAGCTATTGAGTTTGCTTGGGCGAGACGGTGGCTACAAAAAATACGTCAAACAGCTGGGAAAATTAAGCAACGGATACAGGGCTAGTTTTGCTGAGTATTAGCAATAATTAACTCATCGGTTGTTATGAAGCAAACGATAAGTTTAAGTAATATCAGCATATGGCTATTAAAATTATTTTTTATGCTTATTTTATGGCAAGAAGCTATTGGAGTTTCTTTAGCAACGCCGGCGATTGAGATTACCCATCTAGATTCTGGTGCGGTACTAGCGCAAGTTCAAGGTAAAATTAAGGAGATAGAAGAGGATCAAGGATTAGATAGTGTACAGAAGAAAAAATTATTAGATCTATACCGATTAGCAAAGGAACGTTTACAGGCGGTTAAGACTTATAAAGATAATGTTAGTGCTTATAGGCAGGCTATTGAGCTGATACCGGCTCAGATAGAGAAAATAAACAAAGATCTTGCGTCCACAAGTACAGATAGGGTTATTACTCCTTTAAATCAATCGGGCGATAGTACTTCTCTTCTTGATCTAGAGCAATACCTAACGCAAAGAGAGGCAAAATTAACCGCCTTAGAGGGGGTCTTAGCGGGGTTAGATAAACAGCTACAGGAGCAGCAACCTCGGATTAGACAGGCACGGGATCAGTTAGCAGAAGCAAAGCAGCGGCAAGAGCAGATAGAAATTGAGCTTAAAGTACCCCCTCGGGAAGGGGAAATTTCTTTTATTTCTGAAGCCAGTCAACTAGCATCTCAAGCCAAATTAGAAGCTTGTCTTAGTGAAATTGAGATGCTTGAACAGGAGTTATTAAGCTACAATCCACGGCTCCAGTTATTGAAAGCGCAACGCGACCTTACTGCCCAACAGATTGCGCAAGCTCAAGTACAGGTTAAATTTCTACGACAATTAATTAATCAGCGGCGGCAGACCGAGGTAGGGCAGGTTCAGAGAGTGACCGCCCTAGCTGAACAAGAATCAGCGGGTAAAGATCCAGCTATCCAAAGATTGGCCGAGCAAAATGCACGGCTGGGGGAAGAACTTGCTTCCATGGTTGCCAAGTTAAGTCAAATTCCTGCTAAGGGTGAGATTGCTGAAACCCAACTAAAACTGATAGAACAAGAATCTAAAAGTGCACGGCAAAGATTAGAGATTGCAGGATTGAATGAAGCGTTACAGCAGATTTTACAAAAACAACGCCGTAGCTTACCTGAGCTAAGCTATTATCGGATTGAAATTAGGAAGAATCGTCAAGAAATGGCTGAAGTCGGCCTCAGTCAGCTGCGCATTGACGATCAACGTCAACAGCTTAGCAAGATTAATGATGCTGTAAACCAAGAACTAGCTGGACCAGTTAGCTTACAGCTACCTCTATCTAAGCAGGGGGAGATAAAAATAGAGGTACGTAAGCTGTTAGAAAGCCAGCGCTCTTTGCTCGATAAACTCAGCGCAACCCAAACCCAGTATCTCTTATCGATAGGAGATTTGGACTTTACCCAACAGCAGCTGATCAGTAAGGTTGAGCAATATACAAAGTTTCTAGATGAGCATTTACTCTGGATTCCAAGTACCTCCCCTTTAGATGTTAGGACTTGGCATGGCTTGCTGATTAGCATCACTTGGTTATTCTCTCCAAGTAATTGGCTAGAAACTACCCATGTGTTGAGAGTAGCTGTGATGGATGAGATTCTATTAATTACTACCGTAATACTCGTTTTTATCGGGCTAACCCTGATGCGCCATCGCTTACCTAAGATTCTGGAATCGATTGCAGAGCGAGTAGCGATGATTTATGTGGATCGTTTTAATTTTACCCTTCGAGCTTTAACCGTAACGTTACTGGCGGCATTACCATGGCCATTATTATCTGGGTTTACTGGTTGGCTGTTACAGATTTCCCCTGAAGCCTCTGAATTTAGTAAAGCGGTAGGGGCTGGATTAACTGCTATTACGCTGCCCTTATTTTCAATGCACGGGCTTCAGCTCTTATGTTACAAAGATAATGGGGTAGCCCAAGCTCATTTTCGCTGGGGATCCCAAGCGGTAGAGGTTTGGCGGCGAAATATTACTTGGGCTATCCCAGTTGGTTTGTCCGCTTTATTTATCACAGCGATGGCAAATGCTCAAACCAGAGAAGTATATGCTGAAAGTCTAGGACGAATAAGTTTTATCATCGGCATGGGAGTATTTGCGATCTTTTTTCAACGAGTGTTAAAACCTAAAGGAGGTATTGTTGAGTGGTATTTAACTGATCAGCCTTCAGGCTGGCTATCCCGTTTTCGCTATCTTTGGTATTCGGGAATAGTTATCTTTCCTACGGCTTTGATGGGGCTAGCGATAATGGGTTATTTTTATACAGCATTGCATCTTAATTATGAAATTGTTGCTACATTTCGGTTGATTATTGCAATCGTGTTGGTTCGTGATTTGGTGATACGCTGGTTAGTCGTCGCTCAACGTAAGCTGGCTTTAGTTAAAATGCGGGAAAGACGTGAAGCTGAACGAGTAACCCTTTCTACTAGAGAGGCCGCAAGCCAATCTGGAGAAGGAATGCCGCCTAAGCTCGATATTGATCAAGTAGATATTCAGACAATTAATGCTCAGACGCGTCAGCTACTACACACTATTATAGGGTTGTCACTGGTCATTGGACTTTGGCTAATTTGGTCATCTACGGTTCCAGCCCTTGGGATTCTGAATGATGTCACTCTTTGGTATCACGCTGTCGTTATTGAAGGGCAAGAGGTTCAAAAGCCTTTTACGCTGGCCAATCTTGCTGTGGCTCTAGCCTTAGCTTTAGTAGCCTTTGGGGCAACGAGAAATCTTCCTGGCGTTTTAGAAATAATGATACTACGGCGGCTGCCGCTGGAGCCAGGCAGTCGTTATGCAATTACTGCCCTATGCCGTTATGCCCTTGGAATTATTGGGATCGTCGTGGTATTTGAAGCTATTGGGGGCAGCTGGTTTCAAATTCAATGGCTGGTAGCTGCCCTTACGGTGGGATTAGGTGTTGGCCTGCAGGAAATATTTGCTAATTTTGTTTCAGGATTAATTATTTTATTTGAGCGACCGATTCGAGTAGGGGATGTGATCACCATTGGAGATGTTTCGGGAACAGTTTCCAGAATTAGAATTCGGGCAACTACGGTGACAGATTTTGATCGTAAAGAACTCATTGTTCCCAATAAAACGTTTATTACTGATAAACTGGTGAATTGGACTCTCTCTGATTCAACGACTCGGATAACGATTAAAGTGGGTATTGCTTATGGATCGGATACTATACTTGCTCACCAAGTCATTTTAGGAGTAGTCAAAGCAAATCCCTTAGTGTTAGAGGATCCAAAGCCTAGTGTTTATTTTATGGGTTTTAGGGAGGGCTTATTGGATTTTGTGGTGTGGGCTTTTGTAAGAGAGTTAGGTAATCGCAATCCTTTAATACATGAGCTAAATATTGCCATTAATCAAGTGCTGGGTGAGCAGGGGATTAAGATCCCTTCTCCTCAGTTAGACATTCATGTGCGGTCTGTTACGCCAACCCCCACGGAAATTCAGCTCTTAAAAGATATAAAAGCAGGCTAAAGACTGGCTACTTATTTTCCTAAGAGTTTTTTAACGCGCTTATATCCGCTTTCTATTTCTTCAGCAGCTAAGGTTAAAGAGGTAAAAATATTTTTAGAGCTGGCAATGGATTCATCTCGAATTGCGTTTAATGTGGGCTTCAATTTTTCCCATTTCTCTTCTATTTGTTCCCATTCTTCTTGAGCTTCAAGCTTTCCTAGATGTATTTGTACCCGTAGCTCATCACGCTGCTGTTCTAAATAATCTAAAAACTCTTGAAGGGAATCTCTATCATGGCTCATAGCGTTTTTCCTTATATAGATATTAAAAATTTAGGATCTCAGCATAATTCATTTAGCTATTTTTGCCAATCTTTATAAGTAGATCCTATTTTAGTGGGTTATCAGTCTTTTGCCTTTTGCCCTTTAGACTACGCGCTTTGTAGATTCTATTGGATTACATTGCACTAACGTAGAGGAATTTATTTATGGCCTTAAAGAGTTTCTCGAATCGATCCAAAGCCTCGGCTACTGCCAGATCGTCCTGTTGTAGGCACTCCGGATTACGTAGAAGCCAATTGGCAGGAATAAAATGGTTAAAGCTGGGAGCATCTGGGGGAAGGCAACGCTCAACCTGCTTTACGATCCTTTGTGTATTCGGGTCGGCCTTGGCTGCCTTGTCAGGTGTGATCTGCTGTATACCCTTTAAGCCAAGTGCTTGGTTGACCAGATCGCAGTATAGTTTCGCCCCGAATAGATCTTCCACGTCCGACTTGTCTTTTCCAGAGAAATTGGTCGCAATAAGGATGCGGGATGACTCCAGAATCTGGCTTTGTCGCAGGCGTTCGATCTTGGATCTGTCGCCCTTTCCGAAGTCGCAGAACACTACGATGTTTAGTCGGTTTCCAGCAAACAGCGACGCAAAAGATGCGACTTTATCTAGTCCTCCCATGGGGCAGATAGTCCAGCGAGTCATATCTAGATATTCCCGCTGCCTAGATTGAAGTGCATTGGACATCATTTGCAGATAGATAATATCAGATGGACCTTCTACTAGTAAGCAATTTGGGCCGATAAAGAGAGATTGAGTAATTTCATAACCGAGGCAGGCTTGCAAAGGGAAGATGGTATCGCGATCTACTGAAAGCACATTGGCCGACACTTTGGTTCCTTTGATCACTGGACGATTAGCATTAGATCGATCTACAAGATCTTCAACTACGCGTACGTCAGTTAAATGCTGCACAGGCACCATAAAGGGTGAATGGGTTGAGTAGATCACTTGATGTTCTGGCAAGATCCGATCATTAATATATCGCAGCAAGTCAGACTGTGCTTTGCCATGGAGCGTTAGCCCCGGCTCATCGAGAAGAATGATAGACTCCCCGGAGTGTTTCTTCAACTGCTTGAATTGGGCAATGAACGAGAAGAACCAAATAAAACCAGCGCTTCGTTCTGAAAGGGGTAGGCTTACTCGGTGATTTTTGTTCTTAATCCGAATCTTGGCTACTCGGCCAGTGTTAAATGGTGGAGGGTCGTCTTTTAACCCATCGCCGATATCGATCTCCACCTCCAGTGCATCGTTTTGACTCCAGAATTCAAAGATTTCATCTGTAATATTGTTGGAGGCTGCCTCGCACTTGGCCTTGAGTTCTTCGAGCTTAGTTGCATTTTGAAGTTCCTCAATGGATGTTCCAGCGTACTCCAAGAAGTCTAGGAAGATCTGATCCCTAGGTTCAACTTTTCCTTGCTGCCTGTCTCGCAAAAGCTTGTCTAGTGATATTTCACCCGCCATACGCTGAAAAAAAGAAGTATAAAAGAAGCGGGGTAGTCGCTTCGAGAGAATGTTAGCTGCGGCCTCGGTCGCAGACTTACTGTTCAGTGTAATCAGGGTATCTAATAAGGCTTTCTGTCCATTAGATGGTTCGGATAACCCCTGCAGTGCAACCCGTGCCTCGTGAATGGTAGTGCTCTCTTTTATTGCGGTTTTCTCATCGGCGGTTAGTGAACATCGACCGATCAAATTTTGAAGGCATTTTTTTTCATCGACAGGTACAACCCATGCCAAGGTATCACGCCCAATATAACTGGTGATCATCACGATATCGCCAGAAAGTGCGCCGTCACCTAGTTTATCTTCTATCGCCCGCACATCTTCGGTATCCAAAGACCACTCTGTGATGGTAACTTTCGACTGTCCATCGGGGTGGCGCTCATCATAATGATTAAGGTAGCGACGTGGGTAGTCTCGTGTCCGATCATAAGTGAAACTGGGGGTTGATTTTATCCCGTGAAGTGCTTCAAGAATGGCAGTCTTGCCAGATTCATTTTTCCCAACGAGGCATGTAAGGTCACCGATTTCAAATTCGGTGCTATCTTCCACTGACCGAAAATTGAGCACTTGGGTTTTGATTAGTTTCATAAGATCTTCCTCATCACGCTACAATACTAGCCTGGTCTATATCGGGATGGCTTCCATAGTTAAGATGGAAGCCCAATGCAGCTCATAGCGCCTGTGATTGTATTGCATGTGTTTTTGAATCTCCTTTTTCTTTACCCAATGTTTCTTATTGGCGTACTTTGTAGTTCGATAGCAGTACCTCGGCAGTGCTAGGCTTGTAATCGGCCTCTTGCTTGGTGATCTCTAACAGATTCTTTGTGATGAGATATATCCGCTACGCATGATGCCAATGATATATAGGTTATATAATAATAATATTATTGCATAACAGAGCCGATATATCTTAATAACCCCTCCTATTACATAGAGAGGGTGATAGGGTGATAAAGAGCGTTTTAGTATTTTAACTTCATAGTATTTTATTTTTCTAATCCTTTAATTATGGCGAATTTTAATATCCATATGCTGGGTGCAGCGGCAGTAAGCGGCATTGGAGTTACGACTCTACTGATAACCCGTGCTTTTCCGCCCTCTATGCTGATGGCTTATTTTATCCTAGGGATACTTGGTGGAATGCTGCCTGATATTGACTCTAAAAGTTCTATTGCTATTCGTTGGGTATTTAGTGTTTTGGGTGTAGGGATTGGGTTTTTTTTAGTTTTATATTTTGGGACTCATTATTCACTTATTGAGCTGGTTATTTTGTGGGGCACCTGCTTTATCATAGTTCGTTATGGAGTGTCTTCTTTGCTCACTAAGTTAACTGTCCATCGGGGTCTTATTCACTCCATTCCGGCTGGACTCTCTTTTTCCTTGGGTGCTGTTATCTTAGCGGTACAGATATTTGGTATCTCCCTATTGAATGCTTGGCTTTGTGGATTATTTTTATTCTCAGGGTTTATTACCCACTTAGTCTTGGATGAGCTTTATAGCGTCGATCTAAGGGGGATACGGGTAAAAAAATCTTTTGGTAGCGCCCTAAGCTTGGGGAGTTTCCGCACCCCATTCGGAACCCTGTTACTTTATCTATTGACCGGCATTTTAGTATACCTAGCCCCACCTATAGATAAATTTCTAGCCTTTATCTACAGTTCTAAATTACATCAATTATTACTTAAACGGCTGCTACCCGCAGAAGATTGGTTTCATCATCTAGTTACTGCAATTCATCGGTTTTTGCTGCCATAATAAAATCATTTTTATGGAGTCCTTTGATTTTATGGGACCACCAAGTAATAGTGACCTGTCCATAGGCGGTGAGAATATCTGGGTGGTGCCCGTTCTCCTCTGCCAATGCTCCGGCTTTATTAGTAAAGGTTAGCGCTTCAGCAAAATTATTAAACTTAAATACACGCTGTAAGCGATTGATATTATTTTCTTGGATGATGTTCCAATGAGGAATTTGGGCGTGTAGCACTTTGATTTCTGCCTCAGTGACTAAGGGTGCACCTACCCGGCAGGCTTCGCAGTGCATTGTGGTTAATTTCTCCATTAGAATATCCTCATATGTAGAAAAATACTAAGCAGATAATCGATCTAAAATACCTGTCATTGCTGTTTTTATGGTGAGGAAATTATCTTCTGTAACAACAAGCATCTCTTCCGGAGTTTGGATATATTTACCCGCTTTAAGTTCATTTCTACCATGATGAATTAATTGCTGTACATTTTCTAACAGCACTTCCAAATGAAACTGGAATGCAATCACATGCTCGTGATATATGAATCCTTGATGGGCGCAGGCTTTGCTTTGAGCTAGTGGGATAGCACCAGCAGGCAGATCAAAGGTATCTCCATGCCAATGAAAAACATTGAGAGTCTGAGGTAGAAAATTAAATAGGGGAGATTCCTGAGCTTGTGCTGTAAACTCAATGGGAAACCAACCAATTTCTCGATACTGATTCGGGAATACTTTTGTGCCTAATACATCGGCAATTAACTGAGCGCCTAAACAAATACCTATGACAGGTTTTTTTGCTTTAATCGCTTGTTCAATAAATTTTTTCTCTTGTGCTAGCCAAGGATATCGATCTTCCTCGTAAATATTCATAGGCCCACCCATGACAACGAGCCAATCAATGGTGGCTAGCTCAGGTAATGGATCGCCCTGATAAAATTTAGTCGCGAATAGGGGATGACTATGGGATCTTGCCCATGATTCAATACTCCCTAGCTTTTCAAAAGCCACATGCTGAAGATAATGGATTTTCATAGGGTATTAGGGTGAGGTAAGTTTAAGCCCAACGATACCAGTTATGATCAAAGCGATACAAGATAAACGCGAAAGGGCAGCGGATTCTGAGAACAGAATGATTCCTAAAATAGCTGTACCCGAGACACCAATTCCCGTCCAAATAGCGTACCCAGTGCCGATAGGGATCGTTTTGAGTGCCTGAGATAGGAAATATAAACTAATGCTCATGGTTGAAATAGTGAAAATACTAGGCCATAGTTTGGTAAACCCTTCGGTGTATTTTAAACCGATTGCCCAGCTGATCTCGAACAATCCTGCGATTACAAGATTAACCCATGCCATATTTGGTTTCCTTCAAGTTGTATAGTTTAGTTGTTAGGCTAATCATAGGCTATTTATCTGCCTAAGTTAGCTTTAGATAGCGGTCTAAGATCATTTAAATTTAGCGCGAAATAGATGACTGATGTGGGTTGGAGTACCTTAATTGATAATTTAATATACTGCTTTATATAGTTAGCGCCAAATGCATCAAAGACGGTAGCGTAAGATGCTGGCGGTTAGATTCTTTATTTTTAAACACTGATAATAGAAGGAATATACGATGGATTTTGGAAATCTTGTGGGACAACTGCTACAGGGAGTTACCGATCAGAGTAGCTCCAGATTAGAACATGTGACTAGCTCTAATGTGCTTGGTAACCTAATGGACGTTGCTCAAGACTTTCTCAGTAAAAAACAAGCAGGAGAGATGACAGGCGGGCAGCTTGGCAGTCTTGGTGCTCTTGCTGGTGCGTTACTGGGTGGAGGTGGTGAAGCTGCAAAAGGGGCGATTGGGGGCAGCGCCATGGCAATTCTGGGAGCATTAGCCGCTAGTGCATTGCAAAAAAGAGAAAGCATGCAATCTACACAGCCACCTTCTTTACCTCAAGATCACGTTGAGGCCTTAACTGCCCCAGAAACTGAGCAGTTGATTATTCGCGCCATGATAGGGGCTGCTAAAGCAGATGGGCAGATTGATCAGAAAGAACTAGATAAGATCTTTGGCCGAATAAATGCCGATCATCTTACGGATAAGGAGCGTCAATTTTTGATGGAAGAGCTTAGCCGTCCAACGGATTTACAGGCTTTAGTTGCTGCGGTACCCAATCAAGCTGTAGCAGCGCAAGTTTATGCAGCTTCTTTGTTTGCGATTGATATTGATACAGAGGCTGAGCGAATCTATCTACAGCAGTTAGCTGAGGTGTTAAAGCTTGATTTAGAAACCGTAAACCATCTTCATGAGCTGACTGGGTTAAATAAACCCGCATAATTGCTCAATAGGGCGGCGGCTCTATGGAGTCAGTCGCCCTTCTAAAGCAGCAATACGATTTTCAATACTGGGATGGGTGGCAAAAAAAGAATCCCCTTTATGATAAATATAAGCTGCGCTGCGATAGGCTTGCCCGGTATCGGTGTGATCGTATTGATAGGTTTCGTGTTCGCTGGAGATTTTACGCAAGGCGCTAATCATGGCCTGATTATCTTGTGTTAACTCAACTGATGCAGCATCCGCCATATATTCTCGGGTACGGGATAAATAAAAATAGAGCACTTGGGTGATTAGGGGCAGCACCATATTTAGTATGATGAGCAATAACCGCGCTTTATTGGCCGCTTCATTACGCCGATTATCTTGTGCGCTGGAAAGATAAAATAATTGGCTAAAAATATTGGTGATGGTCAAAATGACGTTGGCTAAAATACCGACGTATAAAGTCAGTTTTGAATCCCCATGAACAATATGCCCCACTTCATGGGCAAGTACGGCTTGTATTTCTTGCCGATTAAGTCGATCTAATAATCCTTGAGTAACCCCTACCAGAGCGTTTTCTGCTGACCATCCGGCAGCAAAGGCGTTAGGCTCTGGGGTATTTAAAATATACAGCTTGGGAATATAGCCTAAGGTAGCGCCAAGGCTAAGTTCTTCAATAATATTCAGTAATTGGCGCTCAATATTGGAATTTTCTCCCTCTGGGGTGATTTCTCGGGCTTCCATGCCAGTGAGCATCATTTTAGGGCCAAAATGATGAATGACTCCTAACCCAAGCACGGTTAAAGCTAAAATCCCCAATGTAGCGTAAGGGGTGCGCTGAAATTGGATAAATAATAATAGGTTTTGAGTGAAATCAAGCTGAGGATCGGCGTTGAACAGGATATCTACCAATAACCCCACAAGGCACATAATGGCGATATAAGTGAGCACGACCCACCGCGTGCGAGAATTATTTCTACGGATAATTTCTCTAAAATCCATGATGAACTCCCCAAGAGGCTATATTTTGACCATTTAATCAAAGCTAATCCGACGCTGTTCCTCTGCCTTGATAGTTGCTTCATCTAAGCGCCAATAATCTTTATTCAAATTTAATTGCGGGAAAAATTTCACAATAAATAAAGCAGGCATAGAACCAATATAGGCTTGAAATTTTTCTAAGGTATTGTTATAGCCCCGCTTGGCAAAAGAGAGTTTATTTTCCGTAGAGACAATCTCCTCTTGTAAATTAGCCATGATCTGATCAGATTTTAGATCGGGATAATTTTCCACCGCCATTTGAATAGCGCCGCTGGAAACTACCCGAGAAAGTTCTTCTTCTGCGGCTTTCGATTCCACTGGATGAGCCTGTTGCGCTTGCGTTCGTAATGCCGTGATTTTAGTAAAGACCTCTGACTCATGGGCTAAGTATTTTTTAACGGTGGCTAACAAGCTATCAAAGACCTTCCCACGCCGATCCAGCTGTATGGAAATTTCGGCCTCACTGGAAATAACGGCTTGGCGTAAAGAAACCACTTGATTATAAAAATAAAACACCAGCACCACTAAACCCAGCACAATCAGCAATAATTCCATCATCCTATCCTTCAATAAAGAGTAATTGAGATTTCAATCATATCTTAAATCTTGGGGCTTGCGGCTAAATAATACCCTAATAGATTTTCTGGCCATTCGCCCATGCTTGATAGATGTTCTTAAAATTCCTCGGACGTGATAATGCCTGTGCTAACGCTTACGCTTGTTGGATTAGCTGAGGTGTCATGGGTTTGACAAGTAGATCCCGTAAATTGCGCGCATCATTTTCTGACTGCGGGATATCTTTACTGATTATGCAAATAGCGCTGAGCTTGGCTTAGCTGGGGGAATATCCTTGTTCAGTAGCCTTGTGATACCAATTGCAGCTTGCTTATAATCCAGCGAAATGCCTTGGCTATGCTTGCACAGGGCAGCAAGGCATGATTGGCCTCTAACATCGTTTGTGCTGGCAAGTTGCGAGCAGAGATTATTAAAGGCTTCTTGGTAGTTTTGCTTTTGGAGAGCGGCTTGTGCACGTTCCCAGATAGGTTTCTCAGCAGGAATAGGCTCCTCAGTAGCCGAAGATAATGTTTGACTGCTCTCCTTTAAGAGGGATTTCGCTGATATCAGGTGTTAGCTTTTCTATAGCCTGTTCTTCAAAATACTGTTTATCAGGATCTCGATTCCGTTCACATAGTGATACTGCCCGAGTAATAGCGTCTCCTGATCCAGATAATGAGTAATTAAGGTAGATATCATTTTTCTTCTGTATTTTTGGGAAATTGAGCTTTATTCGTAGTGTATTGCCAATTTTTAGGTCGTTAACAAATTGATTTAGTTCTGGCGTGTCTAGTGCAATAAATCCTGATAAATTGCTATTATTATTGATGACTGCTATCCAATGTCCTTTAATCATTTTTTTACATCTACCCGCGCATAAAATACTCCTCGCTTAATTATTCCATTATAATTTAATTCTTTTGACGTAAAAAAGAATATATGTGGATAGATTTCGCTACAATTATTCAGTAGGTTTATTATAAATTGAGTATTTTTTCTTTTTGTCTCTAAAGCGCTCATCGCCCTATAAGCCTGAGCTCCATCATCAGTATGGGTAATCCCGCTGTACCAAGCCCCATGGGATTGTTGCTGTTCTAATTCTATTGCTTCTGCTGAAGCACTAAGACCTATGATAATACAAATACTTAAAGTTTTAAGTAAAATCATCCGTTTATTCCTTAAACGTTACTCAGCTTGTAATGTACATAAAGATCGAACTTTAGAGACTATTAGTCATTCATTTTATTAGTATTAATAATTTTTGCTACTTTACTTAAGGTGTTGCTATTTTATCAATTAGAGTTTTGTTGTTACTAATTTAACTTCAATAATTGAGTAGTATGTTTACTACTAAGTTTAGTACCTTTTTATCAGAATATAACCCTAATGCAGAGCCAATCTTACCTCCAGCTGCAATTGATAATACAGCAACGCCAACCGCAATATTCCGTGCTGACTTAATTATTCTTGGCGCGTCATTAAAGCCATAGTTAGCTAACTTCTGTATGATTCTACTTATGGCCGGGTTAATAGCTGATAATTCTGGTCGCTTCTTTATTTCTAATTGAGCATTTTTTATCATAGCGGTAATCTCAATTCCATTACTAATTCCTAAATCCTTATTCAAAGACTGGCCTGTTGGATCTTTTTTCAGTAACGCATAAATTTTCTGAATACCTTTATCTTTACTGACCACTTCAGGTAACTGAATACCGGCTTGTAATCCAGCTGCAAGGCTTATGCTATTTTGAGAGTTCAGCAACAATATTCTCTTAGTATCATTTTCTTCAAATATATGGGGGGCAATATTAGGATCTAGTTTAGGTAGTTCAGGTTTAATAGGTGCTGATTGATTTAAAGCAGGATTATCTGATTGAGAAGTGCTAAAAGCGTAATTTTGTCTCTGATCTTCTCGTTTTTGAGCAGGAAGCATAGTTGCCATTTCTTGAGTACTTTCTGTAGTAATGGCTTGCTGTGCCTCACTTTTAATTGGAGAGTTACTAGTAGACAACGCGTATTGTTCCTGTTCCATCTCTATAGCTTCAATGAGCTGGCTAATACTAGCAATAATACAAATACTCGAAATTTTAAGTAAATTCATGCTCTGATTCCTAAGATATAGCAAGATCTGATGCGCTCGTTTATGAGTTTATCGGTAGATCTAGGCCATATCTAAATGGAAAAAAAGAGTATTACCTTGATTTATTAGATCTTCAGGCTTTTTTAATGATTTCCTTATAATTAACTGCTCTCGTGTGAGGAGAAATACCCCATGGCCGCCGTGCTCAAATGCCAGCCAAGTAAAGGGGATTTCAGGTAATGCTTGGATGAGGGCATCTATCGTTGCCTGATGATGCTATGCTGAAGAGTAAGTAGGCTATCACATTTTTATGATTTTTCTTATCTATTTTATTCTTGATAATAAACTAATATATATGAAAGGATTACACTGCAATTATCATCCTTTTTATCAGTACTAATTAAACAAATTCAAGCGAAAAGGAGATTACCGTGAAAAAGATTTTTGCGTTATCGAGAAAGCAGTTGTTGTTTTTTATTGTAGTGTTAGGTTTATTCATTGCAATTTTATCCACCCGTACACTAATTCCAGGAACCGATGCCGATACCGATCGCGGTGCGGCTACAGTTAAGCAAGATTCTGTTTGGTGATAGCTATAAAACGGTTAAATATCTCGATCAAGGTTGGAACGTTTCCGATAGCCTGTGGTTTTACACGATTACGCAGGGTTCTGACCTAATGCCCTACGATTTCTTTATGGTGCTGGAAAAGACGGGAGAAACTAAGCTTTTCCGCTCAAACGAGAACATGAATTTTTATCGCTACCTACCCCAGAAAGCGACTTCCACCAATCCGGATGCATTGCCAGTTGGCTGGGTTAAGGATGATTATAGAGGCAAGGAATACATCGGCCTGACTTGCGCTGCCTGCCATACTGGACAAATCAATTATAATGGTGTTGGTATCCGCATCGATGGCGGTCCGGCCAGCGCGGATATGGAAAAGATCATGGAAGGACTCTCGGCAGCATTGAAATACGTGCGTAAGCATGAAGAAGCCAGAGTCCGGTTTGTCAAGGATGTGTTGGCGCGTGGCAATTACAAATCAGAGGGTGAAGTATTATCTAGAGAAATATGAACTGCGTCTTACCAGCTATACAATCATTAACCACAGTCCAACACCCTACGGTTATGCGCGACTAGATGCTTTTGGACGCATTTATAATCGCGTGCTCGAATATCTCATTAACGAAAGAGAGTTAGACAATTTATTGCGCGACCGCCGCATCGTGGGTGACGACGGTATACCGGATAAAAAACTTAACAAGATTCTGACAGATATGGGGAAGATTGTGACTGGCGATCAGCGTGACCGCGTGATGGAACGTCTGGCGCAGAATTTGACCATGCAGCAATTAGAGCAGTTGCGCAAAGCGTTATTCAATCCAGCGGATGCGCCTGTTAGCTATCCTTTTCTATGGGATATCCCGCAACATGATTATGTGCAATGGAACGGTCTGGCTGCCAACGCTGGGCTAGGGCCGGTCGGACGCAATACCGGTGAAGTGATTGGCGTATTCGGTACACTGGATTGGCATGAGGCGAAAAAGGCAAACCTTTCCACGCTGATTGGCGGACAAAATACCCGTACGAAAATCAGCTTTGATTCTTCGGTAAATGTGCACAATCTGCGCGAAACTGAATTTCATCTGCAAAAATTGCAGTCTCCACAATGGCCGGAAGATATTTTAGGCGCTATTGACAGGGGACGCGCATCGCGAGGTCTATCTTTGTTTAATGAGTACTGCGCTGGCTGTCATGCAAATATTGTTCGCGATGATCTAGGCCGCCGTATTATTGCGAATATGTCTAGGGTCAGCGATGTTGGCACCGATCCGGTGATGGCCGAGAACGGTTTCAGCTATACTGGATACTCTGGAATACTGCGTGACCAATATGTCAATCTCGGTGTTGGTAGCATCTTACTGGATCAGAAAGTACCGGTAGCTGCTTTGTTGACCAAGGCGACTTTGAACGTGGTCGCAACGCCGGATCCTGATAAGCTGTTTTTTCAGCGCTGGTTTGATTGGGTTATCGATATTGTTAAGGCGTATTCCAGCAATGAAATTAAACCATCGATCAAACATGGCAATTATGATCCGGATACGACCGCAAAACCGCTGGCTTCGTTGAATGCCTACAAAGCGCGATCACTGAACGGTATTTGGGCGACGGCTCCGTATTTGCATAACGGCTCAGTACCGACACTGTACGATTTATTATTACCTAAGAAACGTGCAGGCGATCCGGAAGACGGTGAGTACCGTCCGGATCAATTTAAGGTTGGGTCGCGTGAATTTGATTCGGTAAAGGTGGGTTTGAAGAGCAGCGGGTATCAGGGCTATAAATTCGATACTCAGTTAAAAGGTAATAGCAATGCGGGGCATGAATATGCAGCTGGTAAAACGAAGCAGTTGAATGGAGAAACTCTAAAACCGCTGACTAAGGAAGAGCGGCTGGATTTGCTGGAATATCTTAAGACTCTGTAATTTATTATGAGCAATTAGCCATCATTAATGATTAATGAATGAGAGGGGAGTAATGAAATGAGTGCAAGTTATCTTGAACGGTATGATGCGGCCCCCGATGCAGAAAAATTTCCGCTGGTACGGCGCTAGATAGATACGGAACCGTTGCCATTTTTTAAGGAACTGCGTGCCAACCGCCCGATCTTAGTAACGCCGGACTGCACGCTGGTCACCCGCTTTGACGATGTCAGAGAAATCTTAACGATGTATAAGGTATTCACTGTTAAACCGTATTATGAGCCGCCTAATCCTAAGATGGATCCTAGCTATCTGATAGCGAATGATGATAATGCGTTGCATACTCGTGAGAAATCGCTAATGCAATTTATGCTGAATCGCGATGATTTACCAAGGGTACGCAATTTAGTTGCGGAAATTGCCAGTGGAATTCTCGATGATGCTAAAGGCAAGATTGAAATTGTGAACAGTTTTTGCCGGATGGTACCGGCGACGTTAGTTCAAAAATATTTTGGACTGACAGGCGCGAAGCGAGAAGATTTAATTGAATGGTCATACTGGAATCAATATGATACCTTTCATAATCAGCCATTCGACCTAGTCCCGACGGACATTTCGCAGCAGATTATCAATCGCCATAATGAGACTTCCAAGAAACTCGGTGACTATATCGTGATGCTGATTGCAAAGCGCTTGCCGGCGGTAAAACTCGAAAAATTGACGTTCTCGACGATTGTCCGGCTGGATGATGATATTGTCACTCGGATGCTGCGCACCAGTTTTGCTAAAACATTGGATTTTGACATCAAACAGTTAGGTATAAACGCCGGCGGCCTTCTGATCGGTGCAATCGAGACAACGTCGCAAGCTGTCGCTCAAGTGCTACAATATTTATTTCAGCATTCACAATGGTTGGCTATGGCCAAAGCCGCTGCACAAAAGGAGGATACTACCGAGTTCGATGGCATTGTGTGGGAAGCGCTGCGATTTGTACCAATCACGTCGTATTTATTCCGTACCACCGCTAGCGACTATATGGTGGGAGAGGGAACAGAATATAAGACGGTTTTACGCGCCAATACTTATGTATTGTTGGTGACGTTGTCTGCAATGTTCGATGAACGAGCATTCGAATCTCCAGATGAATTTATTCCGCAACGCAACTGGTATAACTACTTCCATTTTGGTTTTGGTGCTCATCAATGCCTAGGTCGTTATGTCGGTATGGTGATGATTCCGGAAATGGTGCGGCAGGTTTTGCTGAAGAAAGATATTGATCCTAAAGGCAATATAAAATATGACAAGAGTCCGTTCCCAGAAGTATATAATTTATCATGGATTGCAGCATAAATCTTAGGCTTTATGCGGTTCGAACAGTAACAAATAGGAAGTGAAATTTAATCTGTTGTATCGATTAATTTATTTTCTTTGTTGCCTGTAGAGTAGGGATGTTAAAGACAGTGTTCTATAGTTCAAGCTGTTTGTGATTACTGACTATAGAACACTGCCTACCTTCTAAAATTTTAGTAATTTGATTTCTCAGTAGCCGATCTGGCTTTATCGCTGCTTTCCTAGTCACCCGCTGATATTTGATGAAATGAAAAAAGAGGGTGCTACTTTGATTTATTAGGTCTTAGGTCTTCAAGGCTTTTTTAATGATTTCCTTATAATGAATTAACTGCTCCCGTGTGAGGAGAAATACCCCATGGCCACCGTGCTCAAATGCCAGCCAAGTAAAAGGGATTTCAGGTAATGTTTGGATAAGGATATCCTCGCTATTGCCTACCTCTACAATGAGGATACCTTGATCATGAAGATATTCAGAGGCTTGATGGAGGATCTGTAGCACGATATCTAGCCCGTTCTTATCAGCTTCTAAAGCTTGTCGAGGTTCATGATGGTATTCTTGAGGTAAGGTTGCCAGCTCTTCTGCACTCACATACGGCGGATTGCTAAGGATAAGATCATAGAATCGATTGTTTAGCCTCTCAAAAAGATTAGAAGGCATGGCTTGAACTCGGGATTCCAAACCATGATGTTGGATATTGATTTGGGCTACGGCGAGTGCGGATTCATGAATATCTACCGCATCTACTTGGGATTCGGGGAAGGCGTAAGCGGCTGCAATAGCAATACAGCCGCTACCGGTACCTAGATCTAGGAGCGTGCGAACTTGTTCAGGATCTATAAGGGAGTCAAAGCGATTTTTAATCAGCTCGGCAATGGGGGAGCGGGGGATTAGCACCCGCTCATCCACATAAAAGCTTAAATCCGCAAACCAAGCTTCATGGGTGAGATAAGGCGCTGGAATTCGTTCCTTAATTCGATGTTCTATTAGCGTTAGTACTTGCCGTTTTTCTACTTCAGTCAGTTGAGATGAGAAAAGTTCAGTCGGTAGATTGTGCTGGGGCAGATGAAGAGTGTGCAAGACTAGAGTCATGGCTTCATCCACAGCGTTATTCGTCCCATGGCCGAAAAAAAGCCCTGCTTCATTAAAGCGGCTAGCTCCCCAGCGAATGAAGTCGCTGAGCGTATGGAGCTGTTGAGTGAGAGTAGCTATATTCAAGGGATTTTAGTGTAAAGTGATTAAGGTTGAAACATCGGTAAAGTGGCCGGCAATTGCCGCTGCTGCTGCCATGGCTGGACTTACCAGATGGGTGCGGCCTCCTTGGCCTTGGCGGCCTTCAAAGTTGCGATTGGAGGTGGAAGCGCAACGCTCTCCGGATTCAAGGCGATCGGCGTTCATAGCTAAGCACATGGAGCAACCAGGT
Organism: Candidatus Nitrosoglobus terrae; assembly: GCF_002356115.1. Taxonomy (NCBI): domain Bacteria; kingdom Pseudomonadati; phylum Pseudomonadota; class Gammaproteobacteria; order Chromatiales; family Chromatiaceae; genus Candidatus Nitrosoglobus; species Candidatus Nitrosoglobus terrae. Next base: position 196,373 of record NZ_AP014836.1, read on the forward strand.
TCCCGCCATTCAAATCCGGCGGCTTTAAAAATTTCATCCAACCCTTCGGCTTCCGCTTGGCGTTTGACTAACCCAGATCCAGGTACAATAAGGGCTTGTTTGATATTTTTAGCGACTTTATGGCCAACGATCACCTTGGCAGCTTCTCGCAGATCTTCTATCCGGGCATTAGTGCAGGAGCCAATAAAAACCACATCGGGATAGATAGCACTGATGGGCGTATTGGCTTTAAGTCCCATGTATTCCAAGGCTCTTTCCATGCTATTTCGCTTGATAGGATCAGTTTCTTGCTGAGGGTCGGGCACTCGCCCATCTACAGCAGCGACCATTTCAGGAGAGGTGCCCCAGCTAACTTGAGGTTTTAGGTGGGCTACGTTGAGGGTAACAGTTTGATCAAAATGAGCGTCTGGATCACTTTTTAAGTTTCGCCAAACATTCACTGCCTGCTTCCAGTATTGAGGAGAAGGGGCAAAAGGTCGACCTTTGAGGTAATTAATGGTCACGTCATCTACTGCTACTAAACCCGATCGAGCTCCCGCTTCAATGGCCATATTACATAAAGTCATTCGTCCCTCCATGGATAAGAATCGGATTGTTTCCCCAGCAAATTCAATAGTATAGCCAGTACCCCCTGCAGTGCCGATCTGAGCAATAATGGCAAGAATTAGATCCTTGCTATAGACCCCAGAAGCTAATTTACCGTCCACCTGAATTAGCATATTCTTTGATTTTTTCTGGAGGAGGCACTGGGTGGCCAGTACATGCTCAACATCTGAAGTGCCGATACCAAAGGCTAGGGCACCAAAAGCCCCATGGGTAGCTGTGTGAGAGTCGCCACAAACCACCGTCATTCCTGGTAAAGTGGCACCTTGTTCTGGGCCGATAATATGGACGATACCTTGGCGAGGATCATTCATTTTAAACTGAGTCAGATCAAATTCTTGGCAATTTTGATCAAGCGTTTCTACTTGAGTACGGGAAATAGGATCTGCAATCCCTTGATCGCGATGGGTAGTAGGTACGTTGTGATCCGACACCGCAAGATTAGCGTCTTTTCGCCAAGGTTTACGGTCCGCAAGCCGTAGCCCTTCAAAAGCTTGGGGTGAGGTGACTTCATGGAGTAGATGCCGATCGATATAGAGTAAAGTGGTACCACTGGAATCGGTATGGATGACATGGGAATTCCAGAGTTTGTCGTATAGAGTATTTCCAGCCATGCTGACCTCTTAGGGGTTAGAGTTATAAGGATATTTTACCTGTTTTTTCTGAATCTAGGAGCGTATGTTTTTAAACTGGTACGATTTATTGATGTTATCGAATCTAACTGTCATTGATAGAATACGCTCCCAATCTATTTGTTGTACCGATCCCGTTACTTGAAATCCAAGCTTGCGATAGACTGCAATGGCGCTAGCATTAGCGAGATAAGGATCAACGGCAATGACAGGAACAGCAATGGCGAAAAGTTCTATATGGAAACAACTGGTTATTCTCAATCTACTCTAGGCGGTTTAAATCGTACCCTCTCCGTAGCACCGATGATGGACTGGACGGATCGTCATTGCCGTTATCTGCTGCGTTTAATTTCCCAGCAGGTATTACTTTATACTGAGATGGTTACTACAGGGGCGCTGATCCATGGAGATCGGGATCGGCTTCTAGCTTACGATAATGCTGAGCATCCTCTAGCTTTACAGCTAGGAGGTAGCGATCCAAAGGAGCTAGATCAATGTGCGCAAATGGCCGTAGACTATGGATTTGATGAGGTCAATCTTAATGTGGGCTGCCCTAGCGATCGAGTGCAGTTTGGCCGTTTTGGCGTTTGCTTGATGAAAACTCCTGGGTTAGTCGCTGAGTGTGTTGCGGCAATGAGTCGAGCTGCTTCAATTCCAGTAACAGTTAAGAGCCGAATTGGGGTTGATGAGCAGGACTCTTATGAGTTGTTATGCCAGTTCATCGATAAGGTAAGGCAGGCAGGCTGTAAGACTTTTATTATCCATGCTCGTAAGGCTTGGCTTCAAGGGTTAAGCCCTAAAGAAAATCGGGAAATCCCGCCTTTACGTTATGAGTTGGTGCGGGCGATTAAACAGGATTTTCCCAACTTAGAGGTGGTGATTAATGGCGGTATTACGACCTTGGAAGAGGTTCAGGGGCATTTAAAATGGGTGGATGGGGTGATGATTGGTCGAGAAGTTTATCATAACCCTTATTTGCTAGCTAACGTAGATCAGTGGTTTTATGGAGATTTTCATCCGCTACCAACCCGCTATGAGATTGTGATGGCTTTTTTATCTTATATAGAACGGCAGCTAATGAGTAATACCCCTTTAAGTGTGATGATTCGTCCTATGCTAGGGTTATTTCAGAGGCAGCCTGGTGCGAAAATTTGGCGTCGTTATTTAAGTGAAAATGCGCATCATTCTGGATCTGGGGTCAAGGTTATTCGCGAGGCTTTGCGGCTAGTATCAGGGGTTTTGTAAGCTAATGCTAACGTTTTAATATGATCTGTATATCAGGTATATTTATTGAATAACACTGTTTAAATATCACTGGGGCTTACCCTAAATGGAGTGCTGTAGTGCTTAGAAGTGAATTAGGATACCAGTCTGAGCTGGTGAATACGATGGTATTAGGTAGTCTGCCGTTATTTCACATAGGGATAGCAATAACGGTCTTGATTACGTTGGCTTTTTTGATTGCACATATAAAAGGATTCATTCTTTTATTAGATGTAGATAATCAGTCGATATTATTTATGTCAGTAATAATAATGGTGCTTGTTGCTTTAGTTTGCCTACCACTGTCTTGGTGGACTGTATTTGTTACCGCATTTTTGCCATTTTTCTTGATAAAATCGATAAAAAAATAACCCATATACAGTGGTATCGAGGGAGGCACGGAAGCCCATGCCCATAAGGTTGCAAAGCAAAATAATGGCGCAACGGGTATAGAATATAAGAGAAAATGACCATATCATCAGAGTAATTAGGCTAGATTTTATTAGCCACAAACTTTCATCTACTCTTTTGATGAAGATTGAGCAAGCTGTAGCCGCTGGCCTTCATAAATTTGATGTTTATCGGTAATTTTATTGGTTTTTAATAAAGCCTGTAAAGCAACGCCAAAGCGATGGGCGATACTAGAAAGGGTATCTCCTCGTTGCACGATATAATCTTTGGCTATAGGCTGAGGTATGGATAGGGGTAGCCGCAGGCGCTGACCTGCCCGGATATTCTGAAGGTTGGATAGCCCATTAAATTCGGCAAGTTCTTGGATTTTAATGCTATAGTGATTAGCAATACCCGATAGTGTTTCTCCTCGTTGGACTTGATGAAACTGATCAGGTACTTGTTTATCAAATTGCTCCCAAGGTGCTAGATAGGCTATGGTTTTGGTGCCACGACAGGTAGGTGTACAGGGGATTCTTAATTTGTAGCCTTGGGGTACATATTTTTTACCCTCCCAGATGGCTGAAAGTAGCGCTGGATTATGCTTTTTTAGCGTAGCATGATCGATCTTTAGCGCTCGCTGTAAAGAATTTATAGAAACAAAACTTTTAAGCTCTATAACCTCATTTTTTTGGGGCGGATTGAGGGGTAAAGATCCAAAATAGTGTTTTGCCTTAGCATCTACTTCTAAGGCAGCAAGAAAAGCTACATAGTAATTACGCGAGGCAAAGCCGAAAATGGGGCTTTTATAACGTTTCCGAATGGCCACAATATCTGAGGTGCCTACTCGTCCTTTAGCTTGGATCATTCCGGATATACCATGATTGTAAGCGGTAATAGCCAAAGGCCAAGTACCTACAATCTCATAATTATGCTTGAGTAGTTGTGCCGCTCCTATTGTGGCTTGGAAGGGGTCTAACCGTTCATCTACTAGGTGATCAACCCGTAGAAATTTCTGCCCAGTGGGGCGGGTAAATTGCCATAATCCTGCCGCTCCAGCATGGGAATAAGCCGCTGGGTTAAATGAAGACTCAACATGGGGTATAGCCACCAGCTCTCGGGGTAGATTGAGAGAATCTAAAGTTTTAAAAATAAAAGGTTTATAGGCACTAGCGCGAATGAGTCCTTCGCGAAATCGGTTGGATTGCCCTCGCTGAAAACGAATCTCGTCAGCTGCAGCCTGCAAATCTTTATTACTGATACCTCGGGGCCAAAGGGCTAATACTCGCTGTTCTTCTTTAGTGAGATTTTTCCTTTTACCATCAGCCAACTGCAGCAATATTTCTTGATAGTGCTGCTTTCGATTCTTAATAGCTTGCTGATCCGATTTGCTGGGCAAATTGAGAGTCTCATAAATTACGTTTAGGTGCTCTTTATCATGGATAAATCCATGGCTATCATCAATCTCAGTATATACTCGGATCCAGAAATGGACATCTTGCTCAATCTCTGGTGGCCGGGGAAATAAATTTTGTGACTGGGATAACACTGGGGTGGCTAAAGAGAACAAGAGGCTAGTGAGGATTACGGTAAAATAGTAGGGCATAATCTCTGCTCAGGTGCTTGTTGATATTCTTGGTTATTATTCGGCTGCACTCGCGATAAATTGAGAGGCAATAGTAAAGAGGGTAAAAAATGGATGAGAAATCAACTCTCTACAGCAAAACATTTTTAGGAAAATATGGATTAATATCATTAATCATGTTTTTGTGATTAAACCCGGCTGAATCCTCGTGGCTAGAGTAAATCTAGTTAACATTTTTATTCTATAAGAGATGCCTTCAAAATAATAGCTATTGCATAAATGGATGGGTAGTGGTGATGGGTACAATCTGTTTTGGTAATAGACACAATGCTGGTAAAAGAAATTTATGCACGTTTCAAGCGTAGATGAAAAATTATCCGTGTTAGATCCTTCCTCAGCTAGTCTACAAAAGCTTCTAGATGAAGTAGGTCAGCGATTAGCTTTGTTTGTAGATACTATAGATTATAGATCAACAGCCAGTTCAAGCCACTGAGATTTTTGATTCTGAAGCTGCTTGGCTGCAAGAGTCAGTGCCAGAGGAGCCAAGTTCGTCTGATGAGTTATTGGATTTTCTCTTCAAAAAAGTGATTCCAGCAGCTTTTAACCCCGCCAGCCCTAGCTATCTGGCTTATATTCCTGGAGGAGGATTATTTTCTTCTGCCCTTGGAGAGCTGATTGCAGCTACTGTTAATCGTTACACGGGTATGTGGGCAGCGGCACCTGCTGCCGTTGAGCTTGAAACCCAAGTTTTACGATGGCTAGCGGAGTTAATGGGGTTACCCCAAGGATCATTAGGGCTTTTAACCTCTGGAGCTTCTATGTCAACCTTGATTGCCTTAGTGGCTGCAAGGGAGAAGTACTTAGGAGATGAGATCCTGAAAGGCACAGTTTATTACTCCAGTGAAGTGCACTATGCGGTGGCTAAGGCTGCTCGGGTAGCGGGTATTCCTGAGCGGAATTTACGCCCAATTCCGGTTGATTCCCAGTTTCGTCTACGGATAGATCTTTTAGCACAAGCTGTGCATCAGGATCGAGACTGTGATCTAGTACCATTTTTTGTTTGCGGTACAGCGGGGACGGTAAGCACGGGCGCTATTGATCCCCTAATTGAAATTGCTGAGGTGGCGATAAATCATGATCTTTGGTTTCATGTCGATGGCGCTTATGGCGCTGCATTTCGATTAGTACCTGAACTGCAGCCTTTATTTACGGGGATGGAGCTAGCAGATTCTTTAGCAATTGATCCCTATAAAGGTTTTTTCTTGGCTTATGGTACTGGAGCTTTGCTGGTACGGGATATGTCAAATTTACGTCGAGCTTTTGGAACTTCCCCAGCTGCTTATTTACCTGAGCTACAAGCTAATGAGGATCAGTTAGATTTTCGGGAATTTTCCCCAGAACTTTCCCGAGAATGGCGTGGTTTACGTCTATGGTTACCCTTTAAGCTTCATGGGGTAACAGCTTTTCGGCAAGCATTAGCCGACTGGAACTGAAATCGATGGCTACTATTTTTTAAGAATTTGTATCCTGCATTTATGCACCCATGAATCCTTGGTAAATGAAGGTCTTGATCTTATTGTGCATGCACTGGCAGAGGCAAGAAGTAGACCTTAAGTTTGCTAGGTTGAGGCTAGGGAATAAGCAGTATATCTCCTTGATTAATACGATCATCTTTAATTCCATTCGCTAACCGTAACTCATTTAAGCTTACGTTATATTGCTGAGCTAGCCCTGATAGGGTGTCTCCAAGGGTAATAATGTGACGACGTTGAGCCAATAGGGTATTGGGTAAGGGATTGCTATAGAAGTAACGGCGAATACCTTCCATCATAGCGGTAGCTAATGCTAGTTGCTGCGCCTGATTGTTGAGTTTTTTCTCTTCATGGGGGTTGGAGATAAAAGCAGTTTCTACTAATACCGAAGGAATATCAGGGGATTTTAGGACGGCGAAGCCGGCGTATTGCACGTTTTGATTGTGAATTTCACCTATTTCTTGCAAATGAGTCAGGATGTTATCGGCAACTTCTAAGCTGGATCTTCGGGTTGAAGTTTGAGATAAATCTAATAAAACTTGGGCTACTTGGTTATCTTTACTACTTAAGCGTACACCACCGATAAGATCTGATTTATTTTCCTTTTCTGCTAGATAGCGTGCTGCCGTACTACTGGCTCCTTTTTCCGAAAGAATATAAACGGAAGCGCCTCGAGCCTTGGGATGAGTGACGGCATCCGCGTGTATAGAGATAAACAAATCTGCTTTATGCTGCCGAGCTTTTTTAATGCGATCCCCTAAGCTGACATAGTAATCACCGCTACGAATCATGACCGGGCGCATCCCCGGCTCCAGTGCTACCAACTGGGCTAATTTTTGTGCGATCGCTAACACTACGTCTTTTTCCCGTGTTTTTTTGGGACCAATAGCCCCTGGATCTTGGCCACCATGACCTGGGTCGATGGCAATAATGACATCTCGTGGCGTATTTTTTACTGCTGTAGCAACAACTATTTTAGCTGGTTTTTTCTGAGGCTCTTTATGATGGGCTTGAGTTAAATTAACGGCTGTTTTAGTCGATTTTTTATGGGTAACTTGGGCTAAGTCAACAGCAGATCTATCCGGTTTTTTTGGGGGCTCTTTACGATTAGCTTGAGCTAGATTAGCAATGGGTTTAGCTGGTTTTTTTTGATTGACCTGGGTTAAATCAACGACTAAACGGTAGCCATAGGTTTTATAGGGGCTAAGCAAAAAACTTTTTGAGTGAGCTGCAGTAGCTAAATCAAGAACTATTCTTAGGATTCCATTATTTTTAGGGGTGCTACGAAGTCCTAAAAGTAGCTCACTATTAAAGCCATTACTAGATAGTGGTTGTTTAAGATGAGTATTTGCTAGATCAATGACCACCCGATCAGGTTGAGTTAGCGTAAAGATCCGGTATTGGGCAGACGTGTTTAAGTCAAAAACTAGTCGTGTTTTCTCTGTAGCAGACCAAACGCGTACGCCCTGTACCCGTGCCGCTGCAAAAGCCAACGTAGGGAGTAGCAGCTGGATTAATAGTAGGTACGCTATTTTGTTCACAGTCGCTTAGAAATCGGTATCTTACGCCAGCCCTTTAGCTAAATTTGATTAGAGCAGGTAATTTATCTGTATTTATTATTTATTAAATAGAGAGTTATTTTTTCCTATTAAAGTTTATTCAGAATCATCTTGATTCTAGAATGCTCTGCAACAGGGTTTCCCCTTTCTTGGTATTAGCTTGGAGGCAAGCGGATCGGCTGTTGTTTACTGCATACTCTAGGCTAATGTAAAGATCAGGGGGCGGCAATAGGCTTTCACCGTGTTCTGGCCATTCCACTAGGCAGATAGAATCTGAGGTAAAGTAATCTTGAAGGCCAATAAATTCTAATTCTTGGGGGGCGGCTAAGCGATAAAAATCAAAATGATATAATTGTTTCTGGTTGAATATGTAGGTTTCCACTAAGGTGTAGGTGGGGCTTTTTACTACTCCTTGATGCCCAAAAGCCCGCAGAAATCCGCGCACTAAGGTCGTTTTCCCCGCTCCCAAGGTGCCTGTAAGGAAAATGATGGTGTTTTCTTGGCTAGCTTGGGCCAAGTGGGTGCCTAGATTAAGGGTGGCACCCTCATTGGCTAAAATGATTTTGTGCATCAGTTCATCTGTAGATTTGCTAAACGTCGAAGATAGGGCATTAAATCTCCAGCTAATAATCCACGCTCTCCATGTTCACGGGCGGCGCGATCACCCGCCATGGCGTGAATCGTAACACCAATATTAGCTGCTTCGCTAAGTGTAAGCCCTTGGGCTAGAAGACCAGCAATCGCTCCAGAAAGAACATCTCCCATACCCCCACTGGCCATTCCTGGGTTACCCGCTGTGCATAAACCTAAAGGCTGATCGCCTGAGCACACCACAGTCCCATTTCCTTTGAGTATAGCTACTCCACCATAGCGCCGTTGCAGGTTATATACGGCAGCAAAGCGATTTAATTGTATTTCGTTAATACTAAGATCCAGCAACCGCGAGGCTTCACCTGGATGGGGGGTGATAATCCAGCGTTCATGTTGTTGAGGGTATTTGGCTAACAGATTAAGCGCATCGGCATCAACCACGAGAGGATGGGGACTATTTAGGGCTTCATTAAACATCATTTGACCCCAATAACCTTGCCCTAACCCTGGGCCAATAACGATAACAGTCGCCCGTTCTAGTAATGGTTTTAGATCCTCAGCATTTTCTACGCCATAACACATAAGTTCAGGACGAACCATATTTAATAGGGAAGCATGAATGCCACGGGTTGCAATACTCACTAGCCCCGTTCCTACTCGATAAGCGGCCTCGCCTGCCATCCGCGCTGCCCCTGGCATTCCTTGCTCGCCTCCTATGATAAGCACATGGCCATAATCCCCTTTATGTCCAGCTCGGGCACGGAGAGGTAATTTGGCAATTCCTTCTTTAAGGATAATCCGATATGCGGAGGGAGTAATATTTTCATAAGCTTCAGAGGGAATTTGCAGCGAGTCAAAGGTAATTTGCCCGCAGTAATCTGGGCCTAAATAAGTAAACATTCCCTGCTTAAGACCTACAAAGGTAGTAGTAACCTGAGCCTTAACGGCAACGCCTGAAACATTTCCCGTGTCAGCATGGAGGCCAGAGGGAATATCTATGGAGAGTACTGGGTGCCCAGAGGCATTAATGGCTTGAATGGCCTCAGCCCAAGGACCAGTAACTTCTCGATTAATCCCAGTGCCAAAAATAGCATCTACCACAACGTCTGTAGACTGAAGTGCCTGCGGTTGAAAGGGGAGAATGGCCACTCCATTGTTTAAAAGACTTTGCTGAGCTGCACGAGAATCAGCGCTCAATTGATCGCCATTGCCTATTTGATAAACGGTTACGTACATTTCCGCTTTACGAGCTAGGCGGGCGAGAACGTAACCGTCACCCCCGTTATTACCAACACCACAAACTACGGCCAGACGTTGCGTTTGAGGCCAGTGTTTGCGTAGTTTCTCTAGCGTGACAGCGCCTGCTCGCTCCATGAGCGTAGCGCTAGAGATCTTAAACTCTTCGATAGTACGTCGATCTAATTCACGTACCTGATCAGCAGTGTATAAAGCAAGGGGTAGAATGGCCATCTAAAGATACCTCTATGATTAGCAATAATTTTCCGGTCAGCAACTGACTGTAACTATAAGGGCTAATATCATTATTCTGTTCTATATTATTGATTTGCCATAGGATTTAATTTAGTAGGTAACAGGTACAGATTATCGTATCTGTGGCGCTAAAAAAATGCTACTAGGCTTAGATATATTTATACTATTACTAAGCGATAGGGCTACTAATATTAGCCTTTAAAGAGAGACAAGGTATTTTTTAATTAGGCTTTGCGAAATGCCTAACAATTATTGATGTTCCCTGAATCAGGTAGGCGAAAGAAATGACTTCGATAATAAATTAGCTCTTGGATGGATTCGCGAATATCAGCTAAAGCGAGGTGGGAATTTTCTTTCTTGAAACCTTTGGCAATATCGGGTGCCCAATGTTTAGCAAGCTCTTTAATCGTGCTGACATCAAGATTTCGGTAATGAAAATAAGCTTCTAACTCCCTCATATGACGAGCTAGGAAACGCCGATCTTGGCAAATACTATTGCCACATATGGGTGAGGTCTGAGGCAGGGTGTGTTTGCATAAAAATTCTAATGTGCGTTGTTCAGCAGTGGCTTCATCAATAGGGCTATTACGTACTCGCTCAATAAGGCCCGATTTTGCGTGCTGACGAGTATTCCACTCGTCCATATTTTCCAAAATTATGTTTTCTTGGTGGATAGCAAATACGGGTCCTTCTTCGATAATGTTAAGGTTGTTATCGGTCACGATAGTAGCAATCTCGAGAATAGCATCTTGAGTTGTATCAAGACCGCTCATTTCCAGATCTAACCAGATTAAATTATTAGGATTTTGAGCCATATTTATTAGAGATTGTCCTATAGAATGATTAGTTCTACTGTATTCTATCAGAGACTATTCTTTTGCATAGGTTTAGATTATGACAATTTATAGCGCTTTGTTTTTAATTCTTTTAAGTATTATGTTGGGGTTAGAAGTGTGGTTAGCTCGCCGTCAATTTCATCACGTATTACTGCACCGGGATCAGGTACCTCAACCTTTTCAAGAGCATATACTACTTGTTGAACACCAGAAAGCAGCTGATTATACAATGGCCAAACTTAAGCTTGGTGTTGTGAGCGGGATTTTAGATATCTTTATTTTATTACTCTGGACTCTGGGAGGTGGTTTAGTATTACTTGATAATTTCTGGCGTGGATTAGGTTGGAGTGATCTCCAAACAGGAGTAGGGGTTATTATCAGCTTTATATTCATTGGAGCTTTGATTGATTTACCCATGAAAGGATACCGAGTCTTTGTTTTGGAGCAAGCATTTGGCTTTAATCGCACTACCGTCCGGTTGTTTTTACAAGATGCGATTAAGCAATGGGGACTGCTATTAATTTTAGGCATCCCCATAGGGGCTGGTGCTCTTTGGCTTATGGAACATGCGGGGATCCATTGGTGGTTATCATTGTGGCTAGCATGGCTGAGTTTTTCCATGTTGATGATGTGGGCTTATCCGGCTTTTATAGCGCCTCTTTTTAATAGATTTACCCCATTGGCAGATGAAGATCTTAGGCAGCGTGTTGAGAATTTATTGGTTCGCTGTGGCTTTAAAAGCCAAGGCATTTTTGTAATGGATGGCTCACGCCGTTCTGGACATGGAAATGCTTATTTTACTGGATTAGGGAGTAATAAGCGGATCGTTTTTTTTGATACACTGCTTGAATCCCTAAATTTTGATCAAATTGAAGCTGTGCTAGCCCATGAGTTGGGGCATTTTAAGCGTCATCATATTTTTAAAAACCTAGCGACTATGGCCTTACTTAGCTTAGGAGGATTGGCTTTGCTTGGATGGCTCAGCGCTCAACCCGTGTTTTATCAAAGTTTGGGGGTAGAGCAACCTTCTAATTATATGGCTTTAGTATTATTTATGCTTATTTCTCCGATATTGACCTTTTTTCTCCATCCAGTACTAGCTTATATTTCACGTCGTTATGAATTTGAAGCCGATGAATTTGCCGCTAAGATGGTGAGTAGCCAAGCTTTAGCCCAAGCATTGGTAAAGCTCTATAAGGAAAATGCCAGTACGCTAACGCCAGATCCCATTCATTCAGCTGTTTATGACTCCCATCCTCCAGCACCAGTACGCATTGCCTATCTTCGCGCTTATGATGAGGCCACTTAAATGCGATCTTACGCTTGTGTGTTCAAAGTATCTTTGACATTTAAATATAGCTAGGGTCTAAGCATGGACTACGACGAGGAGCAAATACGCGATGTTTATGCCCATTACGGCCTCGTAATGTATCTATCGCAGATTCTTGAATACGCTATCGTTACTGTTTTAGTCGCGCTGCGTTCGTCCCAGAAAAATGCTTTGACCCGCCAAGATATTGACGAATTCATGGAAGGGCGGTTTCATGAAACGTTCGGTATCTTGTGTAATCAGCTTCGTTTGGAGGCGCAGGGGCAGATCACTACTGAATTTGATCAACCCTCGCGACAGCGTTAAAACATAGGAATAATTTGCCCCACGGTTACTTTCGTGAGAAAGCCATTTCTTTCCTTACACGGAGCGGCAGAGAACAGATGATTAAAGAACTCCAAGTCGATCAGCGCCTTTTCGATGAAGCGGAGGCGCTGCTAACCGTCTTATTCAAGTAGCTAAGTATTGCGAGCGGGATTACGGATGCTATGATCAAAGCAGAATATAAGCGGATGTGCGATGAGATTGGCATTGTGCCCTAACAAATTGCTGCGGCTGACCGCCATCCCGCTTGTCGAAGGCGGTATCAACTAGGAATCTGCTTGCTGGTAGCACTTCGCCCGAGGATATCGCGGGGGTTGATTCCCGCGCTGTACCGCTAGCTGTATTGTTCTGGGCAATCAGGATTATTATGAGTTAGCTCAAAGGGTGAGCGCGATCCTGTGTATATGGGGTATTCTATAGGAGTATTTTCAATCAATGACGTTTGGTCGGAGGTACCATGCGCACTATTAAATTCAGGCGCTGGAGTTTTCTCCTAATAAACCTTCTAGATATTTTTCTGCATCTAGTGCAGCCATACAGCCAGTACCAGCAGAAGTTACGGCTTGTCGATAGGTAGGATCAATAACATCCCCTGCTGCAAAGATCCCGGGGATGTTGGTCTGAGTAGCAAACCCTTTGATGCCGCCTCGTACCTGAATATAGCCTTGTTCCATTTTTATTTGTCCAGTAAATATATCGGTATTTGGCTTATGGCCGATAGCAATAAATAATCCATGTACAGGAATTTCTAGAGGCTGATGAGTATGGGTTTCTTTGATACGAATACCCGTTACCCCTGCATCGTCTCCAATCACTTCATCTAGAATATAATTCCATTTGATAGTAATCTTACCCTCGTTAGCTTTTTGGAGTAACCGATTAATAAGAATCTTTTCTGCTCGAAATTTATTTCGACGATGAATGACGGTAACATGATCAGTAATATTAGAGAGATAGAGTGCTTCTTCAACTGCGGTATTTCCACCACCAATGACGGCAACGGGTTTACCCCGATAGAAAAAACCATCACAGGTAGCGCACGCGGAAACGCCGCGTCCCATGTAGGCTTCTTCTGAAGGTATACCCAGATATTTGGCTGAGGCACCCGTAGCAATGATTAAACTATCTGTAGTGTAAGATCCATTATCCCCTTTTAAGCGAAAGGGGCGTTGAGAGAAATCGACTTCGGTAATTTGATCAAGGATAATTTCAGCTCCAAAGCGCTCTGCGTGCTTGCGCATCCGCTCCATTAAGTCAGGCCCTTGGACACCTTGATCATCTCCAGGCCAATTATCCACATCGGTAGTAGTTGTTAATTGGCCCCCTTGTTCTAGCCCTGTGATAAGTACTGGATCAAGGGCAGCGCGGGCAGCATAGACTGCAGCAGTATAACCTGCAGGGCCTGAGCCTAGGATAAGAAGGCGACAGTGTTTATTTTTAAGCATAGAGCATCACTCCCATAAGGCTCAGTAAAAATTTATTTAATAAAATGTTACGTGTAGTAGTTAAGAACGTAAAGAAGATGGCGTAGGGGTATTCCCCTAGGAAATGTTTTAAGCATCTAAAGTGATTTAAAACCAATATAGCATAGGGTAGTGAGAAAAATTTTATAATGCCAATAGAGCAGGTGGTTGAGGTTAAGAGATTGTGGATTATTTAAGATTAAAATCTTGGCACTTTGAACATTTACTATTTTCTTTTCCCTATCTAGAATTTGAGCCAAAATTAACGTAGCTTAGAGTTGGAATATATTTAAGAAGAGCTTTTAATTAAGTAAAATTTATTGTTTCAAATGCTATAAAAATAAAATATCTATGATACTGATTTGCTAAAATCTTCAACACTATTGGCATTGGCAAGGATGCAAAAGTGCTCCGTAGAGCTAATAAATCCTTAGTTGTTTAGAAGTGAATATTATGGCCCAAGCTTCAATTATTACTAAACGCTTAAAGCGCACTCCTGTTAGTATTCATATTAGTCATCGGCTTAGAGAGGGAGCATTTATTGTATGCTTAGCCCTAACAGCTTACCTGCTACTGTCTTTATTGAGCTATACGCCTATTGATCCCGGTTGGTCCCATACGAGTAATACTGAAATTATACATAATAAAGGAGGAAGAGTTGGGGCTTGGCTTGCCGATCTTATGCTTTATTTATTAGGTCGATCGGCTTATCTACTACCAATTATGGTGGCTTATAGTGGATTTTTAGCTCGCAGCAGTATTAGACTTGGACCTCAGAGTAATTATCTTATCCAGTTACCTTGGGTATTTAAAATCGTCGGGTTTGTTTTAGCTTTAGGAGCAGCTTGCGGACTTGCTGCTTTTTACTTCCCAGTACCTGCTGGAACCCTGCCGGTAGCAGAGGGAGGCGTTTTCGGTGAAATCATCAAGAACGGCTTGTGGAGTATATTTGGTCCTTTAGGAGCAACTTTACTGTTATTAGCTTTTTTCATTACGGGTATAACCTTATTTACTAGGATGTCTTGGCTAAGGTTAATGGATGTAATTGGCTATTACACTTTAGATTTGTTCCAAACTATTATGAGTTTTGGAAAACCAGTTCGCAATTCACCTACCCATCATAGTTTCTATTCTCGCGCAGCAAAGCTTCTAAAAATAAATAAAAGCACGGCTGATATCGAAAAACGGGAGCATAAGGTACGTATTGATCCTATCTTGGTGGATGAAGGGATGACTGGGGGAATGGAGTCAAATGCTGCTTCTATAGAAGACTCCAATTCAATAGAAGTGAAAGAAAGCTTAGAAGCCATAGAAGCAAAATCGCAAATATCGATAGATAAGGAATCAATAATAGAAAAAAAACTAGAGATGGAATTAAGTGCCCTTGAGAGGGAAAGCCCAGTGGCGGAAAAAAACTTGGAGACAAGGATAAATGCGACAGCGAAAATACATATAGTAGGGGAAGAAATCCACGCAGTAAGAGCTAGACCATCATCACCAATACACTTGCAAGAAAGCCAGAGGTCAGTTGTATTTTTGTCCCCAGAAAGAAATATGCTCCCGCCGTTATCGCTTTTAGATAAACCTTGTCCTTCTCAAGGTGGATATTCAGAAGAATTTCTTGAAGCGTTGTCTCGCCAAGTAGAGGAGAAATTAAAGGACTTTGGTGTTGAGGTACAAGTGGTAGCGGTTCATCCAGGGCCGGTGATTACTCGTTTTGAACTGCAACTAGCCCCTGGCGTTAAGGTAAGCCGTATTTCTGGGTTAGCAAAAGATTTAGCGCGAGCATTATCAGTTTTGAGCGTCAGGGTGGTTGAGGTTATTCCAGGGAAACCGGTGATTGGGCTGGAAATTCCGAATGAAAACAGAGATATTGTTCGTCTCTCTGAAGTTTTATCTTGCCCGGATTATACGGGAGATAAACTATCTTTGGCGCTGGCTTTAGGTAAGGATATCAGTGGTTATCCCGTGATGGTTGATCTTGCTAAGATGCCTCACTTACTGGTAGCTGGCACTACCGGCTCAGGTAAATCGGTGGCAATTCATGCCATGGTTTTGAGCCTTTTATATAAGACGACTCCTCAAATGGTGCGCTTAATCCTTATTGACCCTAAAATGCTAGAGTTATCAGTTTATGAGGGTATACCCCATCTGCTAGCACCTGTAGTTATTGATATGAATGAAGCAGGGCATGCTTTGCGCTGGTGTGTTGCTGAGATGGAGCGCCGTTATCGACTCATGGCGGCATTGGGGGTTCGTAATCTAGTTGGGTTTAATCATAAGGTAAAGGAGGCTATTAGAGCTAATCAACCCTTAACTGATCCATTATATTCCGTTCACGCAGATGGAAAGCCTTCATTGCTTGATCCCCTACCTCTTATTGTTGTGGTGATAGATGAGCTAGCCGATATGATGATGGTTGTGGGTAAGAAAGTAGAGGAGCTGATTGCTCGATTAGCGCAAAAAGCACGAGCTTCTGGTATTCATTTAATTTTGGCTACTCAGCGGCCATCGGTTGATGTTATTACAGGGCTTATTAAAGCTAATATTCCAGCGCGAATAGCCTTTCAAGTTTCATCACGAATTGATTCTAGAACCATTTTAGATCAAATGGGTGCAGAGCAGCTTTTAGGCCAAGGAGATATGCTTTACTTAGCTCCTGGCACATCGATGCCAGAGCGAGTGCATGGTGCATTTGTAGATGATCATGAAGTCCATAATGTAGTGGGGTTCCTAAAGCGGCAAGGTGTACCTGTGTATTTGGAAGAAATTACCCGAGGAGCAGGCGATCTTGGAGATGGAGTTAATCTAGCTACTACTCATAGTGGCGAGGCTGAGGATGATCCTCTCTATGATCAGGCGGTACGGATAGTTACTGAAACCCAGCGAGCTTCAGTTTCTGGAGTTCAGAGACGACTACGAATTGGCTATAATCGAGCTGCTCGAATAGTCGAAGCTATGGAGAGTACTGGGGTAGTAGGTCCGATGCAGGCTAACGGGAGTCGTGAAGTTTTAGCTTCTCCTCCACCAGAGTAATTAAAATGCGAATAAAAAAAAATACTAATTGGATACTGCTACAATGGCTTCAGAAGGCGGTTTGGATTATTGCCTTAAGCGGTATAATGCTTATTTCTGAGGCAAGTGAATCTGGAGCAGCTTTAGAATCTTTCTTGAAAAGAGCCAGTAGTTTTCAAGCCGAGTTTCATCAAGTTTTGCTAAATGAAAGCGGTAATTCTTTAGAGGAAAGTAAAGGGGTTTTTTCTCTTCAGCGTCCAGGGAAATTTCGCTGGGATTACCAAGAACCTTTCTCACAGACGATTGTGGCTGATGGTAGTCGTATCTGGTTTTATGACCCAGATTTAGAGCAGGTAACAGTTAAAAAACAAAGTTTAGCGCTAGGAAGCACACCTGCTTTATTACTCTCTGGTGAACGGTTACCTAAGGAGGATTTTAAAATTAATGATCTTCCTCCTCGCGATAATCTAGTGTGGGTAGAGTTATTACCTCTTGATAAAGATGCTTCTTTTGATCGACTATTGTTAGGCTTTGGTAATGGTAATTTAAGCCAAATGGAATTACATGATAGCTTTGGACAAACTACTCGGCTTTCTTTTTCTAAGATTAAAGTTGATTTATCCTTCGATCCCTCCTTGTTTATTTTTACCCCACCAGAAGGGGCAGATGTTGTTGGAGATACTACTCCCTGAATCTCTACCTGTTCAAAGATAATTTTTCTCTTTATTTGGATTTTCTAGTAACAAGTTAAGCAGTACAGTCTGTGAAGTATGAATCTATTTACTCCTTATAATACGTTGTAAATCAATTAAGCAACTACAATTTAGAGGCTAAGGCTAATGTAAGTTGTGGTTTTCATCGAGTACTTGGTCTGTGGCAGCTTACGGCTATTAATGCTGGGCCGGCGGTAGTACTTAGCTTTGTCATTGCTGGTATTGGTAGCGCCTGTGCAGCCACTGGCTTATGCTGAATTTTCTGGCATGATTTCCGGTAGCCGGAAGTGCTTATACCTATAGCTACGCGACGCTTGGTGAGCTAGCAGCGTGGATTATTGGCTGGGATCTAATACTAGAGTATGCGCTGATGGTAGCTATTGGTTGGTCTGGATATGTACAGGCGCTGATGACACAGCTCACTGGTTTACAATTACCAATATGGCTTCAAAGGGCATGGGATTCGACGCAGCCTGATAGTGGTAAGCGGTTTAATTTAGCAGCTTCACTGATCACTTTAGTAATGACTTGGATATTGACGATGAAAACAGTATGGGGTGCTTGGGTTAATACTAGGATTGTAGTAATCAAGATAGTAGGCATTGTGCTAGTGATTATTGTGGGTGCGTTTCATATTAACCCTGACGGCAGCTATTTATCCCCTTAACAGAAAAAGATGCGGAAGGTATCATCCACTTTGGTTGAGTGGGGGTATTGACCGCATCAAGCATCGTTTTTTTGTCTGTTTTGGCTATGATGCGTTGACCACAGCGGCAGAGGAGTCAAAATATCCTCAGTGGGATCTTCCTCGGGCCGTATTATTGTTACTAGTGATATCAATAGTGCTTTATCTTGTAGTTTCACTGATATTAACGGGTATAGTGCCTTATTTACAGTTGGAGAGCGATGCGCCAGTAGATGCGGCATTCAAAGCATTAGATCTTGATTGGGTACGAAGTGTTATTAATATTACTGCGATTGCTGGTATTACGAGTGTATTGTATGCATTCTTGCTAGGGGCTGCTCGTATCTGGCTTGCACTCTCACGGGATGGTTTACTGCCAAAATGGTTTTCCTATGTGCATCCTCGTTATAATACACCTTATCGACCGACCTTAATGCTTGGCGGATTTATCGCAATTATTACGGGTTTACTATCTCTTGAGGAGATAGCAGAGCTGGTTAATATTGGTACTTTAAGTGCTTTTATCATTATTTGTATAGCGGTAATGTTTCTGCGACTACGCCAGCCAAATCTATCCCGTAGCTTCCGTTTACCGCTACTATGGTTTGTAGCTCCTACGGGTGTATTGTTTTCGTTGTTTTTTAATCATTGGCTGGCCATGGATTGCAGATAACCGATTTATATTGTTGGGGGGCTTACCTATAGTGAGTATTTGGCGTTTTCTAATCTGGATGGGAATTGGGTTATTAGTTTATTTTAGCTACGGTATTCCCCACAGCGTATTGGCGAAAATAGCTAATAACGCTGTGGCTGATATTAAAAGTCCCTAATCCATATCGGTGGTAGATGAGTTAAGTGCATCTGCATTTGCGCTAGCCTGAGTACAAAAACTGACTAACTCTTCAATGACTTGTCCTAAAGCTTGGTTTAAGGCAATTACTCCGCTATAAGGATTATCTTCAGTCATAGGTTGATGAGCTTCAAATGTCTGGCTAGCAATTTCCTGACTCTTAGTAAGCTCAATAAGTCGGGCGTGCAAAACAACTCGACTTTGATTCGGTTTTACTGAATAGTCCTGTAGTAAAGTAACAATCTCCGTATCTAACCTTAGATCAGCGGGTATTAGTGCGTAACTAGGAATAACGTTTTGAAAGCCTTTACTTGCTTCTAAAGCACTGACAAGAATAGATTCTAGCATCCGTCCTGGAGTATCCACCCATTCATTATGGCTAAAATAGCTTAGCTCATAAGGTTTGCGGGTATAGGCTATCTGCTGAGTGTTATAGCCAGCTCCTACTTGAGGTCTTGAAACCAATAAAGCTAATTTGGTATAAGGCGAATCTGCCTGAGTAGGTATCTGGGGAACTGAAAAACGATAAGTATGGGCAGGAGTAGGCTGTGATGACAAGAATCCGCAGCTGGAAAGCATAAGGATTGAAAATGTTACTGCTAAGAGTGTAGGCTGATAAGATACACTGTTAAAGTATGTGGTTTTTAGTTTTGATAGAAAATACATAGGTTATTCTCCCGGTCCATGTTCAGCTGGGGTAGCTCCAAATAATAGAACGCGGGGGTTGTTATCCACCTGTTTGCTAAAATGTTCTAGATTTTGGGTGACTTGGTTAAAGCTACTAAGTAATTGATTAACACGAGGTAAAGTGACTTGGCTAAAGAGCCGGAACTCTTTCTGTGCCTCTTGTAATAGGGCATCCGCTCCTTCGGTTGTTTTGTTTACGCGGCTGACTATAGTAGGGATCTGTTTAGCTCCAGCCTCTAACTGATTTGTGAATCTTTGAGTGTTACGAAGCGCCTCGTTTATCGCATTTTGATTTTCTATATTAGTTAAGTTATTGATAGATTTACTAAATTTTTTTGTGTTTTCTAAAGTTTCAGTAATTGCTTGTTGATTTTTTTCGAGGAGACCCACGTCTACGCTTTGGGCAATATGATCAAGATTTTTAGCGACGCCTGTTAATTCGGTCAATAACTCAGTAAGCGCAGAATCTAGGCGTACTAGAAGAGAAGGCCCCGTGTTAATGACAGGGTAGGGTTGATCTTTTGTCGCCTTAAGATCAGGGGAATCATTGGTTCCTCCGGTGAGCTCAACATAGGTAATGCCTGTTAACCCATTGGAGGCCAGAATAGCAATAGTATCCTCTTTAATAGGGGTATCACTGTCAATACCTAAGGTCAGGCGAACCCTTTCAGGATTTTCTTTATCTAATTCTATAACTTGAACCTTACCTATATTGACTCCTCGATATTTGACATCTGCATTTTTCGCAAGACCAGCTACTGATTCCTTCATATAAGCTAGGTAAATCTTATGAGATTGAGTGGATGGATAAGCGCTGAGCCAAAAAATTATGGCGATCAGAACGGCAGTTAGCAGAACTACAAAAAGGCCAACTACTGCGTAATTTACTTTTGCGCCCATATACTCTCCTCAGCTAGATGACCACGAGGTCCTCCAAAATAAGCTTTAATTAAAGGATTATCCGAATGCGCTAATGCTGCTACGGTGTCTAGGCCAAGAAGTGTTTTCTCTCCTAAAAAGGCTACTCGGTCAGCAACTCGCCATAGAGAGTCTAGATCGTGAGTAACAAGAATTACCGTAAGATTAAGCGATCCTCTAAGATCGAGGATAAGTTTATCTAGGGCAGCAGCGCTTATGGGATCTAAACCTGAGCTGGGCTCATCCAGAAGTAATAGATCCGGATCTAATGCTAACGCTCTGGCTACGGCTGCCCGTTTAATCATTCCTCCAGAGAGTTCACGGGGGTACTTGAAGGCTGCCTCTAAAGGTAAGCCCACTAGCTCAATTTTTTGGAGCGCTAACTCAGTAATAAATTGTGGTGATAATTGAGTATGTTCTTGCAGGGGAAATGTCACGTTTTGTAATACGGTAAAGGAGCTAAAAAGAGCGCCTTGTTGGAACATCATGGCAAAGCGGGTTCGAAGGCGTGATGTTTGAGCTTCATTTATCTCTTGTAAAGATTCACCAAAGATACGGATAGAGCCTGCTGCAGGGAATATTAACATAGCTATCTCCCTTAATAAGGTAGACTTACCGGAGCCACTCCCTCCCACAATAGCAAAAATCTCACTTTTATAGACCTTTAAGTTAATATTTTTGTGGATTAAGGTACTACCAAAACGAGTATCAAGATTTTGGATTTCGACAATTGGTTCTAATGTCTTAAGCATTTTTAGATCCCTATCCAGCTGAAGAAGATAGAAAGCGTGGCATCAACGATGATCACAAAAAAAATAGCTTGTACTACACTTGCGGTAGTTTTTTTACCTACACTCTCTGCGCCTCCGCTAACGTGAAAACCTTGATAGCACCCTACGGTAGCGATGATAGCCGCAAAAATAGGGGCTTTACCGACCCCTATTAAGAAGGAAGTCAGGGTAACTACCTCTGGAATACGTCCTATAAATTCGCGAAACTCAACTTTTAGTAGAGCTTGAGCCATTACCATAGAGCCAAGTACCCCTAGGATATCAGCAAATACAGTAAGCAACGGTAACGTTAATACAAGCGCAAAAATTTTGGGCAAGACTAATTGATCTATAGGAGGTATACCCAGTGTTCTCAAAGCGTCTATCTCTTCAGTAACTTGCATTGTTCCAATCTGTGCGGTGAAGGCAGAGCCAGTTCTTCCAGCTATAATGATAGCGGCCATTAGCGGTGCTAGCTCTCGCACTATACTTAGAGTTGTAAGCTCAACAATTAAGATATTAGCGCCGTAAGCCTGAAGCTGAATTCCTCCTTGATAAGCAACTACAACGCCTACTAGAAAAATCAAAAGGCCAATAATTGGAAGCGCGTTAATACCCGCTGATTGTAGATCACTTAGAAAGGTTTTCCAGCGAATTCGGGATGGGGCAGCTATGGAGCGTAGAAAATAAATAAAAATTTCCCCGATAAAAGCGGATAAAGATAGGGTTTCTGTCATATGATCCCAAGTTAAGCGGCCTATTTTTTCGAGCGCTTTAGGAGATGGTACGCTTGCTATAGGTTGTTTCTGGCCAGTACGAGTACTTTGAAGGAGCTGTAATAGTTGCTGCTGCTCTTTTTTGAGTCCCTCATAGGAAATATCTTGGTTTTTTCGTTGTAAGTCTGTGATTAACCGATTAAATAACCAAGCTCCACCCGTATCCATTCTACTAATACCGCTAGCATCTACTATGCGTACAGGATGATATGACCGTAGCTGGGATAACAAAGTTTGCTCTAACTTGCTAATCTCATATAAGGTCCAAGTACCTAGACAGGATAAGGTAGAGGTGGCTCGATGATATTTAATATGGGCAGGATTGGCGGATATTTTAGGTTTCATAATAAAGTTGCCAATCAAAAAATAATGAAGACCCTTAATAGTACAAGGGGGAGCTATAAAATCGTCTTCAATTAAAATATGAAAAAACTCTCCAACTAGACACTCATCTTATAGCCTAGATATGTTTTTCTGGTCTTAATTGCAATCTTAGGCAGCGCTAAAATACTCACTGCCTCACTAAAATTAGCTTTATTAGATAATATTAATATAGCTTATAGTCTAATATTCAAACAAGTTTTTTCAACGCTTTACCCGTAAAAGCTTCATTATTAGGTTAAGTATTAGAATAGAAACATCGGTAGTAGCTATTTTGATAGGAGATTATGCTTTTAAAGGCAGCATTTTTTGAGGATTAAGGATTCCATTAGGATCAAATTGATCTTTAATGCGCCTCATGAGATCTAGGGTAGTAGGATCAATTTCTTTGTTTATAAAATCTCGTTTTTCTAGTCCTACGCCATGCTCTCCAGAAAGAGTGCCATTGAGACTTAAAACTAAATCAAATACCCGTTCTAGACATTGTTTAGTACGTTTCATTTCCGCGAGGTTATCAGGGTTAGCCAGTAAATTTACATGGATATTCCCGTTACCTGCGTGGCCAAAGTTGACAATAGTAATTGCAAACTCTTGAGCTAAGCGCTCTAATCCTCTAATAAGCGTTGCTAGATGGGAAACAGGAACCACCACATCTTCATTGATTTTTTTAGGCGCTAGGGTACGTAAGGCGGGTGAAAGCGCTTTTCGGACTGACCATAGTTTTTCAGTTTCTTGAATGGTACCTGCCACAGTGATTTCTAATAATCCGGTATTTGTCGCTGCTTTTTTAATTTTAGTAATAGCGTCCTCCATTGCGACCGTTGGGCCATCTACTTCAATCATGAGCAGTGCCCCCACTCCTGAAGGTAAATCTACTCCACCTTGTGCTTGAGCTAGGCTAACGGCTTGATGATCCATAAATTCTAGTGCACAGGGGATAATCGGCTGACTCATGAGAGCTGCCACCGCCTGTCCAGCGCTCTCTGCATCTTTGTAGGCAGCACGAAGAGTACGCTTAGTTTCAGGTAAGGGTGTCAGTTTAAGCGTTGCCTCAGTGATAACCGCTAACGTGCCTTCAGAGCCTATAAGAAGACGAGTAAAATCATAACCCACGACTCCTTTAGTGGTATAAACGCCACAACGGATCTCTTCTCCAGCACCGGTAATGGCTCGAAGGCCCAGTACATTTTCCCGAGGGGTACCATATTTTACTGCCCGTGGACCCGCAGAATTATAAGCTAGATTACCACCGACAGTACAGAAAGCAGCGCTCGTTGGATCAGGGGGCCAAAAAAAGCCCTGTTGACCAGCAGCAATTTGTACTTCTTGGTTAGTGACTCCAGGTTCTACTATCATTGCTCGGTTAGCCGGATCAATAAGGTGGATAGAATTCATTCGTTCTAAAGAAAGGATAAGACCGCCATTGACTGGAACAGTAGCCCCCGTAGTACCAGTGCCTCGCCCCCGAGGAATAACAGGCACCCGCTTCTGATTACACAATTGAATAATATCATGTACTTCCTCATGCTTTAGTGCGAAAACTACGCCACCAGGTAATTCGTGACGGCGGCTATTGTCATAACCATAAGCCCAGCAATCAGCTGGATCGGAATAGACTCGTTGTTTACCTACAATTTGACTAAGTGCGGTGAGAAATCCTGAAGTGATGATAGGCGAGTTATTCAAAGTCAATGTTATTCAGAGATAGGTATATAAATTAGTCATTAATTAGAGCATAAATGATGATCGATTAAATCGCATAAGCAATGAATAATTAATAAATGGATCTCTTGAATGCGTGCAGTATTATGAGCGGGTACCCGTATTTCTACGTCCTGTTTAGTCAATAAAGGTGCTATCTTACCGCCATCATACCCGGTTAGCGCAATAATGCTCATATTACGGCTATAGGCTGTCTTAATCGCTTGGACAATATTAGCTGAATTACCCGTGGTACTAATAGCGAGCAGGATATCACCTGCATTACCAAGGGCTTCAATTTGGCGGGAAAAAATAGCTTCAAAACGATAGTCGTTAGCAATGGAAGTTAAGGCAGAGGTATCAGTAGTTAAGGCAATTGCAGGCAAACTGCGGCGCTCTTGCTCAAAGCGGTTAACAAGCTCTGAGGAAAAATGTTGAGCATCAGCGGCGCTACCTCCATTACCACAGCTTAACACTTTATTAGATCGCTGAAAGCTTTCTAGTAGATGCTGGCTTGCAAGTTCGATACAAGGAGCTAGCGTACTCATGGCGGATAATTTCAGTTGAGCGCTGTTAAAGAAGTTTTGCTCAATGCGTTCCTTGGGATTCATAGGCTAATATTTACAGATACAAGATGGCTTTAGGTAAATTCATTATATTTTATATTAATTAGTTTAACTTTATGTTGTTAATCGGCACGAAACGCATCTTGTAGCCAGATAATATTATAAGTTCCTGCTGGCTCAAGCGTAACCCCCACCACATCAAAGCGGCAAGGCTTATTCTGGCCTACTTTCGCTTGTTGTAGGTAGTGTTGGGCCGTTGTAATTAGGCGAGACCGCTTAGTCGCGGTTATGCTTTCTATCGCATGGCCAAAACGTCCGTTACGGCGATAACGTACCTCTACAAAAATTAGATTTTTGGAATCCTCCATGATCAAATCAATTTCACCAAAGTAACAGCGGTAATTACACTGAGTTAAACGTAAGCCTTGGGTCTGAAGATAGTCCCGTGCTAAATGCTCTGCTTGCCGGCCTTTATTATAGCTAGTTTCTCGTTTCATGGTTTAAGAGTTGAAATCGCCCTCCTTTAAAGCGAGCCCAAATCAGATTACGTTGCAGACGCTGCTCAGCATCCATACGTAACTTACCTGTGGCCCCCTCAAAAGTCATGCCCTGAATCTGATGAAGTGCATTTAGATAAGGAATAACCCGATAAGAATCGTAGCCTAAAGCGTAGAGTCGTTTTAAATGTTTAAAATCTTCTGGATAGCTAGCAGCTAGGCTTTGATAGCCAGGATCACGTTGTGAATTTTGATTTAAAACCCAAGGCATATCACTGAATATTACCCCATCTAGGTCTAAATTCTGATTTGGATCAAGATACCCGTCATAGATATGGGAAGAGCTATAGACCGGCAGATTTTCTGCTCGGTAGAAACGAAGCTGAGGGATTAAGAGCTGTGCCTGTTTAGGAAATGCAGCAAGGAAAATAACATCAGCCCCTAGATGTTGAGGAGGTTCAAGCGTTGCAAGCCGCTGATGGAATTCCTTTGAATCTTGAAATTTACGTTTATCTAGGTTAAGTAGGCGCTGAATTAGAAGAGAATAGTCTTTTTCCTCTGGATCATAGGTTTGAAGCGCTAGCGTTTTACCTCCTAGCTGCTTCCATCGCTGGGTTAACGCATTTTTCATCCGTTGACCCCATAGATTATTGGGGACGAGCGTTAAGGCGTTACTATGACCATCGTACCATGCTCGCTCGGCCATTCCTTTAGCTTCATCTTCTGGCGAAAGGGTAAACTGGTAGAGTTTCTCTACTGGCTGATACGCATTTTCTAGGTAGTTAAGTGCTAAGGTGGGTATTGGTAAATCCTTGGCTTCAACCAGATCTGTGAGTGATTCCTTAGTAAGTGGTCCGACGATAAACTCAGCGCCTTCTTCTTGTGCTCGTTGGTAAATACTACGGATATTGCTTTTATTGGTTGTGGGATCTACCTTAATACTATAGTAACGAATGGTGGGCCTCCAATGACTATTATCCCCGTAATAGGCCGCAAAAAAACCATTTCTGATTGCTTTTACTGCAGCTGTAAATTTTTTCTCTGCAGGTAGCAATAAAGCAATAGTTGCGGGTTGGAAGGGATCTGTTAGCAGGGTAAAGATGCCTGTACGGAGCAATAATAAAAAGGCAGGATGACTAGGGTAACGTACCTGCCATTCATGAATAGCTTGCTGTAAGTCTGATGGCTGTAGCTGATAGCGTTGGAACAGCTGAGCAAGGTCTAACCAGCCACGGAAAGAATTAGACAGGGCTCGCTGATTCTGCCAAGCCTTAAGGGTATCAGGAGATACACTCATGAGGTTATACCAAAGATTCCGCTGGTTTTCTTCTAAAGCTTGGGTATTTTCTAAGAGAGATTCTAGTTGAATCCGATTGCGGATTGCGGCTAATAAATCTCCTTCAAGCTCGTAGGCTTCTACCCGTATACTGTAGAGGGTAGTTTGTTGTCCTAGGTTTAAATCTAGGTTTTTGATATCTTTCACTAAGATGAGCGCTTGCTTCCCATTTCGTTCTGCTAATGCGAGCTGAGCCGCTAGCAGTCGATAGCGCAAGGTTAATGCTGGACTTAGGTTTTCAGGCGCAATACTTTCAAGGATTTCTTGAGTTTTTTGTAATTGCTTATCTTGTAAAAAGGTAGCAGCGGCTTGTAATTGGTAGTCATAATTCTGAGATCCGTTCGCTAGCGAGGTGTTTTTTATAGTATTAAGGCGGCTTTCTCGCTCTATCCATATTTCTGGCTGCTCTGTAGTTAGGCTTCTAGTCGTTCCTTTAGCGAATGGGATATAGGTAAACCCAAGCATAATGGAAAATCCGACTAGTGAGAGAAGATGGGCTGTTCTTTGAGGGAAGGTAGTCATAGGAGTTGTGGAATAAAATTAAAAGTACAATAAATAATATTACCTGCTACCTGCTTGGTAGCCTAGATGGAGCATGATGATGGTAGCCGATAAAACAGGTACTTTGTATATAGTGGCCACTCCCATTGGAAATTTAGGGGATCTCAGCCCTCGTGCCCAAGAAATTCTACACCAAGTAAATTTGATTGCTGCTGAAGATACTCGTCATAGTGCGGGTTTATTGCGTCATTTTGGAATTACTACGGCAATGATTTCATTACATGAGTATAATGAAAAACAACAAGTTGAGGCACTGATTACTCGCTGCAAGGCAGGGGTTTCTATAGCACTTATTAGTGATGCGGGAACCCCATTAATTAGTGATCCAGGCTACCGAATGGTTCGGCAGGGGCGGCAAGCTGGGATACCCATAGTACCGATACCAGGTCCTTGCGCTGCAGTAACTGCTTTATCAGTGGCTGGATTGCCTTCTGATCGATTTGTATTTGAGGGGTTTTTGCCGGTAAAAGCTAATGCAAGATACGCTAGATTACATCAGCTAGCTGATGAGAATCGTACGCTTATTTTCTATGAGGCTCCTCGTCGGTTACTTGAATCTATGCAAGCTATGGTAGAAATATTTGGACCAGAAAGAGAAGGCGTAATAGCAAGGGAGCTGACCAAGTTCTATGAGGCAGTTCATACAGGAGGACTTGCTACCCTTCTCACTTGGGTTGAGCAGTCCCCCGAATCAGATCGTGGGGAGCTTGTTTTGCTTATCCATGGAGCAGATAAAAAGCAGGACTTTATAAAGCAGGAGGCGTTAAAAGTATTAGCGCCTTTATTAAAAATTTTACCTTTAAAACAAGCAGTAGCTGTAGCAGTTGAAATTACTGGGTTTAAGAGGAATGACCTTTATCAGTTAGCTCTAAGATTATAGTTTAGCTATAGTCTTCTAAAGGCTAAGAGCTGGGATATATGATATTTTTAAATACACTAATAAGCTTAAAGGGTAGGTTGTTCTAGGATTATGTATTAATTGTAATTTAAGCTAAATTTTTCTGTGTTTAGAGAGTGTGGTAAATTGTTTGTTCAAAGATAAAATTATAGCTAAAGGTTTGAGACGGCTAGACAGTCGCGTTATCTTTAAAATAGGGTAATGAGGAAAGTCCGGGCTCCATAGGGTAAGGTGCCAGGTAATTCCTGGGGGGCGCGAGCCTATGGAAAGTGCCACAGAAAATAAACCGC
This sequence comes from Candidatus Nitrosoglobus terrae, assembly GCF_002356115.1. Lineage (NCBI taxonomy): Bacteria > Pseudomonadati > Pseudomonadota > Gammaproteobacteria > Chromatiales > Chromatiaceae > Candidatus Nitrosoglobus > Candidatus Nitrosoglobus terrae. The sequence goes on from NZ_AP014836.1 coordinate 224,616, forward strand.
CAACGCGCTTAGAAGAGCGCTGGTAAGGGTGAAAAGGTGCGGTAAGAGCGCACCGCGCGAGTGGTAACACTCTGCGGCATGGTAAACCCCACCTGGAGCAAGGCCAAATAAGGGAATTAAGATGCGACCCGCATCATTCCTGGGTAGGCTGCTTGAGGTGCATAGTGATGTGCATCCTAGATGAATGGCTGTCCACGACAGAACCCGGCTTATCGGCCGTCTCATTTTTTTCGCATTATATTGTTTTAACTCCTCTCCTATCTATCTTCATCTTATTTCTCATTACATTTCCATAATCTATTGAACGATATATTTACTCTAATTTACGTAAAAAACTTAAAGAAAATTATTAAGTCTTTATTGACACATTATCAGTACATACCTACCATGTAGTTTTTGATAGAGCAAGGATAGCTTGTTTAGCAGGTGTAATATTTAGGAATGCTTTTTAAGAGTCGGTTGCTTATTCCTACTAGACGTTATCGCTATTCATTCTAAATCCTATAGATGTTTGTTATAAGTGTTCTATAGCAGTATAGGGTAATTTCCGTGAATGAAGAGTCGATATCTACCATCTATCATAAGCCTGTATTACTAAATGAAGCTCTTCAAGCCCTAGCTATTCAGAGAGATGGTTTATATGTGGATGGTACTTTTGGCCGTGGTGGGCATGCTCAAGCAATTTTGGCCGAGTTATCCGATGAAGGCCGGTTATTAGGGGTGGATAAAGATCCAGAAGCGATTGTTGCAGGCCAGATTTTAGCCCAGAGAGATAGACGATTTTCTATTGTGCAAGCCTCAATTAAAGATTTAGCCCGGATAATAGAGCAAAAAGGCTGGCTTGAAAGGGTAAATGGAGTGTTGCTTGATTTGGGTGTTTCATCTCCACAACTTGAGGATACTCAGCGTGGTTTTAGCTTTTTACGAGATGGCCCTTTGGATATGCGAATGAATCCAGATGTAGGAATGAGTGCTGCTAGATGGCTAGCTCATGCAAGGGAGAATGAAATTATAGATGTGCTTAAAAATTATGGGGAGGAACGTTATTATCGACGTATTGCTAGGGCAATAGTGCAGGCTCGCAAAATTAAACCATTAACCCGAACTAAGCAATTGGCTGAGGTGGTAGCTAAAGCTAATCCAAATTGGGAGCCTGGTAAGCATCCTGCTACTCGCTCTTTTCAGGCGATACGTATTTTTATTAATAATGAGCTAGAGGAGTTAGGTGCCGCACTTGAGCAAGCGGTGACAATACTAGCCGTGAAAGGGCGTTTAGCCGTCATCAGCTTTCATTCCTTAGAGGATCGTATCGTAAAGCGGTTTTTTAAGCATAAATCTTATGATAATAATTTTCCATTAGATTTACCAATTATGAGTAATAATCTTCGGCCTAAGTTGGAAGTATTAAGTAAACCGATCAAGCCAAATTCAGATGAGATTATCCATAACCCACGTGCACGTAGTAGTAAATTGCGAGTTGCAAAGAAAATTGCTCATATAGAGTAGCTAATCATGATGATTCGCTGGCTATTATTAGGTGTGTTAGTAGCGTTAGCATTAATTTCGGGCGTAGGAGTTGTGTATACTAAACATGAAAATCGTAAATTATTTATAGAATTACAAAAATTTTATAAGATACGAGATCAATTAGATGATGAATGGGGGCGCTTACTTTTGGAGCAAAGCACGCTTTCTAGACAAGGAAGGGTAGAGCATTTAGCCCGAGAAAAGCTTGGACTGTTAATGCCAGACTCAACTGAAATAGTTATTCTTAAGCTTAAATAAACTATATGAGTCAAAGGCGAGATAAAGGTTATCCAACTCGTTTATGGGTTGTAAGCTTTATTTTCGCTATAACCGTATTAGGCCTTGTGATACGGTTAGTTGAATTACAAGTGTTAGATTGTGGTTTCCTACAAGGAAAAGGCGAAGCACGCCATTTACGCGCTATAACAGTACCTGCTCATCGAGGCATGATCACTGATCGTTATGGCGAGCCTTTAGCCATCAGTACTCCTGTCGCCTCGGTGTGGTTTAACCCTCAGCTATTGCGTAAAGCCCCTGATCGATGGCCTGAGCTAGCACGCGCCATTGGGGTTTCAACTACTTATTTGGAACATCGAATTGAGCAAGGCGATAAACAGGAATTTGTTTATTTAAAGCGCTGGGTAGAACCTGAGGTCGCCTTACAAGTACAAGCCTTAGATATACTAGGTGTTAATCTTCAATCAGAATATCGGCGCTATTATCCTACAGGTTCCATAGCAGCCCATATCATCGGTTTTACCAATATTGATGATTTAGGCCAAGAGGGTTTGGAATTGGCTTTTGGTGAAGTATTACAAGGAATCCCAGGTAAAAAACGAGTAGTTCAAGATAGCCACGGGCGGATAGTAAGAGATGTGGAAAATATCAGAATGCCGAGGCCGGGGCAAGATTTACGTTTAAGTATTGATTTACGGCTTCAGTATTTAGCTTACCGAGAGCTTAGAGCAGCCGTCCAGGGGCATAATGCTCGCGCTGGCTCACTGGTGGTTTTAGATGTGAATACTGGTGAAGTATTAGCTATGGTTAATCACCCAGCTTATAACCCGAATGATCGTTCTCAGCTGCAAGGCCGTTTATATCGCAATCGTGCTGTCACTGATTTATTTGAGCCTGGATCAACGATTAAACCTTTCACTATAGGGATAGCGTTGGAATCAGGTAAGTTTCAACCCCATACCTTAATTGATACGGCGCCAGGATATTTCCGCGTAGGACGTTATACCATTCATGATATCCATAACTATGGCCGTATTGATGTGAGCACGGTGATTAAAAAATCAAGTAATGTAGGAGCTAGTAAAATTGCCCTAGCGCTTGATCCTCAGCGTTTTTGGCAGGGTTTTTCACAACTAGGGTTGGGATCTTCAACTGTAAGCGGCTTCCCTGGGGAAGCAGAAGGGCATTTACCTGATCCAGCCATTTTTGAGCGGAGCGAGGTCGCGCGAGCTACATTGTCCTTTGGCTATGGTTTATCAGTTACCCCGCTGCAACTAGCCCGTGCTTATGCAGCCATTGGATCTGGAGGTGAACTGAAGCCGGTAAGTTTTCTTTACCAGCAGCAAGCTGTAAGTGGATATCGGGTATGGCCTGAGAGTACTGCATCTGCGGTGTTATCTATGTTAGAGCAAGTAATAAGCGATGGAGGTACGGGAGAGCGGGCCCGTGTTCCCAGTTATCGAGTAGCGGGTAAAACAGGCACAGTTAAAAAAGCGATATCAGGAGGTTATGCTAAGAGTCGATATATCTCACTTTTTGCAGGTCTTATCCCTGCAAGCCACCCCCGTTTAGCAATGGTTGTGTTTATTGATGAACCCCAGGGCGGGGACTATTATGGAGGATTAGTAGCTGCACCGGTTTTCTCTCGAGTAATGACAGGGGCGATGCGGCTATTAAATATTGCCCCCGATAGTCCCCCTCCTCTGCATTTAGCTGAGCGGGTAGGCACTCTTAGGTGAAAGCAGGAATGGAGGTAGGAAAAATGTTAGAGCAGCAAGCGATAGCGATTGATTCTGATGATCGTGTATGTTGTTTAAACGATTTACTGATAGGTTTAGGAGCCCTTACCGAGCAAACTCATAATTGCCAGATTACGGGTTTATCTTTGAATAGTAATTGGATAAACCGTGGATCTGTATTTCTTGCTTGCCGAGGTAGGCGACAGTTAGGCCATAATTACATTGGTGCTGCTATAGATAAAGGTGCTGCAGCTATAATTTATGATCCGGTAGCGCCAGTCCCACCAGAATTTATAGATCGGCTACAAACCCTAAATATACCGTACATTGCTTTACCTGAGTTAAGCACTAAAGTGAGTACTATTGCTAATCGATTTTATCTTCAACCGTCGCAGCGAGTGTATGTAATTGGTGTCACGGGAACTAATGGTAAGACATCAGTAAGCCATTTTTTAGCTCAAGCCTTACACCAAGGGGAAAACTCTTGTGGGCTGATGGGTACGCTGGGGGTAGGATTAGTAGAGGCTATTATCCCCAGCGATCTAACCACGCCAGATGCAGTGACAGTGCAGGAACAGCTAGCGGCCATGTATGATGCAGGCGCTTCTTATGCAGTCATGGAGGTTTCTTCCCATGCCTTGGATCAGGGGCGAGTCAATAGCGTTGTTTTTAATACTGCTATTTTTACTAACCTAAGCCATGAACATCTTGATTATCACGGTGATATGGTTAGTTATCAAACGGCTAAATCTCTATTATTTGCCCAACCCGGATTATGCAATGCAGTGATAAACTGTGATGATGCTGTGGGTCGAGCGTTGATAGTAAAACTTCCTCCTGAAATAACTGTTATTAGCTATGGATTGGAAAACCCCCAAGCCAACCTTCGAGCTAGTAAACTTCACTATGATCGCAGTTGGGTATCCATGAATATCGAAGGATCTTGGGGGAAAGGCGAATTAAGCTGTCCTTTATTAGGTCGATTTAATGCTTATAATCTTCTTGCTACCCTTGGGGGACTAATCGCCTGTGGAATGCCTTTTACTGAGGCTTTAGAACGTCTTTGTCAAATTCAAGCGGTTCCGGGGCGTATGGAATCTATGGGAGGATGGGGAGAACCTCTGTTAGTTGTAGATTATGCTCATACCCCAGATGCTTTGGAGCAGGCGCTACATTCTCTGCGAGACCATCTAGATCCAGGGGGGCGGTTATGGTGTGTATTTGGATGCGGTGGAGAGCGTGATCCAAGTAAACGCCCTTTAATGGGTGCAGTAGCAGAGCGTTTAGCTGATTTTATGATGCTAACAGATGATAACCCTCGAAGTGAGGATCCCATTAAGATTATTATTGATATCCTCTCTGGTATGAAAAACCCTGATAGCGTTTATAAATTTAGAAACCGATCTGAAGCGATTGCGCGTGCTGTGCAGCTTGCTGGGTCTAAAGATATTGTGCTAATTGCAGGAAAAGGTCATGAAAATTATCAACAAATAGGTATTGAGCGGCGCCCTTTTTGCGATCGAGAGCAAGCGCAGCAGGCTTTAAAGCAACGAAGAGGATTGCTTTACTGATGGCATTGGGATTTAAGATGCGTATAGGAGAGTTTGCCCAAGCTGTACAGGGGCGATTGCAAGGACAGGATGCGATAGTGCATGGAATAACTACCGATACCCGTTCTGCTATAGAAATAGCGGGGACTTTATTTATTGCCCTAAAAGGTAAACGGTTTGATGGCCATGCTTTTATTACTCAAGCGCGGGAGCAAGGGGCTGCTGCTGTTTTACTGGAGCAAACAATTAATGATCCCTTACCCCAGATTGAGGTAAGAAATACCCGAATAGCGCTAGGTCAGCTGGGGTCTTATTGGCGTCAACGCTTTGAGTGCCCTGTAGTTGCAGTAACGGGTAGTAATGGCAAGACTACAGTCAAGGAAATGATAGCTGCCATGCTAAATAGGGCAGGGCCTACATTAGTTACCCAAGGGAATCTAAATAATGATATAGGCGTTCCACTGACTTTATTAAAACTGGATACGGCTCATCATTTTGCGGTTATTGAGATGGGGGCTAATCGGCTAGGCGAAATTGGCTATTTAAGCCGGCTAGCTTGCCCACAAGTAGCCGTGATTACTAATGCAGGGCCTGCGCACCTAGATGGGTTTAGGGATCTTAGTGGTGTTGCTCAAGCTAAAGGCGAGATTTTTCAAGGTATTTATCCAGAAGGAGTGGCGGTGCTGAATAGGGATGATCCTAATTTTGCTTATTGGCGTAGCTTAGTCAGTAAATCATCGGTAATGGATTTTGGATTAACCCCATCAGGAGAGATTACTGCGGATAATGTAGTGATTGGTACCGAAGGTAGTCATTTTAGCCTAATTACACCAATAGGTAGGACTGATGTTCAATTACCCTTACTAGGGCGGCATAATATTTTAAATGCTCTTGCTGCAACCGCTGCTGCCATTACACTGGGGTTAAATTTAGATCAAATCAGTATGGCACTAGCTTCTTTAGTTCCAGTCTCAGGTCGATTACAGTTTCGGCGTGGGATTAATGGGATGCGGATACTTGATGATACCTATAATGCTAACCCAGCCTCACTTAAAGCTGCACTAGAGTTATTGAATCAGTTTTCTGGGGAGCGATTTTTAGTACTTGGGGATTTTGCCGAATTAGGAGCAGAGTCTGCCACACTGCATAGAACAATGGGTAGGCAAGCACGGGCGGCGGGTGTAAGTCGACTTTATACTTTAGGACATCTGAGTATCTGTGCGGCAGAGGCTTTTGGTAATCGGGCGCTACATTTTACAGAACAGCAGCAATTATTAGCAGCGCTTCAAAAGGAGCAGCCTGCTGATGTTACTTTGCTTATAAAAGGATCTCGCTGTATGCATATGGAGCAAATTGTAGCGGCTCTTTGCGGCCAAACCTGTAGTTTTGAAAACTGATGCTGCTGTATTTAGCTGATTATTTGGTTCATTTTAATAGCGGATTTAAGGTATTTCAGTACCTTACCTTGCGAGCTATCTTAGGGGTATTAACCGCCTTAGTGATTTCCTTGGCCGTTGGCCCAGTTATGATCCGTCGCCTAAGATCCATTGGCCAACCTATACGTATAGATGGGCCAGTCAGTCACTTTAGTAAAACGGGAACCCCCACCATGGGCGGAGGGCTTATCCTCATAGCCATCTCTGCAGCGACATTACTATGGGCGGATCTGAGTAATCGTTATATATGGGTAGTGTTAATCGTGACTCTTCTATTTGGAGGGGTAGGTTTTGTAGATGATTATAAAAAATTGATTCACCAAAACTCACGTGGACTGCTAAGTAGACATAAATATTTTTGGCAATCGGTCATTGCCCTCAGTGCTGCCCTATTTTTATATTCCACTGCTACGGTTTCAGCTGAGACTACATTGATTGTGCCATTCTTTAAAAATGTTGCAGTGAATCTAGGGTGTTATTATGTTCTGCTAACTTATTTTGTAGTGGTGGGTAGTAGCAATGCCGTTAATCTTACAGATGGTCTGGATGGGTTAGCTGTGTTGCCTACCGTATTGGTCGGCGGGGCTTTAGGAATCTTTGCTTATGTTGCGGGTCACGCTGGCTTTGCTCATTATTTGGGGATTCCCTATATCCCCGGAGTAGGAGAGTTAGTGATATTTTGCGGTGCGCTGGTGGGGTCAGGGCTAGGATTTCTTTGGTTTAATACCTATCCTGCCCAGATATTTATGGGTGATGTGGGTGCACTGGCCTTAGGGGCCGCTTTAGGCATACTAGCGGTATTAGTGCGGCAGGAATTAGTGCTATTTATCATGGGAGGAGTATTTGTAATAGAAACGGTATCCGTGATTTTACAGGTGCTTTCTTATAAACTGACCGGCCGACGTATCTTCCGTATGGCACCTTTGCACCATCATTTTGAGATCAAAGGCTGGCCAGAACCTCGAGTGATTGTTCGATTCTGGATTATTACTGTCATTTTGGTTTTGATTGGATTAGCTACTTTAAAGATTCGTTAGCTATGTACATCAAGGCAGAGCACTTAAAAATAAAATAATAAAATATCGAGTCTCAAAATTCTTTTTGGGTAGTCATAAAATGCTCTATAAATCAGTACGGCCTAGCCCAGTAGCAGATACTGTGGTAGTCGGTCTTGGTAAAACAGGGCTATCTTGTACCAAATTTCTGATAAATCATGGTTTTTCAGTAGCTGTGATAGATAGTCGTGAGAATCCGCCAGCACTTACTGCGCTACAGAATGAGATTCCTGGGGTGTTTATTCGGCTTGGCAGTTTTGATACTGAATTAATTCAGCAGGCTAAACAATTAGTGATAAGCCCAGGGGTGCCCATAAGTGATCCGATAATTCAGGCAGCGCAAGGGATGGGAATACCCATATTAGGTGATATTGAGTTATTTGCTCGCTATGCTAAGGCGCCTATAGTAGCGATTACAGGCTCTAATGGTAAAAGTACAGTGACTTTGCTAGTTGAAGCGATGGCGCGCCAAGCGGGTAAGCAGGTTCTGGCTGGAGGCAACTTAGGGTTACCTGCCTTAGAGTTATTGGAAAAACCAGCCCCAGATCTTTATGTTTTGGAGTTATCCAGCTTTCAGCTGGAGACCACCTATACATTAAATGCGGCTGCGGCCTGCGTGCTTAACATTAGCCCTGATCATATGGATCGCTATTCTACTGTTGAAGCCTATGCCCAATCTAAGTTTCGAATCTATAACGGTACTGGGACTATGATTATCAATGCCGATGACCCTCGTGTCAGCACTCTAGCCCAGTCAGAACGGCGCTGTCTTCAATTTACACTAAATACACCCGCAACAAACGATGAATATGGATTGCAGGAGCAGAATAATGAAATATGGCTGGCTAGAGGCCATGAGTTGTTATTAGCTACTAATAAACTACGCTTTGTAGGACGTCATAATTGGGCGAATGCTTTAGCTGCTTTAGCTGTAGGTGAGGCTATCGGGCTATCTCGTACTGGGATGTTGTCGGCTTTACAGGAGTTTCAAGGCCTACCTCATCGCTGCCAGTTAGTTGTAGAGATAGCTGGGGTACGTTGGTATAACGATTCTAAGGGGACTAACGTAGGTGCTACGTTGGCTGCTATTGAAGGGTTCCCTTGCTTGGGTAAGTTAATATTAATAGCGGGAGGAATGGGTAAGAATGCAGATTTTTCCCCTTTATACAAACCTTTAACCCGGCGAGCAAGAGCTGTGATTTTGATGGGTCAGGATGCCTCTCAGTTAGAGGCGGCGCTTATTAATAGTGCACCGCTTTATCGGGTTAATAATATGGATGAGGCGGTTAATAAAGCCAGTACACTTGCTCAGCCGGGTGACTGTGTCCTGTTATCACCCGCTTGCGCCAGCTTTGATATGTACTCTGGATTTGAGGATCGGGGTCAGGTATTTATGCAGGCTGTTAAAAAAATTTTGATATGAATGACCCTTCTGGTAATACGCCTTCCTTACCTGATCTCTATTTACTAGGAGCCGCGATGACATTGATGGGCCTTGGTTGGGTTATGGTGGGATCGGCCTCTGTAGCAATTGCTGAGAGTCGCTTTGGCGATCCTACTTACTACCTTTGGCGTCAAGGGCTTTTTTTATTAATTGGGCTAATATCAGCATTCGGTGTTTGGCGAGTGCGGCTACTGTTTTGGGAGCGGATATCCCCAATTCTACTACTGCTAGGAATAGGATTGTTGATATTAGTGCTGATTCCAGAGGTTGGCTTAGAAGTTAATGGGGGTCGTCGATGGCTGGCTATAGGTCCGATTAGACTACAGCCCTCTGAGTTAGGAAAGCTATTTATGGTGATTTATCTCTCTGGATATTTAGTTCGCCGTAGCCATGAAGTGCGTACTACGATGAGGGGCTTTCTATTCCCTCTAGGGATATTTATGGTGGTTGGAGTATTGCTACTACTAGAGCCGGATTTCGGATCTATGGTAGTTCTGTTTGCCACTATATTAGGGATGTTATTTTTGGGCGGGACTCGCCTTTGGTATTTTTTGCTGCTTGTTATTTCAGGGGTAATGGGGCTTATGAGCTTAGCTTGGTATTCCCCTTATAGAATGGAGCGGCTAACTTCTTTTCTCGATCCTTGGGCTGACCCTTTAAACAGTGGTTATCAACTCACTCAAGCTTTGATCGCCTTTGGTCGAGGTGAATGGCTAGGTGTAGGATTAGGGGATAGTATTCAGAAGTTATTTTATCTACCGGAAGCACACACAGATTTTCTCTACGCGGTTGTGGCTGAAGAGTTGGGTCTGGTAGGAAGCTTAGCTGTGATTGTCCTGTTTGTTGTGCTAGTTTATCGTTCCCTTATGATTGGCCGCGCGGCAGAGCAGGCGGGTCACGCTTTTGGTGGTTATCTTGCCTATGGCCTTGGGATTTGGATAGGTCTTCAAGCTTTTATTAACTTAGGGGTTAATATGGGGGTATTGCCTACCAAGGGATTGACTTTACCGTTAATGAGTGCTGGTGGTAGCAGTAGTGTCGTCGTCTGTATTGCAGTGGCGCTTATCTTACGGGTCGATTTTGAAACGCGTTTTCCTAAATCTAAATCTAGCCGTAGGCGAAGTTAAGAGATGGCAGTTCGAGTACTTATTATGGCAGGGGGTACTGGAGGGCATATTTTTCCAGCCCTAGCTGTCGCTGAGGTACTTCGAGCTAGAGGGGTGGAAGTTATATGGATGGGAACACGCCATGGGTTAGAAGTTGAATTAGTGCCAAAGGCTGGTTACCCAGTTGAATGGATCTCAGTTAATGGTTTACGGGGTAAGGGATTAGGAGCTTGGTTAGCTGCCCCATTAAGATTATTAACCGCCTTGCTTCAAGCTCTCAATGCGCTGCGTCGTCAGCAACCAGCCGTAATACTCGGCTGGGGGGGATTTGTTTCAGGACCCGGGGGTCTAGGGGCATGGTTATTGCGACGGCCTTTGCTTCTCCATGAACAGAACGCGATAGCAGGCACTACTAATCGGCTATTAGCACGTTTAGCTCATCAAGTTATGGAAGGATTTCCTGGAACTTTTCCCGCTGCTATAGGTGCTGAATGGGTGGGTAATCCGATTCGTGAGGAGATTGAAAAACTTCCCGATCCGGATGATCGCTTCCGGGGACGAAGTGGTTATTTGCGGTTACTTGTGCTTGGCGGATCCCGAGGGGCACAAATATTAAACGAAATTCTTCCCCAAGCCTTAGCTCTACTTATACCGGAGATTCGCCTTGAGATTTGGCATCAATGTGGCGGCGATAGCCAGCGAGAGCAATCTATTGTTGCCGCCTATTGTTCAGTTGGAGTGGTGGACGTTAGGGTTATACCTTTTATTAAAGAGATGGCGGAGGCTTACGCTTGGGCTGATTTAGTACTATGTCGTGCCGGAGCCTTAACAATAGCAGAGCTGATGGCAGCAGGAGTAGGTTCTATATTAGTACCATTTCCTTTTGCTATTGATGATCATCAGCAGGCAAATGCTCGTTATTTGGTGGATAAAAGGGCTGCTTTGTTATTGCCTGAAGGCGAACTTACACCTCATCGACTAGCTGGAGAACTTAAGCGATTAAGAGCAGATCGTGATTCTCTGGTGACTATGGCACGATTAGCTCGAGGACTTCATCAAACAGGGGCCGCCCAACGAGTTGCTGATTGTTGTCTAGCTGCTAGAAGAAGTTGATTTTCAGATGATCCCTATGTTTCCCATGTTTCCCATGATGCGCCGAATTCAGCGCATCCACTTTGTAGGTATTGGTGGGGTAGGTATGGGGGGCATTGCTGAGGTTCTGCTTAATTTGGGTTATCAGATTTCAGGCTCAGATTTACAAAAAAATCAACTCATTGAACGATTAATAAACTTGGGTGCTCGAATCATCATTGGTCATGATCCTAAACATATTGAAGATTGCGACGTAGTGGTAGTTTCAAGCGCTATCAGTAAAAATAACCCCGAATTAATGGCCGCCAGAGAACGATTTATTCCTGTGATACCTAGAGCGCAGATGCTGGCAGAGTTAATGCGCTTCCGTTACGGCATTGCTGTAGCAGGCACTCATGGTAAAACCACAACTACGAGCTTAATTGCAAGTATTCTGGGAGAGGGAAAATTAGATCCTACCTTTGTGATTGGAGGTAGAGTCAATAGTATTGGTGCTAATAGCCGTCTAGGAAGCGGTGAGTATTTAGTCGCTGAAGCAGATGAGAGCGATGCTTCCTTTTTGCATCTACAGCCTATGCTAGCAGTTGTCACTAATATAGACGCTGATCATATGGGCAGTTATGGAGGGAGCTTTACCGCACTTAAAAATACCTTCTTAGCGTTTTTACATCATCTGCCTTTCTACGGTTTAGCCGTAGTATGTTTGGATGATCCAGTGCTGCGAGAATTATTGCTTGATATAGGACGTCCGGTATTGACCTATGGTATTTGTGAAGATGCGGATTATCGGTTATATGGGTTAAAGCAGATCCAAGGCTATATCCAATTTGAAGTTGCTTGCCCTGATAATAGTTGCTTGAAGTTAGGATTGAGTCTGCCTGGGACTCATAATGCTTTGAATGCATTAGCTGCGATAGCTGTTGCCCGTGAGATTGGGGTAAAAGATGATGATATTCAAAGCGCTTTAGGGAAGTTTTCTGGAATTGGGCGTCGGTTTCAGCACTATGGGGAAATGAGTACGCTAGTGGGAAAAGTGCTTCTAGTAGACGATTATGGGCATCACCCTCAGGAAATTGCAGCCACATTAGAGGCAATCCGCGCCGGATGGCCTAACCGACGCTTAGTAGTAATATTTCAGCCTCACCGTTATACCCGAACCCGAGATTTATTTGAAGATTTTGTTCGAGTGTTGTCTCAGGTAAATATGCTGATTTTGCTTGAAGTTTATCCAGCAGGAGAGGAGTCAATTTCGGAAGCTAATGGTTATGCTTTGTGGCGAGCGATTCAAGTGTATAGCCAAAATAACTCTATATTTGTGGAGGATACACACACTATTGAGAAAGTGTTATTAGCGCTTTTGCAAGAAGGTGATGTGCTATTAACGCTAGGAGCTGGTGATATTGGTGCTTTGGCGAAGCGCCTATCAGTTTCCCTAAGAGGAGATCCTTAATGGTAGGGGTAAGGAAGGCTGTTTCACTGCGAGGGCAACTACAGCGGGATGTATCCATGGCAAACTATACTTCTTGGCGTGTAGGCGGATTAGCACAATACTTATATCGACCTGCAGATGCAGAAGACTTACTAACGTTCCTTCATTCATTGCCTGAGAATGAGCCTCTGTTTTGGTTAGGGCTGGGTAGTAACTTGCTGATTCGGGAAGGCGGGCTATTAGGCACCGTGATTGTAACAGCTAAAGCTTTATCTAGAATTAAGCGACGTAGTAAAACTGTAATATGGGTTGAAGCTGGGGTACCTTGTGCTAAATTAGCTAAATTTTGTGCCCGTGAAGGACTAAAGGGAGCAGAGTTTTTAGCTGGAATTCCGGGGACGGTGGGCGGAGCTCTAGCGATGAATGCAGGGGCTTTTGGTAGTGAAATCTGGGATCTGGTCACTGCAGTAGAGGTCGCTACTATAAGAGGTGATCGGCATCAGCGGGTACCTCAGGAATATCAAGTTGGTTATCGGGAAGTGCATAGCCCCCGCCAAGAATGGTTTCTAGCTGCTGAGTTGTGTTTTATGACCGGAGATAGAGAAGTTGCGCAAAGCCAGATTCGAGAATTATTACGATATCGTAGCAATTCTCAACCAATCCAGCAGCCCTGCGCTGGATCTGTTTTTCGTAACCCCTTGAATAATAAAGCTGGGCGGTTAATTGAATCCTGTGGACTAAAAGGAGCCACGATAGGGGGGGCTCAGGTTTCAGAAAAGCACGCTAATTTTATCATTAATAAAGGGAGTGCTTCGGCGACTGATATTGAGTGTTTGATTCAATGGGTAGCTGAAACTGTGAGGCAGGAGAAAGGAGTTACTTTGGTGCCCGAAGTGCACATTGCGGGGCTTCCAGCATGATGCCTGTAGCTGCTGATGGCGACTGGGGCAAAGTTGCAGTGCTTATGGGAGGGAGATCCGCGGAGCGTGAAATTTCCCTTAAAAGTGGGAAGGCAGTAATTCAAGCGCTTCTTAATAAAGATATTGATGTTCATGGAATTGATGTAGCGGAGCAGGTGATAGAGCAGCTATTAACCGGGAAGTTTCATCGGGTTTTTATAGCGCTTCACGGCTGTGGTGGAGAGGATGGGATTATTCAAGGGGCCTTGGAAACTTTAGGCTTACCTTATACGGGTAGTGGAGTGATGGGATCAGCTTTAGCTATGGATAAGCTACGAAGTAAACAGCTTTGGCGAGGAATACAGCTACCCACTGCGGACTTTTATATATTAAATAATGAGACAGATTTTTCTCAGGTCGTATCTCACCTGACACTCCCCCTTATCGTTAAACCATCACGACAGGGATCAAGCCTAGGTATTATTAAGGTGGAAGGTATCAAGGAATTGAAAGCCGCTTATCAGGAGGCTGCAGCTTTTGATACAACAGTATTTGCTGAGCGCTGGCTTCCAGGAGCAGAGTATACAGCAGGTATTCTTGCTGGACAGGCCTTACCGCTTATTCGCTTAGAAACACCCCATCAATTTTATGACTTTGAAGCCAAATATCTTGCTGATACTACCCGTTACCTGTGCCCGTGTGGGCTATCTAAAGAGCGAGAACAGGCTTTACAGACGTTAGCGTTGGAGTCCTTTCATGCATTAGGAGCTAGCGGTTGGGGGCGAGTGGATTTCAGGTGCGATGAACAGGAGCGTCCATATCTATTAGAAGTTAATACCGTTCCAGGTATGACGACTCACAGTTTAGTACCTATGGCAGCTAAGGCTGCGGGTATCAAGTTTGATGATTTGATTTTGCAGATATTAGAGAGCAGTCGAAAATAATAAGGGATAGGGGTACATGAATAGGTTAGGTAATAGGAAACCTCGAAAGATACAACGAGGGCGAGGGGCAAGCCGCTCTCAGCCTTCGCGTCCTATACCGTTACGTGCAATTGAGCAGGGTGTACTCATATTGCTCCTAATTAGTATAGCCACTTGGGGTACAGAATGGTTGACTGATCCACAGAATCTACCTCTGCGTGAAGTGAGTATTGAAGGGCAATTTCAGCATACTACCAAACAAAAAATACGCGAGACGGTAACAAGCCATATAACGGGTGGTTTTTTCAGCGTAGACCTAGAGAAAATACAAATAGCAGTCGGGGAATTACCTTGGATATCTCAGGTAAAGGTGCGCCGTATTTGGCCGGATGGATTGCAGGTTCAGGCTAAGGAACAGGTGCCATTAGCCCGTTGGGGTGAAAATGCTTTAGTAAGTGTAGAAGGTAAGATTTTTACTCCTCCACAGGAGAGTTTTCCTAAGGGTTTACCCAAACTAGAAGGCCCTTTAGGTGGTGAACACCTCTTAGTGAAGCGTTTTAGAGAAATACAGAAGCAAGTTAACCCCTTTAAGCTGCGAGCAGTTCAGCTGATTATTGGTGAACGACGAGATTGCCGCATCGTTTTTGATAATAGTATAGAACTCATTTTAGGACGAACATACAACAAGCAGCGTTTAGCCCAGTTTCTACGGGTTTATATGCATTTACTACAGTTACATCAAGAGGATATAAAGCAGATAGATATGCGCTATACGAATGGTTTTGCAGTGACTTGGCGTGGGGGTGCCACGCCAGCATGGATTCGTGAGGCAGTATTAGATGCCTAGGCGTACAGATAAGAATTTAATTGTTGGCTTGGATATTGGCACTTCCAAAGTAGCGGCTATTGTTGCTGAAGCACATTCTCAGGGTGAGGTTGAGGTCATTGGGATGGGTTTTCATGCTTCCCATGGGCTGAAAAAGGGGGTTGTAGTTAATATTGACTCTACAGTTCAATCGATTCAGATCGCAGTGGAAGAAGCTGAATTAATGGCAGGTTGCAGGATTCATTCGGTATTTACGGGTATTTCTGGTAATCATATCCGTAGCCTAAATTCTCATGGGATTGTCGCTATTCGGGATAAAGAGGTAAGTTCTGAAGATATAGCGCGAGTCGTTGATGCTGCTCGAGCAGTGGCCATCCCCGCTGATCGGAAGATTTTACACGTGCTGCCTCAGGAGTTCATTATTGATAACCAAGAAGGTATCCGAGATCCCGTAGGAATGTCAGGTGTTAGGCTAGAGGCTAAGGTACATATTGTATCTGGGGCTATGAGTGCAGTTCAAAATATTATTAAGTGTGTGCGCCACTGCGGCCTTGAGGTGGATGATATTGTTTTACAACAGCTCGCTTCCAGTTACTCAGTGCTGATGGATGACGAGAAGGAATTGGGTGTATGTTTAGTGGATATTGGTGGAGGAACTACGGATATTGCGGTCTTTACTGATGGTGCTATTCGTCATACTGCGGTCATTCCTATTGCAGGTGACCAGATTACCAATGATATCGCTGTAGCTTTGCGTACACCAACGCAGCATGCTGAGGATATTAAACTCAGGTACGCCTGTGCCTTGACTCAGTTAACCAGCTCTGATGAGGGTATTGAGGTTCCTAGCGTAGGTGAACGGCCTTCAAGGCGATTGTCACGCCAGACGCTAGCTGGAGTAGTTGAACCCCGTTATGATGAATTACTTAAATTAGTTTTACAAGAGTTACAACGTAGTGGATATGAAGAATTGCTAGGAGCGGGTGTAGTATTGACAGGGGGTAGCGCTAAAATGGAGGGGGCTATTGATTTAGCGGAAGAGATCTTTAATATGCCGGTACGACTCGGTATACCTCAGCATATAACAGGATTAGCTGATGTGGCTAGAAACCCTGTTCATGCTACTGGTGTAGGACTTTTGCTTTTTGGTCATCATCGCTATATCCCAGGTTTAGAAATTCGACCACTACAGAGTGCTCGAAGTATATGGGATCGGATGCGAGGATGGTTTCAGGGGAATTTTTAAGCCGCAATAAGATTAGCGTAATGAGGAGAGTATTACTATGTTTGAGCTAATGGATTCATATACCCAAAGTGCAGTAATTAAAGTTATTGGTGTCGGTGGAGGAGGAGGTAATGCTATCCGGCATATGGTTGAGGCTAAAATAGAAGGGGTTGACTTCATTGTTGCTAATACGGATGCACAGGCTCTGAAAGATTGCGCCGCTCATACGGTGCTGCAACTGGGTAGTAATATTACTAAAGGGTTAGGAGCTGGAGCCGATCCCGAAATTGGTCGCCAAGCTGCCTTGGAAGATCGAGATCGAATTATGGAGGTTGTGAGCGGTGCCGATATGGTTTTTATCACTGCTGGTATGGGAGGAGGAACTGGAACTGGGGGTGTTCCTGTAGTTGCTCAAGTCACTAAAGAATTAGGAGTTTTAACTGTCGCTGTTGTCACGCGGCCTTTTGCCTTTGAGGGTCGTAAGCGCGCTGCTATTGCCGATCAAGGAATAAAGGAATTAACTCAATACGTTGATTCATTAATTACCATACCTAATGAGAAATTGATGCCAGTGCTAGGTAAAAGTATTAGCCTGTTAAATGCTTTTAAAGCAGCGAATGATGTTTTGCTAGGCGCAGTTCAAGGGATTGCAGAATTAATTACCCGCCCTGGCCTTATTAATGTGGATTTTGCGGATGTGCGTACGGTAATGTCTGAGATGGGAATGGCCATGATGGGGTCTGGCAGTGCAAAAGGAGAAGAGCGCGCCCGCCTAGCGGCTGAAGCCGCTGTAGCAAGTCCTCTCTTAGAGGATATTAGTTTGAAAGGCGCTCGCGGTGTTTTGGTTAATATTACCGGTGGATCCAATATGTCTATTGGTGAGTTTGAGGAGGTGGGAAATACTGTAAAAGAATATGCTGCTGATAATGCTACTGTGGTAGTAGGTACTGTTATTGATCCAGATCTAGAAGATGAGCTACGAGTCACTGTAGTCGCTACAGGGTTAGGGCAATCGGAGGCAAAGGCGCCGGTTAGCCTTGTTCACCACACTTTCTCTCAGGCGACTGATATGGATGAATCTATAGATTATGATAAGCCTACCGTGATTCGCCATGGCAATACGCCAAGGGATCGAAAAGTAACAAATAGTGATAACAATATGGATTATTTAGATATTCCGGCATTTTTACGTCGCCAAGCTGATTAATTTGATTAATTAAAGCTATCTGAGGCAGATTCCCGCTACCTCAAAAATAAAAATATTTATAATTAGCTAGTTATTACGAGAAGGAAATGTTTTGTAATGATAAAACAGCGCACGCTTAAAAATGTTATACGTGCTACCGGGGTAGGGCTGCATACAGGTGATATTGTATATCTTACTTTGCGGCCTGCAGCAGTGGATACGGGTATCATATTTCGTCGAATCGACTTAGATCCTCCTGTTGAGATTAAGGCATGTGAGGGGAATGTAGGTGATACAACGTTGTCTTCCACTCTTGTTAAGGGGAATGTGCGAATTGCAACTGTTGAGCACTTATTATCTGCTTTTGCTGGTCTTGGTATTGATAATGCCTACGTGGATCTTAGTGCATCGGAGATTCCTATCATGGATGGTAGCGCAGGCCCATTTGTTTTTCTAATTCAATCCGCCGGTATTGCTTATCAAGAGGCACCTAAGCGTTTCATTCGGATTAAAAAATCATTAATTATGCAGGAAGAAGATAAGTGGGCTCGTTTTGATCCTTTTGATGGTTTTAAGATCTCATTTGTCATTGATTTTAATCATCCAGCCTTTAAGAGTCGTCCTCAGGGGGTTGAACTAGATTTCTCTTCTACCTCCTTTGTAAAAGAGGTAAGCCGAGCGCGAACCTTTGGTTTTATGAAAGATATTGAGCGTCTGCGAGAGGCTAATTTAGCTTTAGGAGGTAGTTTAAATAATGCAGTAGTTATTGACGATTACCGAGTTATTAATGAGGATGGTTTGCGTTATGAAGATGAATTTGCGCGTCATAAGGTTTTAGATGCTATCGGCGATCTTTATCTTCTTGGCTATGCTTTAATTGGTGCGTTTAGTGGTTATAAATCGGGTCATGCACTAAATAATAAATTACTTTGTGCATTAATGGCTGATAAATCTGCTTGGGAAGTGGTTACTTTTGAAGATGAGGCGGTGGTGCCTATTCTTTTTTCCTATCCTTTAGCTGCAGTATAACATGAACTATAGTCGTTAAATTTAGGAATAGGGATTAGCACGGCGAGCTAAGCGTAAGAAAGCTGACTGTAGAGATGCATCCTTAAATCCACTTGCTACATTTCGGAGTAGGGCTGCATTTTTCTGAGAGATGAGCGTGCGCTGTTGTTGCGGAAGATCTGATAGGAAAGGCAAGGATCGTACGTGTATTGTTGCTTTATGAAGGTTAGATAATTCTGGGTGTTTTTGTAAATGTTTAATAATATTTGGCCCGTGATAGCGTAGAAGACTAGCGCGAGCCGTAGTGTTAGTATGCAGAATAAGTAATTGATTATTTCTAATATTTGCAACTAGGCAATAAGGGGCTAGGATATCAGGAAGTTGGTGGCAAACTTCAATGGTTAATTGCTGCAAAAACTTGGCTCTAGTAATTAAGCAGCGAAAGTTATTTTTAGTATTATTAAGTAGGATAAGTTGAATAGCTTGCATAATTATATATTTTATTCTTAGGTTGACAGTCAAAATTAAGATAATGAACATTATCATTCTTCCTAAAGTATCAGAAGGCCAAAATTGTATCCACCTCAATACCTATACGCTATCTGTATATCTATTTTTAGTGTTGATACTAATTTTATTAATAGCTTGTGGAGCTTATTATTTAGGTTTAACAGCGCAATCTACAACACAACGGCAGTATCTAGATCAAATTAAGATCTCAGCTAAAGATTGGCAAACAACGTTAGGTCGGCAGCAATCAATGTTGGTAGAAGGATTAAATGGCCTTGCTAAACGCGTTGGACATCTGCAGGCAGAGATGGATCGTGTTAATGTGCTTGGACAGCGCCTAATTACTCATGCAGGGTTAGAGAAAGGGGAGTTTAATTTTCGTAATCCCCCTGCTATAGGGGGACCGGCGTTATCTCAATCAGGATCTGTAGTGCCGAAGGTAAATAGTTTTTTAGCAACTATAGGCCGGTTAGAGCAGACAGTCTTTGATCGCCAGCAACAATTAAGTTTACTAGAGGTTGTGCTGGCAGAACGAAATAGGCAACAAACAACACTACCGGAAGGACGCCCACTGCGCCGTGGTTGGCTCTCTTCTAAATATGGTTATCGTACTGATCCTTTTAGTGGTTTAGTAGCGTTCCACCATGGGGTTGATTTTGCCGCTAAAGCGGGTACAAAAATTTTAGCTACTGCAGCGGGTATTGTGACTTGGTCAGGAGGGCGTGCGGGTTATGGAAATATGGTAGAAATCGATCATGGTAATGGCTATGTAACTCGCTACGCTCATAACCAAAAAAATCTAGTACGGGTAGGTGATAATGTGGCTAAAGGCCGGCCTATTGCTTTAGTAGGATCTACTGGCCGTTCAACGGGTCCTCATGTTCATCTTGAAATTCTACATAATGGACGTACCATTGATCCGCTACTTCTATTTGCTGGAGCAGAAAAAAAGGGTTAAAAAGCAGTAGCAGTACGCTTATCCTCTTCATCTTATCTGTTATAATTGCAAACTATTCTCAAAAATAAGGCCAGCTCTCTTGAATCTTCCTCCCTAGTGATTATTGTTTAGCCTTACCGTTAAGTGATATTGGATTTAACTATTATATTTTCAATCTTAAGATTAACCCAGCAGTTATGGTAACTAATTTACTCAGTAAGGTGTTTGGTTCTCGAAATGACCGCTTATTGCGAGGTATGAATAAGACCGTAGCGCAGATTAATGCTTTAGAGCAAGATATTGCTACGCTTAGCGATGAGCAGCTACAGGCTAAAACTAATGAATTCCGAAATCGGCTTACTGCAGGTGAAGATTTAGATGATCTTCTTCCTGAAGCTTTTGCCGTAGTACGGGAGGCAGGTAAACGTGTTTTGGGTATGCGCCACTTTAATGCGCAGCTTGTAGGTGCCGTGGTGCTCCATGATAGTAAGATTGCAGAGATGCGTACGGGTGAGGGTAAAACTTTGGTGGCTACGCTAGCTGCCTATCTTAACGCGCTTCCGGGTAAAGGAGTTCACGTAGTCACCGTCAATGATTATTTAGCTCAGCGTGATGCCCATTGGATGGGTTCTTTATATCAGTTTCTAGGGTTATCTACCGGAGTTATTATTTCTAATATGGACTCTGCTACTAGGAGAGCCGCTTATGCAGCAGATATTACTTACGGTACAAATAATGAATTTGGCTTTGATTATCTGCGGGATAATATGGCGTTTAGTTTGGAGGACAAAGTACAGCGCGAACTTCATTACGCTATCATAGATGAAGTTGATTCAATTCTTATTGATGAAGCGCGTACCCCATTAATTATCTCCGGAGCCGCAGAGCAGAGCTCTGATCTTTATCAGCAAGTTAATATGCTTATCCCTCAACTAAGTAAACAGGAAAATGAAGAAGGGGCAGGGGATTACACAGTAGATGAAAAAGCAAGGCAAGTATATTTAACTGAATTAGGGCATGAGAAGGTTGAGCAAATCATGCTTGATCTCGGTTTAATGAAAGAAGGAGAGAGTCTTTATGACGCAGCTAATATTAGCTTGATGTATCATTTAAATGCCGCTTTGCGGGCGCATGTACTCTTTCATAAAAACGTAGATTATATGGTTAAGGATGATCAGGTAGTCATTGTAGATGAATTTACGGGCCGTACTATGCCTGGCCGGAGATGGTCAGAAGGCCTACATCAAGCAATAGAAGCTAAAGAAAGTGTATCTATTCAAAGCGAGAATCAAACGCTAGCCTCTATTACTTTTCAAAATTATTTTCGCCTCTATGACAAGCTATCAGGGATGACCGGCACAGCAGATACTGAGGCTTATGAATTTCAACAAATTTATGGCCTAGAAGTTGTAGTTATTCCTACTCACGTTCCGATGATTCGTGTAGATCATGGAGATAAAGTGTATTTAACTGCAGAAGAGAAATTTCAGGCGATTACTAAAGATATTAAAGATTGCCGTTCCCGTAATCAGCCGATATTAGTAGGGACAGCCTCTATTGAAAGTTCTGAATATCTTTCGAAATTGCTTGCAAAAGAGAATATTGAGCATCAAGTGCTTAATGCTAAGTTTCATGAAAAAGAAGCCCATATTATTGCGCAAGCGGGTAAGCCGGGTACAGTTACCATTGCAACGAATATGGCAGGTCGCGGTACTGATATTGTACTTGGCGGTAGTTTAGAGGCAGAGCTAGCTACTCTGAGCGAAGAAGCTGATGAGGGCAAAAAAAAGGAAATACGCCGTGCTTGGCAAGAGCGCCATGATCAAGTCATAGCCATTGGAGGTCTGCATATTATTGGTACTGAGCGCCATGAATCTCGTCGTATTGATAATCAGCTTCGAGGGCGTTCTGGCCGCCAAGGAGATCCGGGATCAAGCCGCTTCTATTTATCACTAGAAGATAATCTAATGCGTATTTTTGCTTCAGAACGAATCTCCGGTCTGATGCACAAGCTTGGTATGGAGCGTGGGGAAGCTATTGAGCATCCGTGGGTAACTCGCGCTATAGAAAATGCGCAGCGTAAAGTAGAAGGGCATAACTTTGATATTCGTAAACAGCTGCTAGAGTTTGATGATGTAGCTAATGATCAGCGTAAGATTATCTATGATCAACGTAATGAGCTGATGCTAGCGAGCGATATTTCAGAGATGATACAAAGTATTCGCCAGAGCGTAATAAGTGCTGTAGTGAGTCAATACATCCCTCCTAGAAGTATTGATGAGCAATGGGATGTTCCTGGGTTACAGGAAGCATTAGCAAGTGAGTTTAATCTTTACCCTGATATTACTGGCTGGCTAGAAGCCGATGATTCGCTTCATGAAGAGACTCTACGAGAACGCGTTATTGAGGCTGCAGAGGCTACCTATAAGGAAAAAGAAGGATTAGTGAATGTAGAGGTAATACGTCACTTTGAGAAGGCAGCAATGCTCCAAGTTTTTGACTTTCAATGGAAAGAACATTTAGCAACAATGGATCATCTACGTCAAGGTATCCATTTACGAGGTTACGCTCAGCAAAACCCAAAACAAGAATTTAAACGTGAAGCGTTTGAGCTGTTTCAGGAGATGCTAGGGCGGATTAGACAGAATGTTATTGCTCTTCTGTCCAAGGTACAAGTACATGCTGAATCTGATGTAGAGGCTGTGGAACATCAACGCCGTACTACTGGCGCAGTGCAGTATCAGCATGCAGATTCAAGCGCAATGGTAGTTGAAGAGCCGGATAATTCGAATTCGACAGATTTACCTGATACCACTGAATCGACGAAGGTTCCCTATGTTAGGGGTAGTCGAAAGGTTGGTCGAAATGAACCTTGCCCTTGTGGATCAGAGAAGAAGTATAAACACTGCCATGGTAAACTAAATTAAGTATAAAAAAGCTAAAGAGGAGATCAAAAGTTTGAAGTAATCCCTATGATTTTAGAGGTAATAGTCGATGGGTAAAACTGCCACTGATATTCGTGAGATAACGCTACTTATTATCCAATATCCCATTATAGTGGCTTTAACTGCTGGGATTACCGGGATTTTTGCGCTTTTTTTCCCACTATTAGCCTATGTAAGCGGGGCTATCATCGGGTTAGTTGCATTGGAGCGAAGGATCGCTGAGTCTTTTATCATTACTATAGGTGCTATTTTACCTGGGGTTATTATTACATTTTTTGGTACTGATTTCCTTGGAATTAACAGGGCAGATATCGTTTTACCGCTACTGTTAGTGCTTGGGTTGCCAAATTGTATTTGTGCTACATTGCTACGCGTAAGCCGATCGCAAAGTGTTGCTTTATTAGCTGTTGGTTTTTTCGCATCTCTTTTTGTAATAGGTACTCACCTATTTATAGATGATGTAACTCTTTGGTGGAAGCAGTGGCTAGAGCAGCATGTTACTCTAGTGCCAGGGGCTACAGTTCAAGAATTTATAGATGAAGGATCTCTAGCTTTTATGAACGGGATAGTGTCCCTATTCTTCAGCGCAAGCTTGATGTTTACATTGCTCTTAGCAAGAAAATGGCAGTCATTTTTACATCATTCAACAGAGTTTCAAGCCGAATTTCGTGCTTTGAGATTACCACGATCCCTGGCCTTGTTGGTAATAGGCTTAGCTATTATGGTAACCCTGAAAGTTATTCCAGGCGCTGGTAGTCTTTGGGTTGATTTATTAATAGTGGCGATAATGATGTATTTATTTCAAGGAATAGCTGTTTTATACGCGTTGGTTACTGGAAAAGGATTGTCGGCATGGTGGTTAACTCCCCTTTATATCGGGTTGTTATTTCTCCCCTCTCTAATCATTGGGGGATTAGCGTTAGCGGGAATGGCAGATAGTTTAGTAAGCTTTAAAAGCTCTAACTCTTCTCGATCCTAATTGCCAACAATTTAGGTTCTCTCCTGATTAAAAAGCTCTATGACAACTGATCTTAAGCCTTTACCAAAGTTATTACCTGTAAAAGGGATTAACATAGGCACTGTCGCGGCAGGTATTCGTTACCGAAATCGTCCTGATTTAGTAGTGATTGAAGCAGCTAAAGGGAGTAACTGTGCGGCTGTTTTTACCCGTAATGCTTTTTGTGCGGCGCCTATTGTAGTGGCTCGTCGTCATTTATCCGAAGGTTCTCCTTATTTGCTATTAATTAATGCAGGTAATGCCAATGCGGGTACTGGGGATCAAGGACTAATGGATGCTCAGGCATGCTGTACTACGTTAGCCGATCTGAGTGGCGTAGATTCTAACGCAGTGCTTCCTTTCTCTACCGGAGTTATTGGCGAGCGATTACCGGTATCAATTATTCAGGCTGCTCTACCGCTAGCATGGGAAGCTCGCTCATCTACTGGATGGCTTACTGCAGCTCAAGCTATTATGACGACCGATACGGTACTTAAAGGACTCTCTAGAGAGCTTATCTTTCAAGGTCGTCTAGTAACAATTACTGGAATTGCTAAAGGATCGGGCATGATTTGGCCAGATATGGCAACAATGCTTGCTTTTCTGGCTACAGATGCCCAGATACCTAAAGCGCTATTACAGCGCTGCCTCACCAAAGCAGTGGAAGAAAGCTTTAATTGTATTACGGTTGACGGTGATACCTCAACTAATGATGCTTGCGTGCTGCTGGCTACTGGGAAAAGTGGCATCTCTATTGAAAATACTGATAGTGTAGATTTCATAACTTTTCAGCAGACTGTCACTGAAATTTGCCAATATTTAGCGCAAGCCATTATTCGAGATGGGGAAGGAGCAACCAAGTTTATTACGGTTAGAGTGACGGGCGGCGCAAATATCCAAGAATGCAAGCAGGTAGCTTATAATATTGCCCATTCTCCTTTAGTGAAAACTGCATTTTTTGCCAGCGATCCTAATTGGGGTCGGATTTTAGCAGCTGTAGGCCGGAGTAATATCTTGGGTCTCACTTTAGATCGTATTTCTCTTTATTTAAGTGAGGTTTGTGTCGTTTCTAATGGGGTTATTCATCCAGATTACTCCGAAGATCGTGGCCATGCGGTAATGCAGCGAGGGGAAATTACCGTAGAAGTAAACCTAGGCCGTGGTGAGGCGGAGATTCAAATTTGGACCTGTGATTTTTCTTATGATTACGTGAAAATTAATGCGGAATATCGCAGCTAATTATCTAATTTTAGGATCTAAATTAGTGATGAGCTTTGATTTTAATAGAGCGTAGTATGGCTAGCGGCAAACGAAAGCAAATTGAGGCTAAGAGCCTCTATTATATTACGCATAAGGACAATATCCCTTCTATACTCCGTTATGGAGTGCTTTCACACGCTAAGATCGAAGAGAGAGGAATCAAACACCAGTCTATTTACGATACTGAGATCGTCAGTAATAGACGAGGCAAAGAAACACCTGATGGCCGAAGTTTATGGGGGTTTGCGAACGTCTATTTCCAGCCTCGCAATCCCATGATGTATCGAGTAATCCATGAGAGAGGGCGAGATCACTTAGCTGTGGTAGCGCTAAAAAAAGATATACTTGACTGTGCTGGATTGTTCATTACGGACGGGAATGCAGCGAACGATGCGACAACTTTCTACGATGGGCAGCGGGGTGTCGAGGTTCTCGTGGAAACTTGGGGTATCATTACAGGTGAGTGGTGGAATTCCACCGATGGCTCAAAGCGGAAGATCATGGCGGAATGTCTAGTTCCAGATACTATCCCACCTGAATATATCCATTCTGTCTACGTTGCGAATCATAAGATCGCTGACGAGTTACGTGAAAAAACTATTGGCCTAACTATACTGATTGTTCCTGAACCTAACTTATTTTTCTGCCCTACTAGTCATTATAAGATGACTGAAAAGCTTTCTTTGGTAGCAGGAGATATGTTTTTTTCTACTGCGCAAACACTAACTATAAGTGTTAATACGGTAGGTGTGATGGGCAAAGGGTTAGCCTCTAGAACTAAATACCAGTTCCCGGATGTTTATGTTGTCTATCAGGATACATGTCGGCAAAAATTGCTTCGCATGGGGAAACCATACCTATATAAACGTGAGGCTTCGTTTGACGAAGAGCTTATGGATGAGCCTAGCCTGATCTCTACCCCCAATAACGTTAAGTGGTTTTTACTCTTTGCTACAAAAAATCATTGGCGTCGAAATTCTGATCTTCTGGGAATTATACAAGGCCTTGAATGGATACAGGAAAATGCTAATTCTTTGGGTATTCAGTCACTAGCAATACCAGCGCTTGGATGTGGCCTTGGTAACCTTAATTGGAAAGATGTTGGCCCCATTATGTGTCAACATCTACACAAACTAAACATGCGAATAATAATCTACTTACCGCGGGAAGGCACTATCCCAGAGGAGTATCTTAAGCCGGATTATCTATTGGCAAAATGATATCAATTTTATTATCGATTAACTTATATGATATAGGTTTTAGATATTGTCCAATACAAGGACCGGCGATACAGAGGCCGTCTTCAAACCTGAATAAAGCCCCATGATTAGCACATTGAATATATTGGCCTGACGTATCAAGGAACTGATCTACAACCCAGTTAAGGGTGATACCCATATGGGGACAATAATTTAGGTAAGCCCAGATTTGATCGTTTTGGCGAAGCATGAATAGATCTTGGCGATTTAAAGTAAACTCACGGGTGCCATGTTTGGGGAGATCATCTAAGTCGCATAAGAACATAAAGATTATCTTTAGCTTATTAAACCTTCAAATCCGTACTGACCACATTTACGTCCGGCGAGCTGGCAAGCAAAGGTAAGAGATTTGGCAAATGGGTAATGGTGGAGGTGAGCGTGGATAAATCCGGCATTAAAAGTATCACCAGCCCCTAGTGTATCTATTACTTGCAAAGGGGAAAAGGCGGGGACATGATGGCTTTTTCCTTTCTGATCTAAGCCATAAGCCCCTTCTTCACCCCAGGGGCAGATTTTTTCAATATTGGGTAGGCTTGGATGTAGCTGCTGTAAGAACCCTTCCGCATTCGAGTAGCCCAGATGAGTTACATAATGGCGGGAGAAAAACAAAACCGCTGCCCCCTTAAAAAGATTTTCAATCCCCGACCTTAGCTTTTCAATTTCCACTGAGTAAGGTAAGGGGGGAAATCGTTCATGAATAAAACTTAGCATAGAGGTCGTCTCGATAACATTACGGCCTTCAGCATGAATCCAGTCGAAAGTAGAAAGGTCGATTTTTTCAAAATCAGCTAGGCTAAACTCGGGTAGATCTCGATAATGGACGATGGTTCGAGTACCCGTATCGTGGCTTAAGAGAATGTAAGAGGTAGGAGATTCCCCGCTTACTCTATGACAATAATCTATATTGATCCCCTGTTGTTGTAGCCCTAAAGCAATTTCATCCCCATCGGTATCGGTGGCTAAAGTGCCAGCAAAGACACAATCATGGCCAAGTTGCTGCAAGACCGTCAACGTATTAGCACAGTTGCCACCGATACAGCGCCGCTGAGATAAAGCTCTAACTTCATCATCTTCTACAGGATAACATTCAACGGTATTAATAATATCGAGGGTTGCATTTCCAATACCCAATATTCTTGCCATAGAGAATGACTATAAAGTAACTTCTAGGATCTGGCTGAGGTTATTAGCTATATCTACTACGTTATCGGTGCCATTGACCTTATATAGCTTGCCCTGAGCAGCATAATAATCAATAAGAGGCGCTGTTTGGGTTTCATAAGTTTGTAGGCGGTTGTGGATGGTTTGCTCATTATCATCTGATCGCTGGATGAGTTGATGGCTACCACATTGATCGCAACGCGATGAATCTTTAGGGGGTGAAAAATAAAGATTATAGATGGTACCGCAAGCTTGACAGGTACGACGTCCTGTCAGTCGCTTCATTAGCACTTCAAAATCTACATCCAGCAGAATGACGGCTTGTAGCGGCTGATTCTGAGAGCTAAGCATTGTATCGAGAGATCTAGCTTGAGTTAGGTTTCGAGGAAATCCATCAAGAATGTAACCTTGGGTCGCATCGGCTTGAACGAGTCGCTCACCTACAATGCGAGTTACGATATCATCGGAGACTAATTCTCCCGCTTCCATGGCGGCTTTAGCTTGTTTTCCTAGCGGGCTACCTGCGGCAACAGCGTCACGTAATAAGTCTCCAGTGGAGATTTGAGGAATATTATATTTTTGGGATAGTAATTTACCTTGAGTTCCTTTTCCAGATCCTGGGGCGCCAAGTAACGCTATTCTCATCATGAATTTTCCTTAAAAAATAACTAATATTGAACTATATCAAATATTAAAGTGTTTTTTCCTAATTTTATAGGATTGCTACGCTCGAAATAAGTATGAAAGGCTACAGTGCTATCTGAGTAGCTTATAGAAGTGTTAATTTTTATTATTAAAAACGTAATATTTGGATTAGGAAATTAGTTCAATTGTAATAGAGCTATTTTTAGTATCTAGATCTAATTAGCTCATCCTAATTTTAGAGATATTCTTGTTAGCTTGATTAAGGAGAACAATATGGTTAAAAAAAATGCATTTTACGCTCAGTCAGGGGGTGTTTCCGCCGTTATTAATGCTTCTGCTTGCGGGCTTATTGAGACTGCTCGGCAATACTCGTCTAGCATCGGTAAGGTTTATGCGGGGCGTAATGGCATTATTGGTGCTTTAATGGAAAATCTGATTGATACTAGCCAAGAAAGCGATGACGCTATTAGGGCTTTACGGCACACTCCAGGGGGAGCATTCGGATCTTGCCGCTATAAACTCAAGAGACTTGAAGGGAACAAAGACGAATATGAGCGTTTAATTAGAGTGTTTAAAGCCCATGATATAGGGTATTTTTTTTATAATGGGGGCGGTGACTCCCAAGATACTGCTTATAAGGTATCTCAAATTGGAGATCGGCTAGGATACCCTGTGGTTTGTATTGGCATTCCTAAAACCATAGATAATGATTTGGCGGTGACGGATAACAGTCCAGGATTTGGATCGGTTGCAAAATATGTGGCCGTCTCAGTGCGAGAGGCTGCTTTAGATGTGCTCTCTATGGCCTTAACTTCAACAAAAGTTTTCATTTTAGAGGTTATGGGTCGCCATGCAGGTTGGATTGCTGCTGCAAGCGGTTTAGCTGCAATGCAAGCGGGGGATGCGCCTCATATTATCTTGTTTCCTGAAATTCCTTTTAATGAAGATCAATTTCTCCGTAAAGTGAATAGCAGCGTTAAGGATTATGGGTATTGCGTGATTGTGGCCTCAGAAGGCGTACGTAATGAGGTAGGCCAGTTTTTATCTGCTATGAGCGCTCAGCAAGATGCCTTTGGTCATGCCCAGCTTGGCGGCTTAGCGCCTTTTTTAGCTCAGATAGTAAAGGAGAAGCTAGGTTATAAATACCATTGGGCGGTATCAGATTATCTACAGCGATCGGCTCGGCATATTGCCTCCCAAGTAGATGTTGAACAAGCCTATCAAGTTGGTAAAGCTGCTGTGGAGTTGGCGGTTAAGGGTGAGAATGCGGTGATGCCTATCATTATACGTACATCCCAGGATCCCTATCGCTGGGAGATTGGATCAACTGCGCTGAAAAATGTAGCTAATGTGGAAAAGAAATTGCCTCAAAATTTTATTACCCAAGAAGGCTTTGGGATTACGCAAGCAGCTCATTCTTATTTAGCGCCCTTAATTGATGGGGAAGACTACCCTCCTTATAAGCATGGATTACCTGTCTATGTACAACTTAAAAATATTCCAGTTGAGAAGAAGCTTAAGGAAACATTTATCTTAACTTAAGCTAGAGTAATTAGAAGTAGCGCGAATAAATTAGGCTACCGTAGGATGCTTTAGCCCATAGCTTCAGGGTAGCCTAAATATGAAAGTTTACAGTATTAAGTAAGCGTCGAAGAAGAAGCTAGGATTCCTAATGTTATTAACATTATCTAATCTGACTAGAGATAAAGCTGGATAACGCACTGCTTAATGTGGCTCCAAGCTGATTGGCAAACCGTTCTAACAATCTAGGCTTAGAAGTGTAGTCAACGATTTTTTCTGTCTTTAAGATCTCGTGGGCCACATAGTCGCTACTTCCTAAACCGTCTATTAGCCCGAGGGTAAGAGCTTCTTCTCCTGTCCATACTAGGCCGCTGAAAAGAGAGGGATCATCTTTAAGTCGATCTCCTCGGCCTTCTTTTACTTTCTGAATGAATTGCTCATGGATATTAGTTAACATTTTCTGGATATGCTGGCGGTCAGATTCTGCTGTTGGTGAGAATGGGTCAAGAAAACCTTTGTGATCTCCTGCCGTGAATAAACGCCGCTCTATCCCTAATTTTTCCATAGCCTCGACAAATCCGAAGCTGTTAAGCAATACGCCAATAGAGCCTACGAGGCTTGCTTTATCCGCATAAATTTTATCTGCTGCCACTGCAATATAGTATCCGCCAGAGGCACAGATGTCGGTGATAACCGCATAGATGGGGATTTTGGAGTGCTTTTGATGTAGACGGTGAATTTCATCGTTAATATAGCCTGCTTGAACTGGGCTGCCACCAGGGCTGTTAATACGCAGGATAACTCCAGTAGTGTGCTCATTTTCAAAGGCCGCTTGTAGCCCTTTTTTAATATTCTCTGCGCTAGCAGGTAGGTCAGCAGTAATTACCCCATCTATATCTATCAATGCAGTATGAGGTGTTGAGATTCCTGGGGCGCTAGCTCTATCAAGAGAATATAACCATAAGACCGTGATCAGGTAAGCGAAAAATAATATTTTAAAAAAAATGCTCCAACGACGCGCTCGCTGTTGTTCTTTGAGGGCACTGAAAGCTAGGCGTTGTAAAGTCTCTTGTTCCCAAGATAACTGTTCTTTTGCTTTTTTTGGGGAGAGCGGGATAGAAGGATTTTGTTCAGACATGAAGCCTCCATACATAGGGATCTGGTTAAGTTTTGCTCTTAGTAGAACGTTGAATAGGATATATTTTTAGGATAGTCTCTAATTCTGTAGGCAACGGCGCTGTTATTTCTATTGGCTTTACCTCTTTAGGGAAGGTGAAGGCCAATTGATGGGCGTGAAGAAATAACCGGTGTAGTCCTAGGCTTCGTAATTTCTTATTAAAATCAGGATCGCCATATTTTTTATCACCGCCTACTGGGTGGCCGAGATAAGCAGCATGTACCCGAATTTGATGGGTACGACCGGTTTCAAGAGTAACTGCCATCAGAGTCGCTTCGCTATAAAATTGCTTTGAGCGAAAATAACTGGAAGCAGATTTTCCTGCGGCACTTACTTTAACGGTTCGTTCACCGGATTGGGGCACATTTTTTAATAAAGGTAAGTCTACTTTTTGAGTATTTCTTTGCCAATGCCCTTTTACAAAGGCAAGGTAGTGCTTATGAATAAGCTGGTTTTTTTGCATCGCCTGTAGTGTCAGTAAAATATTTCTATTTTTTGCAATCATAAGGCAACCTGAAGTTTCTCGATCTAAACGATGTACTAGCTCTAGAAAAGCGGCTGTTGGGCGTAAGATCCGCAGCGCTTCAATAATTCCATAATCTATGCCACTACCACTATGAACTGGGATACCTGCCGGCTTATTAATAACGAGTAGCTTATCATTCTCATACAGTAAGCTGGCTTCAATTTGGCTGAGAAGATCTTGTCTTATTGGTTTTTTGGTAGAAGGATTGGGTATTCGTAGGGGTGGAATCCTAACCTGATCCCCTTGTTGTAAGCGGTAGCTACTGGTGATACGGGATTTATTAACTCGAACTTCCCCTTTACGTAAGCAGCGATAGATTCGGCTTTTTGGAACCCCTTTAAGGTGAGAGAGTAAAAAATTATCGATCCGTTGACCTGTTTGTTCTGGTTGTATTTCTAAGATACGAACTAGAGTAGGGGATTTTTCCTCGGTGCTCATGAATCTAATTATTATGTTAAATAGCGAGCTTGTTTGATGCTAGAGAGAGAGCCTGATATATTGCAGGAAGTGAATCTATTATTCCAGTATTGTAAGCTGGTTTCGTGGACACTAACTTAGGGGTACTGTTTTTAGAAAAATATGCCTGAAGCATAGAACAAGGGTAGACATTACTTGTCTATAATTAAGAGGTTATTTCCATAGTGGTACAATTGGCTGAGGTAAAATTAAATCTTTGAGCTTAATAACACTGGGTAGACTTCAGATAATTAACTTGTTTAATAGAACATACTAAGAAATTTTTAAAGATTGTGACGATAAATAAGGTTTTGTGAAGAGTAACGAGTAACCCTGAGGTTTTATGATTATAAAGAATTTTAGCAATTTTGGTTACAATAGAGTTTAAAAATAATAGATCAATTGCGTGAGTGACAAAGGCTATCGCCTGTTGTATATGAAATATCGTGCCCAAGCATTTATCAACTTCAGTGATATAAAAAACTCTCTGGAGCGCCTTTAGCTGTATGGCTATTTTTCTTCAGCTGAAGGAGGTTTATGCGGGTGAGAAGTGTTTATGTATTTTATTGACAGGCTATCCTGCGCTTTTTCTTTATTCTATTGTTGAGGTTTTCACGTTTGAAATCATATACCTCATCCTAAACGGTTTATACATATATTCTCGTTATTCTCGCAAATACTTACAGTTTATAGCCATTACCGCTAGAGATTTGGTATATGTAGCTAGCTGTAGGTGTGGACATGTGTAGGAATTAAGGAACGAGATTCATGAAAAGAATGCTTATTAATGCAACTCATCCGGAAGAGTTAAGAGTGGCCATGGTTGATGGTCAGCGTTTGCAAGATCTAGATATTGAGAATCCGGCACGAGAACAGAAAAAAGCCAACATTTATAAAGGAAAAATTACACGGATTGAACCAAGCTTAGAGGCTGCTTTTATTGATTATGGCGCTGATCGTCAAGGGTTTTTACCCTTAAAAGACATAGCTGGTAGCTATTTTCAGCCTTATCAGAGAGGGCCTGATGATCAACGGCCTAAAATTCAAGAAGTACTTAAAGAAGGCCAAGAGCTGGTAGTTCAAGTAGAGAAAGAAGAACGAGGAAATAAGGGAGCAGCCCTTTCTACCTTTATTAGCTTAGCTGGCCGATATTTGGTATTAATGCCTAATAACCCTAGAGCAGGTGGGGTTTCACGCCGCATTGAAGGGGAGGAGCGAACTGCGCTTGTAGAGGCAA
Organism: Candidatus Nitrosoglobus terrae; assembly: GCF_002356115.1. Classification (NCBI taxonomy): domain Bacteria; kingdom Pseudomonadati; phylum Pseudomonadota; class Gammaproteobacteria; order Chromatiales; family Chromatiaceae; genus Candidatus Nitrosoglobus; species Candidatus Nitrosoglobus terrae. Next base: position 257,929 of record NZ_AP014836.1, read on the forward strand.
TACGTGCTTTAGAAGTACCAGAGGGGATGGGATTAATTGCTCGAACCGCTGCAGTCAGCAAAAATACAGAAGAGCTGCAGTGGGATTTTAATTACTTACTCCATCTTTGGCAGGCCATTAGATTGGCTGCTGAATCACGTTCTGGCGCTTTCCTGATTTATCAGGAAAGTGACGTTATTATTCGAGCACTACGGGATTATCTGCGTTTAGATGTGGGTGAAATTCTTATTGATACCCCCGATACATATCAGCGGGCATATGATTTTATGTGCCAAGTGATGCCTCATGAGCTGCACAAGCTTAAACTCTATCAAGATAAAGTTTCTCTTTTTACCCGATTTCAAATTGAGAGAAAAATTGAGACGGCATTTCAGCATGAGGTGAAATTGCCTTCTGGCGGAGCAATTGTCATTGATTATACGGAAGCTTTAACCACGATTGATATTAATTCGGCGCGGGCAAATAAGGGTGAGGATATTGAAGAGACCGCGCTGTCAACTAATCTTGAGGCTGCTGAGGAGATAGCGCGTCAGCTAAGACTACGTGATTTGGGGGGATTAATAGCTATTGATTTTATTGATATGTCGCCATTACGTAATCAGCGAGCAGTAGAGAGCCGGTTGCGTGAGTGTTTGCGCGAAGATCGAGCACGGGTACAAGTGGGTCGCATTTCTCGTTTTGGTATTTTGGAGATGTCACGGCAGCGGTTACGGCCCTCCTTAGGGGATGCCCATCAAGTGGTGTGCCCGCGTTGTGTTGGCCGAGGCTATGTCCGAGGAGTGGAGTCTTTAGGACTATCGGTTTTACGGCTTATTGAAGAAGGCGCAGCGAAGGAAAAGATCGCCCAAGTGGTGGTTCAGCTTCCTGTCTCAGTAGCCTCCTTTTTACTCAATGAGAAGCGGGCCAGCTTAGCGACTCTTGAAAAGCGATATGGCACCCAGCTATCCTTGATCCCTAATGCTCAACTGGAAACCCCCGCTTTTGAAATTGAATATATTAAAAATAAAGAAGAAGATGAGTCAGCTAATCCCCCTGAGATACGAAGCTACCAAGCGGCTCATGAGGCTATCCCTAGAAATGTAGCTTCTAATATTGCTGTGGATAAATCCCGAGTTAAGGCGGAGATATCTAGGGCAGCAAAATATCCAGAGCCAAAGAATCAAGCAGGTTTTCTGACCCGTTTTTGGGAAGTACTCATGGATAAAGAAGATCAAACCGGGAAGGGATTAGATAAAAAAATAGAATCAGTTAACGAAGAGGTAAATAGCTCTACTCAAGGGGGGATACGTCGGGATAGATCCCAGTCTCAAAATCGGGGGCGATATAACTCCAGTCGCCAGCAAAACTTCAGAAAAACTGAGAATCATGATGATCTTTCCGCAGAAATAAAAGTAGAGCCTACTAAAGCGATAGTAGAAACTTTAGAGAGTCAAGATAGGCCAGTAACCGTTGAAGGTACTGCTGTAATACCATTAAGGACTATCCGTAGTCGGCGTGGTGGCCGTCGTCGCCGTTCCAATGGAGCGAACAATAGATATAGAGTCAGTAATAATGGCCGAAACGAGCTTTCGGAGCAATCAGAGGGAAGTAAAGTTACTGAGGGCGACATTGAATCTTCATTAACAGTGACTAGGAATTCCCCAGAATCATCTACAGAAATAAATGGATCCAATGGAAAAATCTCGCTACCCATAGAGGAAAGGGAATTAGTCTCTAAAGAGACTGCTCCTGTTAGCTCAGCTATGATTGCTCCTACGAATGAGTAAGCTATAAGCGTGGTAGGCAGTAAAATTTCTTATTTAAAAGGCCGTTAAATATTTTATAGCGGGTAACCGTCTCTCTTTGAGGAGGCTTATTTTGATAGCCTCCTCAATAAAATTTACCTTATTCTTCTAAGCTATCGTCTTCCTAAGCTTTTCTGTTTTGCACCAAGATATTTCTAACCCGCTCTAAATCAGTCGGAGTATCAATCCCTGGGATAGGAATCTCCTGAGCAATAGCCACATGAATATACCCCCCATGATACAGAATCCGTAGCTGTTCTAACTGTTCAGTTTGTTCTAGTTTACAAATAGAAAGGGTGGAGTAGTGGCGTAAAAACTGGGCACGATAGGCATAAAGGCCAATATGACGATAGCAAGGCCATAGTATAGATTTAGTAGGGCTATCATTTTCAGAGGTAAAATTCTCCCTATCCCAAGGAATGGGGGCCCGGCTAAAGTAGAGGGCATAACCTGCAGCATTACAGACCACTTTAACGATATTCGGATTAAATAATTCTTCTTGATTAGAGATAGGGACTCTTAGAGTGGCAGCATCCGCTTTAGGATGGGCTGCTAAATCGGCAGCTACCTGAGCAATAAGCTGAGCAGGTAATAATGGCTCATCCCCCTGAACATTAACGATAATAGTTTGATCCGGATAACCTCGTTGAGATATCACTTCAGCGATTCGATCTGTTCCTGATGTATGCTCAATGGAGGTCATACAGGCTTCAATGCCAAAATTTTTAGCAGCGGCTTGTATACGACTATCATCCGTTGCCACTAAAATCTCTTCAGCGCCGCTTACTTGAGCTTTTGCTATCACGTGGGCTAACATGGGTTTACCTGCTAGATCTAATAGAGGCTTCCCCGGCAGACGGCTAGAGTTATAGCGGGCGGGAATAATCACTTTATAAGCCATTAGGCAATTGCGCTCCATTTCCTCGCGGGAGGTCGGCTTAGATAACCAGAATATTCAGATAATATAAGCTAATTGATATTGAGTCATTTTTTGTTAATGATTAAAGAATGTTAAGAGTTTTTACAAATTTTATGAGGTTTGTTTTTAGCTGAAACCCTGTGGTCATTGGTTTTGGACGGATAGGTTTGCTGAGTGAAATCGAGGATATCAAAATGTCTATTTTTTACATTTGTATTGCCTATGAAAATGGTATTAATAAGCCCATGCCCTCATCCTTGAGCGGCCAGATGTTAAAACCTTTTACACCTTAAAGTGAATACTATGAAAAAAGAAAAATTGTTGACAATAGCGATATGGACAGTTAGTGCGTTCTTTATGTCTAATACTGTAAACGCTACGCTGATAACAGGTATTAGCTCAGCCTACGGCCTGCAAGCTCACTTCAGTGCAGCAGGAAATACTATTGGCATTAATATAGATCCAGAACCCATAGCTTCAGGAAGTAGCCCAAATCCTTATATCGTCAATAAACAATTACTCAATGTCCAAGCGGACATTCCTCAGGTGCTCTCATTAGATACAGGTACTCTAGCCAGTAAGTGCAATATTTAATATTGCTGGGCAAACGTATTCGGCTCAAGCTACTTCAATGGTCTCCGGCTTTAATTTTAAAATGCTGGGGCAATCATTAGCAGATGTACTTGATTTCAGTACTATGACTTTGAATGCATCCGCTATTAATATCAATGGCCATCTAGCACTTAACGGAAACACGGCTATAGAGAATGTGAATGTACTGGGTCATGCACTCATCAATTCCATGGCTCCTATAGCGCCCAATACAATAATAGATCTAAGTACCTTCGGTATCACAAACGCTAGTTTAATCCTTAATGAACAATTTCAAACTGCAGACAGCATTACTGTCAATGCACTGGATTTAAAGCTCAATGGATCAAGTATTATGGGGCTTCCAACGTTGATTAGCGGCGACCTTATTCTAGGACACAGTATGGCTCAGCTTGTTAACAGTCTGGCCTCTACTACTATCGATAACCCTTCAGTACTCTTACTATTCTCTACGGGTCTCATTATTCTCGGTATCGTTACCAATAGCAATAGACGAAACCAAAAATAGGATTTTTTACTAGGATAAAAATCTTCCCACACTACTATCTGTAGTAACCAAGCATAAACAAACGCTCAATAATAGAGGATTATTGAGCATTTATTTTAGAATGCTCTAGTAGGCCATAAATTGAACAATAAGCGTGCTTTCATGACTGTAAAGAAAGGCCCAGGCTTTGTAAGCTAAATTTTATGTAAATATTTATTTAAGGGTACGCTTAATGTAAAGCTATTGCACTTGCAGTAGCATCTATCTTAATTCTTAAACCCAAAGCTGCTGTATTAAAATACTGCTGGAGTATGAGTGTAACGCTCCATTTTTTACTTACGCTGAGTTTGGTGCCTTAAATCTAAACATGACCTTTTAATCGCTAAAATTTGCTGTGCTTCACAAAAAAGCATTACCTTAATATGTTATGATATAACATATACTATAAAAATAAGGGAAAGCTATACGAGTCATGCATAACGTACTTATTTTTTTTTTGCGCTTGCTACCAGCATTATTTTTCTGCCGGCGTACGCAGAACAGCAGCCAGCGAAGGAATTAGAACCCGTAACAGTAACGGCTCCTATACAAGAAGAAAGTTTAAAAATTAGAGTGCCAACGACTGTACTAAAAGGTGATGATTTGCGCCTGAAGATAGGAGATACCATCGGTAAGACTTTAGAGCAGGAGCTAGGTGTTGCTAATCAATCTTTTGGTCCTGGTGTGGGTAGACCCATGATCCGAGGCCAGAGCGGGCCGCGGGTGAGGGTGCTAGATGATGATATTGGTAGTAACGATGCCTCTTCGATCAGCCCTGATCATGCTGTAAGTACTGAGCCTTTATTGGCTGATCGGATCGAAGTATTACGAGGGCCAGAAGCTACTTTACTTTATGGTAGCGGTGCCATGGGTGGCGCAGTGAACGTTATCAGTAACCGTATTCCAGAGGATATGCTGAAACACCGATTGGGAGGGGCTATAGAGCAGCGCTATGATAGTACCACTAATGAGACTGCAACCGTGGCGAAAATAGAGGGTGGGCAGGGGCCAATAGCGATTCACTTGGATGGATTTTATCGAGATCATGGCAATATGGTGATTGGAGGCCAAGCGATTGATGAGGCTGCTGCTCGTTTTAGCGATCCTACACTGCCGGCACAGTTAGAAAATTCTAAAGGCGTACTGCCTAATTCGCGAGGAACCGCTATCAGCGGATCGGCTGGATTTTCTTGGATAGGCGATATAGGTTTTGCTGGGGCTTCTGTGAATCATTTGTTTAATGATTACGGTATTCCGATCAATGGCACAGGTGATGATATTACCCGTATTCATTTACAGCAAAATAGATATGATTTTAAAAGTAAGCTAGACAATCCTGTTAGCTTTGCCCAATCTCTAGTCATGCGTTTAGGTTATACCGATTACCAGCATGCCGAAATTACTAATAACATTGTCAGCGATTTTTTTGCTAATAAAACTTATGAAGGTCGGGTAGAGCTGACCCATCAGCCTATTGGACTGCTGCATGGAGTAGTGGGTTTTCACGGTATTGCCAGTGATTTTAGCGCTATTGATAAATCAGATGGCGATATTCTTATTCCCCATTCTCAAATTAACAACTTTGGCTTATTTGTGGTAGAGAATTTTGATCTAGGAGCGCTGAGCTATCAGCTAGGTCTGCGAGTGGAAAATGATAGGATTGCCCCTGATGCTAAAGGCTCATCTAGCTTTAATTATACGCCAGTGAGTTTTTCGGCCTCTGGGCTATGGGAAATTAATGATCAGCACAACTTGAGTTTAGCATTCACGCGTTCACAACGATCACCTCAAGTACAAGAATTATTATTTAATGGCTTTCATGATGCTACCCGTAGTTTTGAGTTAGGGAATCCTAACCTTACGACTGAGACCTTTCACAATTTAGATCTGGGCTATCATTTTCAATCGGATTGGATGCAAGCTGAGATTGATCTCTTTCAGAATTGGGCTAGTGATTATATTACCCAGCAGCGTAATGGCCAGTTTGTAACTGAAGAAGGAGATCCCTGTCCTATGGACACCCTTTGTCCTCCCGTGGTGGTTACTAGCCAAGCCAATGCCGTATTTAAAGGCTTTGAAGGTAAGCTGATTTTCCCAGTGATGGAAAATCATCAGGGGGCAATTAAGCTGACTTTATTTAGCGACTATACCCGAGGCCAATTTACCCATGGTGCTGATATACCCCGAATGCCGCCGCTGCGTTATGGATTACAATTAGATTATGCTAAGGCTAAATTTTCTAGTAATGTGCGATTAACTCGTGCCGAAACGCAGAAACATGCCGGCCAGTTTGAAGCGCCAACCCCCGGTTATATACTGTTAAATCTTGGCGCGCAGTATCAAGTGAAAGCTGGCCAGGATATCCAGCTATTAGCGTTCGCTAGAGGAACCAACCTGCTTAATCAAAATATCCGTAATTCTACTTCCTATCTACGTAACTTTGCACCCGAAGCAGGACGAGGAGCAGAAATTGGGATTCGTGTCAATTATTAGTGCTCGTGCTTGTTAACGAGATTTTCTTATCACCAGTTGATCTTGGCCTATTATTTTTTGGTAATAGATTTTTTTTATGCCTAATATAAAATTGTCAAGATTATTGACAATATTTAATAGCTTCTTGGCCGATTGTAGCTGGAGGTAGGGAGGTTTACTATGAAGTGTAAAGAATATGGATATGATTATCTTTGTTTTTTGTTAATTTTTTTTACAGCAACTGCTTGGTATAGAATCATAATATATTGATTTTTATAAAATAAAATATAAGGGCATAAAAATTGCATATCTATCTGTATTAGATAAGTAAAATTATAAATAGGAGTATACAGATGCGTTTAGCAATGATGTACGCTGTGATGCCCTTAGCCGTAGTTTCTATCGGTACTGCTCAGGCAACACCAGCAAATTTACTAGTAAATGGTGATTTTTCGCAAGTCACTCAGAATATTACCGGCTCTGCTCAATATGGTACTCAGACCAATGCTTATGGAGATTTCATTAAGGGATGGCAGGGGGGCTGGGGAGATGGCATCTGGTATCCAAATGCCGCTCAAGCTACAAGTGAAACTCCGGCGGGTCGAGTAGGTTTAGATCCACTGTCTGCAGTTACGGCGCCGCCAAATACAGATAGTGGCGCTTTTGTGGGTCTTAGCGGCGGTTCTTCAGTATATACCGACACCCTAATGGGTGGAGCGACTATTTACCAGCACTTTACGAATTTAACCCCTGGTGCCACTTATCAAGTAAGTTTTGACTGGGGGCTTACGCAGACTCAGAAGAGCAGCGCACCTACTCAGAGTAGTACACCTACTCAGAGTAGTATACCCGCTCAGAGTAGTACACCCACTCAGAGTAGTACACCCACTCAGAGTAGTACACCCACTCAGAGTAGCGGATCATCAGCTGATGCCTCAAGTTTTCTGAAAGTCTCGTTAGGTAAGAACACTCAAAATACTCAAACGCTAACGACTTCTAATGGAGAGTTTACCGGTTGGCAGCATACGACAGTCCAGATTACAGCTGGATCAAACCAAGCCTATCTGAATTTACAAGCCATGAGTGATACCTATAAAGCGCACCCAATGGCTGTATTGGCAAACGTATCAATGAGTCGGCTTACCTCGATTCCAGAGCCTTCTGCGTTTGCGCTTTTTGGGGTTGGTTTAATTGGATTAATGATTCCAAGCTTTTTTATGCCTAGCCGATGCAGGGTAGGCAATGAGATGTGAATATATTTTGAGTCGCTGTAACAGCATAGCGCAGCGGGAATAAGGCACGAGATCTAGAATGTTGACTCGTGCCTTTTATGCTTGGATTATTTAAAATTTAACAATTTACCCATAATTTAGCGTTTCTCAACTAAAGGCCCATAGGTTTTAGGAATACGATTAGCGAACATATGTACATTACTCATTAGGTTTTTTTGCCTTGTAGCCGCCAGCTCAACCACATCAAACACTACCTTATGCATTTCGGTAAAGAACTCAGTAACAGCTTCAACATCCCATGTTGGGAATTGTGAAGGGGGAACTACCAGACTTCCAGCGCTATAAGGGGCATCAATACGATTAGCAAGAATGAGTGCACATCGGTTATCTACCGCTAGCGTTAGGGCAAGATATCGGCGCTCATTGCGATTTTGTAATCGTGCCGGCCATAAGATGACATCAGCGCCATTGACCCCTAAGCAGCGGGCGGCTTCTGAGAACATAGAATCATATCCCATGATTATCCCAATTCGACCAAATGGAGTATTAGCCACGGGATATTCACTACCAGCTGTGGCCCATTTTCGCTCATCGGCGAATAGATGCACCTTGCGATAGGATAGGATGGTTTTACCCTCGGGGCCAATTAAAAAGGAAGTTGGATAGAGCTTTCCATCTATCTTTTCCACATTGGGCACCAATACGGCACACTTATTTTCTTTGCATAGGATAGAAAATGTCCTGACTAACTCAGCATTGAGATCCGCAAGCCTTTGAGCTTCTGCAGCATCAATACGCCAATTAGGTGAGGCAACATATTCAGGTAATACGATGAGCCGAATTCCAAATTGGGCGGCGTACATGGTTTGGGTTGCCACCTGATCTAAGGTAGTTGGCTGTGTTTCGCAGACATGGCTTTGTACGGCGGCCATATTAAACACGGCCTTACTGGGAATGATGGCTTCTTCATTAATGTTAGCGACTGCCGTTTCCTTATAGGGCTTAGTTAAGACGGTATAAGTATCGGGGCGGCGATCGGCAAATCTATCCGCCCCAAGACCTAAGTGTTTATTATCCGCTAGCGTAGGATCAATCTCGCTCACTGCTAACCCATGAGTATCCCATGGAATCTGAGCATGTAAATTTCCCTTAGGGTCAATGATCATGCTACCCCCAGGGTAGTGGATAGAGCGTTCTTGGCCAGATTTTGAGGCTGCACAAATCCAGACACCGTTCTCATAAGCCCGCGCGGGTCGCCATGTCTCAGCTTGGTCAATGAGGAAGAAATTTGCCATATCAACAATAACCTGTGCTCCATTAAGGGCTGTACAACGGGGGATTTCCGGTATGCGGCCATCAAAACAGATCATCATGCCTAATTTACCCAGTTCCGTGGCCACTACTGGAAATCCCCGTTCCCCAAAGGTAAACCAATTCTGATCATGCGTAGTTAAAAATTGCTTATGGTAGTGAAGGATTAAATCCCCTTTTTTGTCTAATAATATGCCCGTATTGAATATTTTTTGCCGCTCAGGATCCCATTCAATCATGCCACTGGCGATAAACATATCGTTATCCCGCGCCATTTTGGCTAATCCTTTAACGAATCGGCTATCCATCTGCCCGGCAACCTTGCGAGCGTGCTCTGGAGAATTATAGAGATAACCCGCATTCATGCATTCGGGAAATACCAACAACTTTACTCCTTGCATAGTGGCTTGCTTAACGTAATAATTACAGATCTCTAAATTAGCTTCTTCATCACCTAGCTTTGCAAGGGTTTGAACCACCCCAGCGCGGTATTCATACGATTTCATAGCGGTTCCTCATCTAGTTTTTAGGAATTGAGTTTACAGAAACCCTGATAGAGTTTAAGGGATTAATCTGTTTAAAAATAAACTAGATAATCCATAAATTTAGTTTAGATGAGGAGAAAGCCATTAGAAAGATTAAAAGAAGTAAATTATGGTTATCTATGAACTAGAAGCAGGCGCTTAAAGCGATGGTATTATTTGATGATAAAAAATCTAAATATGGAGTACTGAGCTATGATAGTAACTTGCTATGTTTGCGTAATAGCTCTGTTTGTACAGCAATTATGGAAAGCGGGGGAAAATAATGCCTGGATTAACACTGCGTGATGGGCTCCGGGGTAAATGCCTCAAAGGGACAGCTATTGAACTTTCCAATGATTCAAGCACGGGGGCAACACAGATCCTAGCTGAGAAATTCTTTCAGATTACCTATCCTATCCACAATCTACTGAAGGGTATCGAAGCCATTGGGCCCAACCGAGGCGGGCCAGTAGCTGTAATTGGCGAACGTGGTTTGGGTAAGTCCCACTTGAGCCGCACTCTACCTCTATCACGCTGTCAATGATGCCGCATCTGTTCGCTGCTGGAAGTGCTGTCGCCGTTTGTTGAAATTTCAAAAAATTGAGACTGAGTAATGAATAAAATTCCCACCCGCTTAAATAAAGAACCTTTAATCGAAGCAATATGGCAAGCGCAATTTGAATCCAAGGAAGGTTTACGTGTTATTGATCTGCTACCCGGTATCTTGTACACAGCCTTTAAGACTGAGCACCAGGATTTGCAGTTACATCGGCTACCGACAGCAGATATTCCAGCACCAGTTGCACAAATTGATCCTAATCTACGCTTTTCTGCCAAGTACCGTATGGAAGAGCCAGATAGCCCATTCTTGTTTCAAGTAGGTGATCGCGTTGTTACCGTAAATTGTAGGAAGCCTTATGCCGGCTGGGCTGCCTTCAAGAAGAAAATACAGAAGCTTGTGGAGGTAATCGAACGCAGTGGTTTAGTGCCATTACCTATACGCCATTCGTTGCGCTATATTGATTTATTAAGCCTTGATCCAGCAGCCCCAAATCTCGATGCATTACAGGTCAATTTCAAGATTGGGCAGTGGTGTCTGAATAACCATCCAATACAAATGCGTGTTGAGATTCCTGATGGTGATTGCAATCACATTATACAAATTGCCACACCTGTAGAAGCCAGTTTACCTGAAGGCAAATTTCAAGGCTCTGTAATCGATTTGGAAACTTTTTCCAACACACCGCTTCGTGGTTGGTCGGACATATGCAGCCAAATAGATCAGATACATGACCGTTCAAAGGTAGTATTTTACCAACAACTGCTAACACCAGAAGCTATCCATCTCATGGAACCGGAGTACTGATATGCTAGCAACCACGATAGATACACCGAACATCCCACCGCTGCAGTATCCGGTTGTTCAACAAATTCAAGCAACAGCTGAGTCGCCAATACCAACCTACATAGAACGGCCAAACAAAGGGTTTCATTACATATCGAGCAACTCCAGCACTGTCACTACACGTATAACTAATCTTCTCAAAATTGAGCAATTGGGCTGGAGCGAGCTAGAAGCTCTGGAAACCTATCTGCGCTTACGCAACTTTGCAGATGATTGGGATGCCCCCGGTATGGAGGCATACGATGACTTGTAAGCGCGGCGATGTAATTTTGGTGAGGTTTCCACACTCTGATTTAAAAACCTATAAAAAACGGCCAGCTTTGGTCGTGCAAGCAGATGGGTTAGCTACTGACTTACCACAAAAAATTATTGCTTTGATCACCTCTAACATAAAGCGTGTAGGCGCTACTCGTGTGCATTTCCAGCAACAAAGCCAAGAAGTCCAAACCATGGGCTTGTGCAAGTATTCCGTTGTTGTGACCGACAATCTTGCCACCGTTCTGGATCGTGAAATTGATAAAATCATCGGTTATTGCCCTGTCATGCCTGTGGTGGATGAAGCGTTGAAACAAACGCTAGGGTTGATGTAATGTCCACCGAAAAACAACTGCTCGCTCAGAAAGTCGCCACGGTCGTCGACATAGGCAAGGCTGTTGCGCTAGAAACGATGGACTTTAACGACCCTAACTGCCCCAAGACCTGTTTGGAGGTGGATTTCCTCATCCTGCCAGTCAATCAGATGGCGATCATCGAGAGCAACGCAGGCAAGCCGATCTACCAGATGTCGAAATGATGGGCATGGAGACATTCCATCGTGTTCTGCTCGATCCTGATCACAGCGGCCACCAAAGCTCCAGACAATCCGTCTCACGCGGCTAAACTAGTGTAGGGCAACTACTAAACCACCACGCGGCGCGTTCAAACACCTGAAGATAGCCAGTATCTTCATGGGTGGGACACCACGCTGGTGGAAGGCTCGTGCCTCGGTATGTAGATGGTCGGCAACGACCTCAACCCGGCGGCGTAGTTTGTGGTCAAGCAGGAACTGGCTAAGGTCGATTTGGAAGATGTGGTCGCGGCTACGCGTTGGGATCAGCTCGCGCTGAGAAGATTTGCTTCGGGTGCTATGGTCAGCGTGATACGGCGCAAGTCTATGGGCATGGTGCAGCTGATTGCAGTCAAGCAGGATGGGACACGGGCACCGACGATTGAGCAGCAATGTGAGTGGTATCTATGAGCAACAGTGACATCACCGAGCTTTACACCAGAGCGACGGTTAGAGCTATTTACCCACCCAGACTGTGGAACCCACCTTACAGAGGGAGCTGAAACACAAAGGCGCAGCGAATGGCGATGGCAGCTATTCATCGGAGTTGATTGGGTATGTAGAGATATCAGCTAAATATCCTTGAAAGCTCTGATAGATGTTGAATATGGAAATTATCACCCACCGTGGCTACTTGTCTGCTCTCACTTAAGCCATCGAGGCTTATTTCGATTATTTGACAGCCAATAGTAGTGTAAATCTAGTATCTACTTAAGGGCTAAGTGGCGGAGAGGGCGGGATTCGAACCCGCGTGGACTGCAATAGCCCCAACCGATTTCGAGTCGGTGCCGTTGTGGCCGCTTCGGTACCTCTCCTAGAAAAATAGGGTCAGAAATATTTTCTGGCCCTAGATATATTACATGGAAAGCTATGTGAACTCTCCGGAAATCACTAAGCTAAGCTTAGGCTTTCTATTTTTTTGAGGTTTGGGCTACTAAATAATCAACGACCTCAAGCATACGTTGAAAGCTGCCTGCTAAATCAGCATCAGTGCGATATTTGCCATTCACGATCATGGCGGGAACCCCAGTAATACCAGAGGATCGGGTTGTCGCTACGGCCTGTTGAGCCTTACCTTGCACTGCAAAAGAATCAAACGTGGATAAGAACTCCTCTTTTGCAATGCCTTGAGTGGCAAAAAAATCAGCCAACGCTGCTTTAGTGTTAAGGTTAAGTTTTTTAAGATGTATGGCATCAAATAGAGGTCGATGAATTTTATCTGCTACTCCCAATGCTTGAGCTGTGTAAAAAGCTTGGGCACCGGGCAGCCAAGAATCACGAAATACTGCTGGGATTCGTATAAAAGTGATTTGATTCGATTTATTTTTTATCCACTTTTCTAGTAAAGGCTCAAAATGGTAGCAGTGAGGACACCCATACCAAAACATCTCAATAACTTCGGCTTGATTAGTCTTTGGAGCGGGGAGCGGTGGATCAATGAGCTTGTAATGTACTCCCTCGGTAAAAGCAGGTGGCCCTGCTGTTACTGGCAGCGAGAGAGTAAGCAGCAAAGAAAATAAAAGCAGTGGCCATGAAGTAGATCGCAGCATGTTTTATGCCTCTAGCAGTAGAATAGAAAGCTAAATTAAATGGATGTCAATGCGCTATCTGTAAGCCTGAGAGATAGTGAGAAATTGCTGTAATGTCCTTATCACTCATTTTTCTAGTGACTCCCTGCATCATCATATTAGGATCATTAGCTCGTTCGTTATTGCGGTAGGCTTGTAGCTGGCTTGTCATATATTCGGCATTTTGACCAGATAGGCGAGGCCAAGCTGCTGCCGGATTACCACTGCCGGATGGGCCATGACAAGACATACAAGCGGGTGTACCGCTTTCCTTATCACCTTGTTGGAACAGTTTTTTTCCTAGTTCAACGTATTCTTCGGGTGTTTTTCCAGTGTTCATTTTTTGGCTTGCGTAGTAGACAGCAATGTTATTGATATCTTGGTCGCTAAGCCCTACTGCCATAGGAGACATAATGGGGCTGTTACGGGCTCCAGATCTAAAATCCTGTAGCTGCTTTTTTAAATAGGTTGCATTTTGACCAGCGAGGTTAGGCCATTCTGGGTTAGGGCTATTGCCATTAGGGCCATGGCAGTTTTGGCAAGGAACGGTTATAGCTTCACCTGCTTTTGCATTGCCCTCTACGAGAGCAGCATTAGAAGCGGTGGTAAATAAGACACAAGCAGTAATCGTGGCGAAATGTTTTAGCATCATTAAAACCCTCAGTATCTAGAAGTATTTTTATGAAAAACGCCTATGCTAAGGCATCCCAAGGTTTGTATGCATGCTACACTGCTTGGGAGTATTTTTCTAGCCTGCTATGGGGTCTAAAAATAGTTTCTGTATCAATATTACGAAGCAAGGACGGTTTAAGAATGAGATGGTAAATTCTTTTTATCATAAAGCCTCTTATCAAGGCAGTGCTTATACTTTATCCCAGCTACCTCCAGATAAGGGGATAGAAGTTGCTTTCGCCGGTCGCTCTAACGTAGGCAAATCAAGTGCTATTAATGCGATTACTAACATTAAGGGGCTAGCTCGAATTAGTAAAACGCCGGGGCGCACCCAGATGATTAATTTTTTCCAACTGGATGCCAGCCGTTATCTAGTGGATTTGCCAGGCTATGGGTATGCCAAGGTACCGGAATCAGTAAAACAGCAGTGGCGGTTGCTCTTAAGCAGCTATTTAGAACAGCGTTATTCTTTACGTGGTATTGTGCTGGTGATGGATATCCGTCATTTATTACAACCCTTTGATGTTCAAATGTTAGAATGGTGTCAAAGTAGAGGTTTACCGGTCAGGGTGTTGTTAACTAAGAGTGATAAACTAAAACAAGGGGCCGCAAAACAGGCTTGCCAAAAAGTAACTACGTACCTGCAAGAGTTTTTTCCTTTTGCTCAGACGCAGTTATTCTCTGCCCATACTCGGGTGGGTATTGAGGAAATTCAAGCTCAGTTGGATATCTGGTTCAATCTTACGTAGCTAAAAGTGCCCATAAAAAAAGCCTCGGTTTAAGGGGAAAAACCGAGGCAACAATTAGTCCAGATTAGGGGAACCTGGACTATAAATTCGTTTTACTCAAAAAGAAGGCGAGAACATAAAATTAGACTACGATAAATTCCCTTAGTTTCAGCTTTATATCAATACCTATTGATTCATATTATATGAATCTTATTAAAAATATAGCCTAATTTTAGTATTAAAACAATATTTTCTTATTATTTCTCTACCCTCAATGGGTCTGATCCCAATTAGTACCACTACCCATAGTAACAATTAAAGGTACCTTTAATTGAGCGGCCTCCATCATGCTTTTTTGGATAGCTGCGGCAGCAGCCTCTAATTCATGCTCAGCAACCTCTAATACCAGTTCATCATGAACCTGCATAATCATGCGAGCACTGGTTTTTTTCTGCTGTAACCAGTTATCAACCTGAATCATGGCTCGTTTAATAATATCTGCGGCGCTGCCTTGCATGGGTGCATTAATAGCAATACGTTCTGCTTGGCTACGGACTTGAGGCTGTCGGGAATTAATATCAGGTAGATAGAGACGTCGGCCAAATAGGGTTTCTACGTAGCCTGCTTGGCGTGCTTGTTGGCGTGTATCGTCCATATAAGCTTTAACACCAGGGTAACGGTGAAAGTAACGTTCAATATAATGCTGGGCATCAGGGCGGCTGATACCCAGTTGTCGAGCGAGACCATGGGCAGACATGCCATAAATAAGGCCAAAGTTAATGGCTTTAGCGCTACGTCGCTGATCTGATGTGACCTTTGCTAGTGAAGTATTGAAAATTTCGGCGGCGGTGCGTTGATGAATATCTTCTCCAGCACTGAAAGCAGCGAGCAGCCCTTTGTCATCGGAAAGGTGGGCCATAATGCGTAATTCTATCTGGGAGTAATCAGCTGCGAGCAGACAATAGCCTGGTGGAGCAATAAAGGCTTGACGAATTCGCCGGCCTTCAGCGCTACGAATGGGGATGTTTTGCAGATTAGGGTTTGAAGAGGAAAGCCGTCCAGTGGTAGTCATGGTTTGATGGTAAAAAGTATGGATTTTTCCTGTGCGCGGGTTGACTTGTAAGGGTAAGCGATCAGTATAAGTGGATTTAAGCTTGCTTAAGGTACGATGTTTAAGAATTAATCGTGGCAGTGGATAGTTGAGGGCTAATTCTTGTAATACAGTTTCTGCTGTTGAGGGTTGGCCGGTGGAGGTTTTGCGAGTGATTGGTAATTTTAGTTTCTCGTAGAGAAGCGTTTGAATTTGCTTAGGGGAGGCAAGATTAAAGGTTTCTCCAGCAATATCAAAGGCTGCTTGCTCAAGCGCCTTAAGTTGTGTTGCTAGCTCATCGCTCTGGATTTTTAACTGGACGGTATCTACCTGAACGCCATGGCGCTCCATGCGTGATAGTACCGGAATCAGGGGAATTTCTATTTCTTGATAGAGGCGACAAAGGCGATCATGTTGTTGTAAACGGGGCCAGAGGCAATGGTGAAGCTGGAGGTTGATATCGACTGCTTCCGCTGCATAGGGTGCTGCCTTTTCAATAGCTACCTGATTGAAGGGTACTTTTGAAGTACTTTTACTGGCATTATCTTCATAGCGGGCAGGAGTATGTTGAAGGTACTTAAGTGCTAGGGAATCCCTGTCATGATGAGCAGCTGTGCTATCAAGGATATAGGATTCCAGCATCGAATCATGGCAAATACCCGTTAAATCGATGCCGTAATTGGCAAGTACATTACAATCAAATTTGAGGTTTTGCCCTATTTTTCTCAAACGGGCATTTTGTAATAGGGGTTTAATTCGGGTCAAAACTTGTGTGCGAGATAGCTGAGGGGGAACGTCTGCGTAATCATGGCCTATAGGGATATAGGCAGCCTCATTAGGCTTAATAGCAAAAGAGAGACCTACAATCTCAGCTTCTATGTAATCTGGGCAATTAGTTTCTAAGTTAAAGGCAAATAATTCGCTAGCTTCTAGATGTTTTATCCAGCGCTCAAGGGCTTCAAAGGACAGTATAGTTTCATAAGTAGATGAGGAGGGTGTGGATGCTATAGGTGTTAAGTCATGGGCTGGAAGCTCATGTAACCATGTTTTGAATTCCAGCAGACCATACAGCCTATGTAAAGCAGGTATATCCAATGGCTGGCGTTGTAGATCTTTAGGGTTTAGATCTAGCGGTATATTTCGACGAATAGTGGCTAATTGCTTAGTTAAAGGAAATTGATCTTGATGGAAGCGTAGATTCTCTCCTATTCGGCCTTTAATTTCATGGGCGTGGGCGATTATTTGATCTAGCGTTTGGTATTGCTGGAGTAATTTAACGGCTGTTTTGGGGCCTATCCCCAGTACTCCCGGAATATTATCCACCGTATCGCCCACTAGGGCTAAATAATCCACGATTTGCTCAGGAGAAACGCCAAATTTAGCTTTTACTCCTGCTGAATTTAACTTTGCTTGATTCATGGTATTAATCAAGCTGACTTGATTATTGACTAACTGGGCCAAATCTTTATCACTACTGGAGATGATCGTTGTTATGCCTTGAGCAGTCGCTTGTTGGGCTAAAGTGCCAATCACATCATCGGCTTCAACCCCTTCAATGCAAATAAGCGGTAGGCCAAGAGCGCGGATAAGATCGTGTAAAGGTTGAATTTGGCAAGCCAGATCATCGGGTATTGAAGGGCGATGGGCTTTATATGGGCTAAATAATTCATGACGGAATGTTTTCCCTTTAGCGTCAAAAATTACGCCAATATATTGGGGTTGGTGCTCATCGAGTAGTTTGCGCAGCATATTAATCACCCCGTAGATGGCCCCCGTAGGCTGTCCAGTAGCAGTGGTTAAGGGAGGTAGAGCGTGAAAGGCGCGGAAGAGATAAGAAGAGCCATCAACTAGGGTAAGTATTGAGTTTTTTGCTATATTCACATTTAGATACGCGTATTTGAGTAATAATTATCAAACCAATATTAATAAAGATATTCTCTGGGTTAGATTTTTAAGCATTTGAAATAGTGCACAGATCTTATTGAGTCTATGGGCTACACTATAATAAAAACCCTTTTGGAGAACAGCTATGACTATATTTCGTGATCTGCGCTCCCTTTATCTCTGCTGTGGATTATTGTTTCTGCTATCTAAGCCCATTTTTGCAGCAGATCCTGAAGATCGTATTCCTGATCCCGCTCCTCCTCCTTTGTCTGAAGAGCCTGATACCCTTGGGCCAGAAATTAGGATTATTCAAGAAGGAAAGGTCAGGATTGAAGAATATCGTCTTAATGGAAAGCTCTATAAAATCAAGGTGACTCCTGAAGTTGGCCCTGATTATTACCTTGTAGATATTAATGGAAGTGGCAGCTTTGATAGGCGTTTTGATGGACCGGGGATCGTTGATACAGATGCGCTATTTCCC
This sequence comes from Candidatus Nitrosoglobus terrae, assembly GCF_002356115.1. Classification (NCBI taxonomy): domain Bacteria; kingdom Pseudomonadati; phylum Pseudomonadota; class Gammaproteobacteria; order Chromatiales; family Chromatiaceae; genus Candidatus Nitrosoglobus; species Candidatus Nitrosoglobus terrae. The sequence continues at coordinate 275,963 of NZ_AP014836.1, forward strand.
AGCTGGGTCTTATTTCGTTTTTAAAATCTACTCAGGGTATAAAATAAAAACCCTATTACTAGAGACAATTCTAATCTTCTAGATAAGTATAGCCATTCAATCCTGCTTCAAGTTCCTGAAGATAAAGTTGGTGGTGGTTATCGCTCAGGGTTGTTTGGTTTAGCTTAGTCAGTAGGCTGTTCCTTATCTCATCAGCTTCAAAGCGCACTTGGCGCAAGACCGATGCTACGGTATCCCCTTTAAGGGCATGAAGTAGGCGAAAGCCTTTTTGTGTATCAGCCTCTATATGAACCGAATCTGGGGTACCAAATAAGTTATGAATATCTCCAAGAATTTCTTGGTAAGCGCCCACTAGGAAAAACCCCAGTAAATAAGGTTTATCAGAAGTAAGGGAGTGGAGCGGCAAGTGAGTTTCAATACCTTCTCCATTTACATACAAATCAACGCGCCCATCAGAATCACAGGTGAGATCTTCTATCCATGCTTGCTCGGTTGGAATCTGTTCTAATCGATGCAAAGGCACGATAGGGAAGATCTGATTAATGGCCCAAGAGTCGGGTAAAGATTGAAATAAGGAGAAATTACAAAATACCTTTGTGGTAAGCTTACCTTCTAATTCATCCAGAATCTCCCGATGGGCTCGGATTTTGGGGTCTAAATGAGTATGGACTTGGCGACACAGGGCAAAATAGAGCTGTTCGGCTTGCGCCCGTTGCTGCAAGCTAATCATTCCATAGCTAAACATTTTTAAGGCATCAGCGATGCTTTGGCTAGCATTATAATAGGATTCAATGGCTGATCGGCGGGTAATATTTTGATAACTATGCCATAGTTGTTGAATAATAAGAGGGTCGTCAGGAGCTGGAGTAGAAGGTGTTTTTATACCGGGAGCAGATTCGGTATCAATCACGTTGCTAATAAGGACTGCATGATGAGCGGTCATCATTCGTCCTGCTTCGGTAATAATCTCAGGGTGAGGTAGTTGATGTGATTCGCAGATTTCCCATAGCGCTTGTACTACTTTATGGGCGTATTCCAGCAGAGTGTAATTAGTAGAGCAAAAGCTGCGGGTATGGGTGCCATCATAATTAACCCCTAATCCCCCGCCTATATCAACGCTGCTTAAGGGGACTCCAAGTTTATGTAGCGCCGCATAATAGCGGCCTGCTTCCTGAATACCTTGCTGAATATCGCTAATATGGGGAAGCTGCGATCCCATGTGAAAATGGAGTAGAGTGAGGCAATCTAGCATTCCAGCTTCACGTAGTTGATGAACTACAGTTAGTACCTGATCAGAGGATAAGCCGAATTTTCCTTTCTCACCGCCCGTATTTTGCCATTTACCTTTTCCAATAGAGGCTAGACGAACCCGTACTCCTAGTAGTGGTCTGACCCCTAACGATTGCGCTTCATTAATAACGTGATGCAGCTCTGAAGGTTTTTCTATGATTAAGTAGATGCGTAAGCCAAGCTGACGAGCTATTAAAGCGAGGCGAATATATTCACGATCTTTATAGCCATTGCAAATCACTAGAGATCCGGCTTGGGATAGGGCGATTACCGCTAGTAGCTCAGGTTTACTTCCAGCTTCTAACCCTATGCGTTGAGGGTCTGAGGCTAAAATCTCTTTAATGACTTGTCGTTGCTGATTTACTTTAATCGGGTAGACGGGGGTAAAGCTACCTTGATAGTGAGTAGCCGCCATGGCCTGAGTAAAAGCAGCGCGTAAACTCTTAGCCCGATGATGTAGTATTCCCGAAAAACGTACTAAAACGGGCAAAGAAAGCCCCGCTTCTGGTAGTGCTTGACTGACGTGATACAGATCAATGGCGGTTTGACTTTCTGGTCCTTCAGGGCGAGCAATTAAATGACCTTGATCATTGATATCGAAGTATCCTTCGCTCCATTGGGCGGTATTATATAGCTCTTGAGAATGCTGGATGGTCCAAGCCATCGGTGTAGTCGTATGGATGTTTTTAGAATGGAGTTTGGTCATTGACTTGTCAGGGTAATGTAGGGTAGCTATTATTTTCTGATTTTAGTTATTTAATACAACTATATTTGAGAGGTCATCATGGGGTTAGCGCCAAAGAGTTGGTTTACTGAAGTGCAGGCAGAGGAGGGCTTGGCTTTTTCTCTTGCAATTCAGGAAAAGCTTCACGCAGAGACAACTCCTTATCAGCATATTGAAATTTATCAGACGAAGACTTTTGGTCGGTTAATGGTCATTGATGGTTGTATTATGCTTTCAGAGCGAGATAATTTTCTTTATCATGAAATGATGTCTCACATCGCCTTATTTACTCACCCTCATCCTGAGCGTGTACTCATTATTGGAGGAGGAGATTGCGGTACTTTGCGAGAAGTCCTTAAGCATAACACGGTTAGAGAAGTTCAGCAGGTGGAAATTGATGAGCGAGTGACTCGATTGGCAGAAAAATATTTCCCCCAGTTATGTGAAAATAACCATGATTCACGTGCTCGTTTTCATTTTGATGATGGTATTCATTTTGTAGCTGAAGCGCCAGCAAATAGCGTTGATATTATTATTATTGATAGTACAGATCCCGTAGGTCCTGCAGAGGGCTTATTTCAAGCATCATTTTATACGAATTGTCGCCGATTATTAGGGGAATCAGGTATTCTTGTTCAGCAAAGCGAATCTCCATTACTTCATTTTCATTTACTTAAAAAAATCCATACTGAGATGAAAAATGGAGGATTCCCAGAAATTCGGACACTGACCTATCCCCAATGTGTCTACCCTTCTGGTTGGTGGAGCGCGACTTTGGCTGGGCGTTCTTTGTCTCAGTTTCGAGAGCAAGATGCAGCTGCTAAAACTTTTCCTACCATTTATTATAATGCGGATATACATCGCTCCTCTCTAGCTATCCCAGAGTTTTTACGCCAGCTTGAGAGGTAAGCTGACATAAGCACTCGGTATCCATCTTAGATAGCGCTTGTCTGCGTAATGAGAATAGCTCAACGACCATTGACAGTATTACAAGTGCTGCCCGCGTTAGAATCTGGCGGAGTAGAGCGCGGGACTTTGGAAGTCGCGGCAGAATTAGTGAAACAAGGGCATCGCTCTATGGTGATCTCTGGGGGTGGGCGTTTGGTGGAAGATCTCAGGCAGCAAGGAAGTGAACATCAGCAATGGTCTATTGGGGTTAAATCTCCTTGGACTTTAGCTCTAGTTCTAAAGTTACGACGCTTACTTCTTCAGCAGCAAGTAGATATTCTTCATGTTCGATCACGACTACCCGCTTGGATAGCATGGTTAGCTTGGCGAAGTATATCTGAGAGAGCTAGACCTCATTTCGTAACGACTGTACATGGCCTCTATTCAGTGAATCGCTATAGTCAAATCATGACTCAAGGAGAGCGGATTATTGCCGTCTCTGAGACGGTGCGCCGTTATGTGCTTAAATATTACCCTCAGGTATCTGCTAAGAAGATAGCGGTTATCCCTCGCGGGGTGAGTCCAGAAATTTATTCCTATGGTTATCGACCTGATAGACATTGGCTGACGGACTGGAATACTACCTATCCGCAGCTTCAAGGGAAAATAATCTTGACTTTACCCGGCCGCTTAACCCGTCTTAAAGGGCATGGGGACTTTATTGTACTAATTGAGCGGTTAATCATGGAAGGGTATGAGGTACATGGCCTGATTGTAGGCGAAGAAGATCCTAAACGTCGACGCTATATTGATGAGATAAAACGGGAAGTTATCCACAAGACATTACAGGAAGTAGTCACCTTTATCGGACATCGTAGTGATATGCGGGAAATATATGCGATGTCTGATTTAGTGATGTCGCTTTCAAAAAAACCTGAATCTTTTGGCCGCACGGTACTTGAAGCATTAAGCTTAGGTGTTCCTGTGATAGGGTATGATCATGGAGGAGTGGGGGAGATTTTAGCGAATTTATTTCCACAGGGGCGAGTTCCTTTAGGAGATCAACGAGCTTTATCCAATCGCGTGATTGAATTTATTAAGGAAAAACCGATAGTACCGAAAAAGCAGTACTACACGCTGGAATGTATGTTAGAGAAAACGCTGCAATGTTATAGCGAGCTGCGTTATTCCCCCTCGTAAATTTACTTTATTATGAGTAGAAGACTGTGGCTGTGAATCCCTCACTCTCATCTTTGGGGGGTATTTTGATTATTCAGCCTTTACCGGGTATTGGTGATATGGTTTGGCATCTGCCAATTATTCATGCTATTGCGGCTCATTCCCCAGAAGGTTGTGTGACCGTGCTGACTAAACCGCGCAGCCAGGCCGATCGCTTACTAAAGGCAGATCCCGCTATAGGTCAGGTACTTTGGTTAGAGCGTAACCCCGGTCAGCATGATGGTTTATTGGGGATCATGCGCTTGGTAAAGCTTTTACGCCAGCAGCATTTTCGCCAAGTATGGGTACTACATGGAAGTTCACGCTATGGGTTTATCTGTTGGCTAGCAGGGATTCCTGAACGAGTGGGTTATGGGCGGGGGTTGCAGAAATATTTTTTAAACCACCCAATAAGGTTGCCGCCAAATGAAACCCATGGTCACCCGTTAGATCTCATGAATCGTTTATTAGCATTAAGTCCTATTTCTCCAGTGGAAAAAGAGCCGAAACTAGTCATTGATCCAGCAGCCCAGCGAGCCGTCATGACTCGTTACCAAAGATTGCCCCAACCATGGATTGCGATAGGCATTGGCAGTAGTGAGGTTTACAAGCAATGGGGCGAGCTGAATTTTATCCAATTGGCTCATTACTTACGTAAGGATGCAGGGACTATATTGATCATAGGCGGATCGGGAGAGCAGGCAATGGGGCAACGTATCAGTACTGAGCTAAACAAAGCGGGGATAGTAACGGGAGAGGCGCTAGGGTTATCTTTAGAGCAGGTAGCGGCATTGCTTGCCCTATGTGCTGCTTATATAGGCAATGATACGGGGGTATTAAATATGGCAGCTGCCGTAGAGACCCCTGCTTGGGGGCTATTTGGAGCATCGCCTCCATTACGCCATTCTCAATATATTCACTGTCTTATCCCGCCGTCAGGTAGTTCCAATATGGAAGGGATTACACCTGAGTATGTAATAACTGAATTACATAACAGCAAGATATGGCGTGGCTGTATGATGTAATACGTTATGAGCTGTTTTTTCTCTAAAAATTTATCAATGACTAGTTGTGCAATTAGCGCTATTAATTATAAGGGTACTAAATGGCAATCTCTAATCTAAGGATATGGTTAACCGCTAATTATGGGTGGTTGTTAATTTTTGCGTTTATATTGCTCTTGCCGACCAATGCGGCATCAATGGTGCCGATGACAGCAATGGCGATTATTGGCTTGTATCAGTTAGTACAAAAGCCGCAGGAAGTGTGGGATGACCCAATTCAGCGCCTATTTGTGCTGTTATTTCTCTGTATTTGGCTACCCATGATCTTGTCTTTAATTGGGGCCGTCTATTTTCCCCGTAGCTTATATACTGTTTTTTCTTTTTTGTTATATTTTCCTGCCGCTATTTTTATAATCAGGGAAGGACGAAAAAAATATGTTCAGAACAAACTACTAGTGGCCACTACTATCATCGTGGCTATTTGGTGCATAGATGCAATAATTCAGCTGTTTTTCAGCTATGATTTGTTAGGCTATCCGTTGATTGAAGGGCATATTACTGGCCTTTTTTATTCTAAATTTCGCCTTGGGCATGTGCTAGCGGTGTTATCTCCCCTGTTTTTTGAAGGACTACGGCGCTATGTTATCCATTATGGCTGGATTTGGCTGTTAGTAGTTTTGCTGGTATTTGCGGTACTGTTTACCGGTCGTAGGATAGCCTGGATGATGTTTGCTATTGCAGCCGTTACCTATGCTATTTATTTGTATAAAATGGGATTTTGGCAGTATTGGAAGAAATCGATTCTAGTTGTAGGGATAAGTATGATCCTGCTTATTCCTACAACGTTATCCTATGCGCCTTTTTTACATCGGGTAGAGCAAGCGTTAGGGTTATTTTCTGGTAATTATCAGATAGCTAACACAGCGACCTCTTATCGGTTAGCTCTATGGGAAACCGCATTAGCTATAACAACAGATCATTGGTTAAATGGTGTGGGCGTGCGGGGTTTTCGTTATATATGCCAAGATTATGCTGTTCAGGAAGAGAGTACTGCAGATTTTGAGCCTAACAACGGGTGCTCAACCCATCCTCATTTGATGTTGCTGGAGATAGGGGCAGAGACAGGTCTTCTAGGCATAATGGGCTATATTTTATTTGGATGGTTTTTCTGGTGCTATATTCGTAGACTGTTAGCTGAAAAAATCTATTATGCAGTACCCTACAGCCTTTGTGTATTAGTGGCTGTGTTCCCATTTAATGCTCACTTAGCTTTTTATGGTAGCTATTGGTCTTCTATTTCTTGGTGGTTAATTGCTTTAACTTTGGCCATAGGCGATAAGTATTCACCCAGTAGATGAGCTAATACGGGTAGGATACAGCTATGACTACAGTAAAGTAATAAAGCGAGCGCCCCATAGCTAATGGTTCGAAAATCAAATAATTTAGATATCCAGTTATCGTATAAACGCTGCTTATGGCGCTGAATATTGAAGTATTTAGTAATACCAAGGGAGGCCAGAGTTTATTTAAAGCCCTTGGCCATCCATTGATAGTCACTAAGGCTCATGCTCTTTTAGATCGGCTTGCGGATCGAGGCCCAGTAGCAATTTATGATCCATTAAATCAGATCGAAAGTTTTGCAGCTTTATACAATTTATCCAGATTGAATGTGGTCGCTGTGTTTGTTCAGGAAGCTAATACCATTGGTGAGATTGTTTTAGGGCAAGAGGCTAAACCTGTTACTGAGCTTCAGAATTATAAGGTAGCCGCTGTATTTTTAGTTGCGTTTGATGCTGGACAATATCATCAGCAAATTAAGCACTTGATTCCTGCCGGCGCTGAAGTATTTACTTTGGATGCCTTACGTCTACCTGATGACATGCTCACTAACCGTAGCCGTTATCTTGATCCCTTAAATTTTGCGACTAATTTTGCTTTATTCCGTGATATGGCAGGACAGCATACTCGGTTGGTAACGGCTAATTATTGGGCCGGTTATGGCGCTCGGGATAGCGCTTTATGGCTCTGTTTATATAATGAGGTGGGTGAAATCTTAGCTCAGTGGCAAATACCCTTATCACCTGCCGTTCACAGTATTGTTATTGATAGCCGCCAAATTAGGGAACGCTTTGGTCTAGATGATTTCGTAGGCACACTTTTTTTACATGGTCTTCGAATTGCTGGGCATGATGTAGTGAAATATGCGTTAGATATATATGGTGAGAATGAACAGGTACTCTCCTGTACCCATGATGCTAATGCTTGGCCCGCAGAGCTATATGCTGGACTCCCAGCCCCTGCTGTTGGTGAGAAAGTAATACTTTGGGTACAAAATAGCCATCCTTGTCCTATTCCTGCCGGTAAAATTGGGCTAAATCTTTTAGGATCGTCTCAAACTGCTTGGCTTAATCATGAGATTCCTCCTTTTGGAACCTATGCTTTGAATGTTGCTGAATTGATACCAGAGGCTATTTGGCCTCAGCAGTTAGAGGTACAAGCAGGAAAGTATTTTGTTCGTCCACGTTATGAAGTAATTACGGCTAATAACCACCAACGCATCGCTCATGCGAATGTAGAGCGGGTCGATCTTAAGCCCGATGTCCAAATTTCTAAATTAAAAACTTGGCTCGGAAAAGGGTATTTATTGCCTGCGCCTGTTTTACCTCAAGGGCGTTGGCAAAGTCTGATTCTCCCTACCCCTATGGCCACCAGTCAGCAAGAATTGCCTGTTAAGCTCTTAATTTATGATGCCTCTGGCCAAGAGATAACGAGTCATACTTTCGGTATTATTGCTCGCAGCCATAGTGTGTGCCTAGATATTGATGCTGTGCTGGAGAGAAAAAAACTCCCAGGGGGTTATGGCCATATGGAGCTAATGTATGATTTTAAAGTTGCCACAGAGGTGGATGGCTGGCTTCATGGGCTATTTCGTTATCGAGATCGGGTAAATAACTATAGCGCAGAAACAAGTTTTGGTAGTCATATCTTTAATACGATACTTACCTATAAAGACGAACCCCAGTCCTACACAGGACGGCCACCGGGGCTTTCTACCCGACTATTCTTACGCCTTGGGTCGACATCAGTAGATACTTTCTGCCATCTTATTTACCCAGTTTCTTCTCCTTGGCATCCAAGATCGGATACTCAGCTTGTTCTCTGTAGTAGCAAAGGTGCCGAAGTAGCTCATCGACGCGTAGCCATCCCCTGTAGCGGCTCATTACTTTGGTATTATCAAGATCTATTCAATAAGTATGAGCGAGCGCGAGCCGGGCAAAACGCCTATATATTGATCCGAGATCTTAGTTGTCGTCTGTTTGGCTATCACGGGTTGATCTATGGGGATGAGACTTTTAGCTTAGATCATATGTTTGGATTTTAAGTGAGCATTTTACTAACTATGAGCTGAAATAAGTTAAGTTAACAAGTAAATAGGCTATACGGTTAGCTGTCTTTTAAGATCTAAAATCCATTATAAAAGCCAGTGGTATAATAATTTTTACCAAAACTTCGCCCAAAGCCGCTTTCTTTAGGTAGGGGATGTAGGGCGGTTTTGTTGTTCAATGTCGCGCTTAATCAAATCCTTGATGTACTCGGCAAGCGGAATGCCTTTTTTCTTGGCTTCCCGTTCTGCTGCATCTTTCAGCCATTGTGGGATGACCATTTGATACCTGACTTGTGGCATAAATAACCTTATTGTAACACACAATATATTGTGTAATATTATCAATTATGAGTACAACAATCAAAACTCTAAAGGTTAGAGTTAAGGATAAGCATAAACCAGTCCTTGAGCGTATGGTGTTTGAAGCCAATCAAGTTTGGAACGCAGCTAACGAAATCACAGCGGAATATTCTTATATGCCTATTCCTGGGGTAGGCTATATCCGTAACAACTTCACGGCCTACGACCTGCAAAAGCTATTAAAGGGCATTAAGTCAGAACAAGGATTTATTGTTCACTCTACCACTGTTCAGGAAGTAATTGCGGTTCACGCCAAATCCAGAAAGCAGTTTAAAACTGATAAATTGCGCTGGAGAGTATCTGATGGCTCGCGTCGCTCTCTAGGATGGGTGCCCTTTAAAAAAGGTGCAGCCGAATGGGAAAGCGGGCAAGTTTATTTTGCTGGTCACTATTTCAAGGTCTGGGATAGCTATGGTCTATCTCAATACGATCTCCGCTCCGGTTCTTTCTCACAAGATACTAGAGGGCGCTGATATTTCAATATTGTCGTTAGCGTCCCCGTGGAGAAAACAACGGCGACTAAAGCAATGGGTATCGACCTAGGCTTAAAGGATGTAGCCACTTGCAGTAAGGGTTTAAAACTGGAAGCGCATTGTTTCTACCGTAATGAGGAAGGACAGCTGGCAAAAGCACAACGCGCTAACAATAAGAATCGGGTGAAAGCTATTCACGCCAAGATTAAAAATAGGCGTTTAGACACCATACATAAATTCACCACCCAAATAGCTAAAAATAACGCATTAATAGTCGTTGGTTGTTGGTAATGTCAGCAGTTCTGCTCTTGCTAAAACCAAAATGGTAAAGTCTGTTTTGGATGCAGGCTGGTTCATGCTGAAAACTCAGCTTGATTATAAATCGAAAGCGATGCAAGCTGAGTTCTTGGAAGTCAACGAAGCCTACACTACCCAGTCCTGTTCGTGCTGTGGCTGTATCAGCGACAGCAGTCCGAGAGGACAGGACTTGGAATAAGAGAATGGTCATGCGCTAAGTGTGGAGCGCATCACAAGAGAGACATGAATGCAGCCATGAATATTCTTGCGTTGGGGCATCAGCGTCTCGCAGAAGGAATCTCCGTCCTTTAGGGCGGGGAGGATGTCAATCATTGCTTGAGCTTAAAGTGATGCTATACACTCGTGTTAATTAAGTGTGATACCAAGAATAAACATATGGAGGTAAATGTAATGAGAAAATTACCAATTCTAGTATTGAGCATATTATCGGCCTTTGCGCTAGCAGCTGAGGATAGCGCCCATCATGGCCATCATGATATAGAAGATCATCATCACCATGGTATGGAGGATATGCATGAACACGCACATTCTTCAACAGCAGGAAAGCCCGGCAATCCTGATAAAGTGAGCCAAACTATTGAAATTACTATGAATGATCAGATGCGATTTATCCCGGATCAAATCAGCGTTAAATCTGGTGAGATCGTTAAATTCAGCATGAAAAATGCGGGAAAAATTCCTCATGAGATGGTGATTGGTACTATGGATGAACTAAAGGAGCATGCAGAGATGATGCACCGAATGCCTGATATGAAGCATGATGAGCCCAATGCGATTTCATTGGCTGGAGGAGAAAGTGGTTCATTGGTGTGGCAGTTTGGTAAACCGGGTACTGTTGATTTTGCTTGCCTTATTCCTGGGCATATGGAAGCAGGTATGGTAGGTAAAATTGAAGTGAAATAACCTCGTTGAGCTAGGATGTGATCTCTCATTATAAGATATTAAGATAAGTGATGAGGCAGCAATTAATTCCTTTAGCGGCTGATGAGAAGGGGAAACTAAAAGTTTCTGAAGACTCTAGGTTAGCGCTTAGGCATCAACAGTATCTTGAAGCGGCTACTGCTGAGAATACCCGACGTGCCTATCAATCCGCTATTCGTCATTTTGAACAATGGGGAGGATATCTGCCGGCTTCAGCAAATATGGTACAGGCTTATCTATTGGCCCATGCCCAGACTCTTAATCCTCGGACATTGTCATTACGTTTAACAGCATTACGCCACTGGCACCAGCTCCAAGGATTTCCTGATCCTACCGCGTCGCCTCAGATACGAAAAACCCTTCAGGGAATTATCCGGGTACATGGAAGGCCAAAGCGTCAAGCCAAGGTCTTTCAATTAGAGCACTTAGAGATGATGATTAATCAATTATCAGAATCGTCTACTTTGAAGGATTTGCGGGATAAGGCTTTGCTCCTCATAGGTTTTTTTGGCGCTTTTCGGCGTAATGAGTTGGTAGCCATAAAAGTAGAGGAAATACATTGGGAGCCTGAGGGGATGGTTATTGTGCTCCCTCGATCAAAAACGGATCCAAATGGTGAAGGGAAATTTAAGGCTTTACCTGTAGGAGAGGGCGTATTGTGCCCGATAACCGCACTTAAGCAGTGGTTACAAGCAGCAAAGATTAATTCTGGCTCGATATTTCGCCGAATAAACCGATGGGAAGCCCTTCTTGATACTCCCTTGCACCCCGCCAGTGTCACTTTTATTCTAAAGCGAGTGGCTGAGCAAGTAGGGTTTGGATTTGTACCCGAACTTAGCAGCCATAGCCTACGTCGTAGCTTAGCCACTTCTGCTTATCGCGCGGGGGCTTCCTTCGAATCTATTAAGCGCCAAGGAGGATGGTCTCATGATAGAACGGTGTGGAGCTATATTGAGGCCGCTCAGTATTTTGAGGACAATGCGGCCAGTGCCCTACTAACTAAGTCTCGATGAATCAACACGGTTTAGTAACCTAAGATTAACAATAGCCGATTTTAATAAGTTCTGTATTATCTATTTTCTATACCTAGCTCAAAGCCTATTCTCTGTCTATATTAAGGATAAGGCTTGTGTCTATCAGGCGCTTTGTAAGCCTAAACTACCGCTAGAATCACTCCTAAAGGAGGACCGGAAATGTATGATGATTTTGATCCAGAAGGGAAACGGTTGCCTATAAAAATAGATGGATCCTCTAATGGGGAATTTACTCCTCGGCAAATTACAGAGACTGAAAGACAGATTAACTTAGAAGCAAGTAAAAAAGCTTCAGATCTATCAAAATATCTAAATCAGACGAGACGGGAGTTTTTAAAGTCGGCCTGCGGGGCTGCGGCAACCTTACTTGTGATGAATAATATCTATACTCGTTTAGGGGTAACAGGCGGATTCTTCAATATTGCCCAAGCAGCAGAGGTTGAGCCGGAATTGGCAGAAAAAGCGGTAGTGGGAGCGGATTTAATCGTTGATATGCAAACTCACTGTGTACAACCTTATGGTAGCTGGGTGGCTGGTAAAGATGGAGAGCTTTGGGTTGAAAACCTCACTAAAGTGTTTGAACAAGCCCCTAAATGCTCGGGGGAATCAGCAAATAAGGATCGGTTTGATTGCTACTCCGCCCAGCAGCTAATTAAAGAAGTTTTTCTCGATAGTAACACTGATATTGCAGTGGTCTCTGCCCTATGGGGTGCTAAAGGGCATAATCCAACGCCTACTTCTTATGCCGCAGAAGTAAGAAATCTGGTTGAAGTTCTCGGTGATCGTAATCGAGCGCTCATTCATGGTGGCGTTCTTCCAAATGAGGAAGGCGCGATTGATTTTATGGATGAGCAAGTAGAAAAATATCAGATTGATGCTTGGAAACTCTATCCGCAATGGGGGCCTCAAGGCGTTGGTTTTTTTCTTGATGATCCAAAGTTTGGAATCCCGGTAATTGAAAAGGCGCGTAAATTAGGGAAAAAAGTTATTTGTATTCACAAAGGCTTACCGTTACCTGGGCTTGAATATAAATATTCCTCTCCTGAGGATATGGGGAGGATCGCAAAAATGTTCCCCGATGTAACTTTTATTGTTTTTCATTCTGGTTTTGAGAATGAAATAGTAGAAGGGCCTTATAACCCAAATAATCCAAAAGGGGTAGATCGGTTAATAAAATCCCATCAAGAAAATGGGTTTAAGGCGAATCAGGGAAATCTCTATGCTGAACTGGGAAGTGTATGGCGTCAAAAGATGCGCTATCCCGATCAGGCAGCACATTTGATGGGTAAATTACTTAAATATTTTGGGGAGGAGCGGATTTGTTGGGGTACTGATAGTCTTTGGTATGGTAGTCCGCAGGATCAAATTCAAGCGTTTTCTAGTTTTGAGATCTCAGAAAAATTCCAAGAAGCCTACAGATATCCCGCGCTAAGCAAAGAGGCAAAAGCAAAAATCTTCGCGGGTAACGCGATACGTATCCATGATATTAAGCTTAATCGGCTGAGGCACCTTCAGCATGATAAAATCAAAAAATTTCGAGAAACCTACGCTTTATCACCTAACCCTAGTTTTGAAACATTTGGCCCTAAAACTGCTGCCCAATATGAGTCTCTATGGAAACATCGAGGAGGATATCCAATTTAGAATGCCAAATATCTTAATAGGTAAGGTAGTGACTATTCTGTAGTCTATTGTTTTATTAACATCAGTTAAAGGGTAAGCAAGCTGCTATATCAATGTTGTTAATGAATATTACTAACAGTTATTTTACGCTTTAAAGGTGAAATTTTATTTCACAGGCTATACTTTAAGGGTTGAGATAAAATTAGCGAAAATATATAAGTTTTTTAATATAATACAATCTTTATTTAATTTTATTCTTGTACTTACTTATAGAAGTATTTTTAATATTGTATTTTAGCCTTTTGGGTGAGTTACTGATTTCTTAATAATAAGAATTAATGTCGTAGAGATTATTTATGGTAAAGAGCAATCATTGCACGGGGCATAAAAATAAACTGGAGAAAGATCATGGCTAATATATATGGGCAGTTGCAAGCTTGTCATTTAGGATCAGGAACAGCCAATCCCAGTGTCTATATTTGCCCTATGCACCCTGATGTTCAGCAGGAAGGCTCGGGGAATTGCCCAAAATGTGGTATGAATTTGGAGCAGAAAATCGATACAAGCGCGAGAGAAAAAACTCAATATACTTGCCCAATGCATCCTGGGGTGATGAAAGATAAACCGGGAGATTGTCCTATCTGCGGTATGGCGCTGGAGCCGCGTACAGTTGTTACTTTAGAGGAAGAAAAAAACCCAGAGCTAGTAGATATGCTGAAGCGTTTTTGGATAAGCGTTGCTTTAGTTATACCTCTAGTGCTTATTGCAATGAGAGATATGTTCTTTTGGGAATTTCCAGAGAATATAGCCTCACCGCAAATGCTTAATTTTGTTGAGTTTGGACTAGCTACGCCTATTGTGCTTTGGGGCGGCCGGCCTTTTTTGATTCGGGGTTGGCGTTCTGTGATTAGCGATGAAATTGGTGTACTTGCATTATTACGACGCTTTATTTCTTGGGCTAGTATATTATTTATTACCCCACTTATTATCATTTTCGTGGGAGATGTGATTCCTGGCTCCTTTTCAAAACACTTAATCTCCAACTCTTATCTTGTAACCATTGAATTATGGTTAGGTAGTATTTTTATACTCTGGAGCAGTTGGCCTTATCTGGTTCATAGTTGGCGACCTGTTTTTAACTTAAATCTCAATATGTTTACCCTAATTAGCTTAGGGGTAGTTTTTGCCTATGCTTATAGTATCGTAGCCACTTTGTTTCCAAATTTATTTCCGCCTTCATTTCGGCAAGAAAGTGGGGAAGTGGATGTATATTTTGAGGCAGCCGGGGTCATTATTACCTTAGTGTTATTGGGGCAGGTGTTAGAGATCAAAGCGCGTGCTCAAACTCGAAGTGCGATTAAATCTTTACTAGGGTTAGCCCCTAGAACTGCCCGCCGAGTCCGGGCTAGGGGTATTGAGGAGGATATTCCTTTACATTTCATCCGCCCTGGCGATCGTCTTCGCGTTCGGCCAGGAGAAAAAATCCCTGTAGACGGGATTGTTATAGAAGGAGTAAGTTCAGTAGATGAGTCCATGATCACGGGTGAGTCTATCCCAGTGCAGAAAACCGTAGATGATCAGGTGATTGGAGCGACTATTAATAATACGGGTGGGCTAGAAATTAAAGTTACCCGAGTGGGTGCTGAAACTGTATTGGCGCAAATTGTACGCATGGTGAGCGAAGCTCAACATAGCCGAGCACCTATCCAAAGACTTGCCGATCAGGTAGCTGCCTATCTGGTTCCGGCTGTGGTGTTGATTGCTATCATTACTTTTATTATTTGGGCTATGTTTGGCCCAGAGCCAAGAATGGTTCATGCCTTAATCAACTGCGTTGCTGTTCTTATTATTGCTTGCCCTTGTGCGCTAGGATTAGCAACGCCTATGTCTATTATGGTCGCTACTGGAAAAGGAGCTAACGCAGGGGTATTGTTCAAGAACGCAGAGGTTATTGAGGTGATGCGTAAAATTGATACTTTAGTAATCGATAAAACCGGCACTTTAACTGAAGGTAAGCCTGTAGTCAGCCAAATTATTGTAATTAACGGATTTAATGGAAATGATATACTACGTCTAGGCGGTAGCCTTGAGTTAGTGAGTGAACATCCGCTAGCTGCGGCTGTTGTGAGTAAGGCTAAGGAGAAAAAAATTAAATTAACACCTGTTCGTGATTTTCAATCTTTAACGGGTAAAGGCGTGATTGGTCAAGTTAAGGGTCGGCAGGTAGCTATTGGAAATGAGAAATTATTGGAAGAGCTGGGTTTAAGTCCAGGCCCTTTATCTCATCATGCTGAAGCTTTGCGGGTTGAAGGTCAGACAGCTATGTTTGTAATTATTGATGGTAGGTTAGCGGGTATTATTGGTATTACTGATCCTATTAAAGCCACAACACCAAAAGCGATTGCCATGCTACACCAAGAAGGTGTTCGAATAATAATGCTGACGGGTGATAATCAAGCAACTGCAGAATCAGTTGCGAGGGAATTGGGAATTACACAAGTTGAGGCTGGAGTTTTGCCTGAGAGGAAAGTCGAGGTTATTAAGCAGCTACAAAAAGAAGGCCATTTGGTGGCCATGGCTGGGGATGGGATTAATGATGCTCCAGCGCTTGCTCAAGCTCAGGTTGGCATTGCCATGGGTAATGGGACTGATATTGCTATTGAAAGTGCCAGCATCACCTTAGTAAGGGGGGATCTTAGCGGGATTGTTCGAGCACGGCGTCTAAGCCATAGTACCATGCAAAATATCAAACAAAATCTATTTTTCGCCTTTATCTATAATCTTTTGGGGATTCCGGTAGCTGCAGGATTACTATATCCATTCTTTGGAATATTATTATCACCTATGGTTGCAGCAGCTGCCATGAGCTTTAGCTCAATTTCAATAATTATTAACGCCTTGCGCTTACGCCTTATTCGGCTGTAGATGCTGAGATAATCTAGGTTATTGCTGATATCTAAATTCTAAATTTGAGAAAAAAATATTTATGTTACCTTGCTAGGTAAAGGTAAGGATATCTGTACTCTTAGGCCGCCTTCCGGCTTATCATCTAATAATAATTCACCTTCGTAAACCTCTACCATATCGCTGACTATATCTAGACCTAATCCTTGGCCAGGTACCCGCTGATCTAGACGCTGACCTCGTACTAGCATGGCTTGTCGGTGATCCGGTGCGATTCCTGGACCATCATCCGTCACAATAATAATTAATGCTGTTGTTTGACGTTGTAGGGATAGAACAACTGTTTTATGGGCCCATTTACAGGCGTTATCTAGTAGATTGCCAAGAATCTCTAGCATATCTTCCCGATCAAAGGGGGCTATCGACGGTAAATCACCTTCAACCTTTAAATTTAGATCGCGATTATGAGCTTGCTGTAATGTACGTAGTAATAGAGGTATATCCTCAGCAGGAGCAAAGCAACTTGTAGCTGTTGCTCCAATAGCAGCGATGCGAGCACGTCCCAGTGCCCGTTTAATGCTATTTTCCATCTGCAAGAGTTGATCATTAATATTATGGGCTAGTTCTGGAGAAATTGAAAATAACTGCATACGGCATTGATTTTTTATGACTGCCAGCGGAGTTTTGAGTCCATGGCCGAGATCCCCGACCGCATGCCGAGAGCGGCGCAATTGTCGCTCAGTATAATCTTGTAGCCGATTGACTTCATCAACTAGAGGCTTAAGCTCGCGAGCTACATTGGTATCCAGCATAGTACGTTGGCCATCACGGAGTTGTTTTAGTTGCTGGCGTACCTGATGAAGCGGGCGAAGCCCCCGCCGAATTAGCCATTGCTGTATCGCTGCCAGTATTGCGAGTACTAGAATCCAAATTAATAGGCCGCCTGTTTTAGCATGAGTAAAATTATTAAGCTGTGGTGCGTAATTTAAAGCAACAATTATTATTACGGGTTGATCAGCTATTTGATAATGCGCTCGGTAGCGGAGTAACTTTTGTCCTTGAGGTCCATCAATTAGATGAGAATTAAGTCCTTCTTGTGTAGGTGCTTGCAGCTGAAAATCCCATAAGGATCGGGAACGTAAATGAGCATTGGGGAGGATGATTAAAAAATAGCGACCAGATAAGGGTCGTCGATAAACTGGGTCAAGTGCCCGTTTACTCAAGCGTATTCCATTTGTACTATGATTTAATGCGGCTAAAATACTAATTGTTTCATCATGTAGGCTGACAGCTAATGTAACCCGCTGGCGTTGATCTAGCCACCAAATGGCTATCTGCCCTATTAATAAACCAGGTAGCAGCAGGCTAATAAATAAGCTAATACCTAGCTGACGCCCGATAGATCTCATCCTAGGAAGAGATAGCCTTGACCTCGACGAGTTTCGATAACTTGTTCTCCTAGTTTGCGGCGTATACGGCTAATATGTACTTCAAGTACATTACTGTCTCGCTCACTTTCACCGTCATAGAGGTGTTCACTTAGCTGCATACGGCTCAGTAGTTTACCTGGATTGAGCATAAAACAGCGTAGTAAGCGAAATTCGCCACGGGTAAGTTCGTATTCTTGATTATTTCGCCAGATGCTTTGGCGATTTTCATCTAGGGCTAAATTTCCAACTTCTAGCCGTGGTGTGTTAACCGCACCGTGGCTGCGTCGTAATACTGCTTGTACTCGTAATAGTAGCTCATCTGGATGGAATGGTTTGCATAGATAATCGTCAGCGCCAGCGCGTAAACCTTCTAGTCGCTCTGCCCAGCTATCTCGGGCTGTAAGAATTAATACGGGTAGTGTGCACCCTTCAGCACGCCATTGCTGTAGTACTTGGAGACCGCTTAATCCTGGTAGACCTAAGTCAAGGATCGCCAGATCATAGGGGTTGTCATGAACAGCTGGTAGTGCATCCCGGCCATCAACTAGCCAATCGACTGCATAACCATAGTTTTTAAATAAGGGCAGTAGCTGATCGGCGAGGGCTATACTATCTTCTATGAGTAATAAGCGCATTAGTCATCCAATTCATCTTTAATCAGCTCACTATTACCGGCATTAATCTTAAGCTCCCGTACTATGCCAGAAGAAGTGAGTAGTTCTAACTTGTAGACATAGATACCTTTTTTTCGCTCTAGTTCCGACTCTAGTAGCAATGCTCCTGGATAGCGATTAAGCGCAAATGTCAATATATGCTCAAATGGGAGCACTGTGCCTGCTTGTCGCAAATGTAATGCTTCTTCATGGCTTAATTCCGCTTTTAAAATCCATGATGCTAATAAAAGGAAGGCGGCTAAAGCCGCCCTCCATGAGGGATTAACTGTCTTGTTTATCACTGATGATTTGGCCGGTGACTGCGTCTATCTTAACTTCCCATTTTATGCCTTTAGTATCCTTTAGTTTTATTTTGTAATAGTTATTATTAGCTTTATTTTTCCGTTTAACTTCTTCTACATCAGCACCCGGATGCTTAGCGAGGGTGGCTACGTTATCAAAGAGTTTATTAAGGGATTGAATTTCATTTGACTTTGTAGTTTGAGTTGAGCTAGTTGCATCATTAGCATTGACTACTCCTACCCCAATTAATCCTAAAATACTCATAGTTAAGAGGAATTTTTTTACCTTCATGAATAACTCCTTAGTGTTGGTTGTTTGATATTAAGTCGTTATTTTATTGTTTATCTCTTAATTATTTATGAATATCCCCGTCATGATAAATGGGGCAGTTAGCTGAGTGTAAGGATTATTTCATTACTTGTAGATATCTTGAAAGGTAAAAATGTACTGTTTCTTTTACAATAACGGCAGAATTTTTAGTATGGGTAGTTTCATCTAGTTTATTTTTATTTTCTTTTTTCAGTTTTGTAGTTTGATCTGAGATAGCATCATTGGCATGGATTGTTCCTGTGCTCATTAATCCTAAAATACCCATAATTAGTATCCATTTTTTTACGTTCATTAGCAGCTCCTTAAATTAATAAAATTATTAACAATTATCATTTATATTATAATTTACCAAATATCATTCTTTAACCTAGATGAGTCATCTCTAATACTTGTCTCTTAATTATTTATGAATACCCTCGTAGTGGTGTGGTAGGGCAGTTGTCTAAACCGAATGCTAAAAGTGGTTTAAAAGGTAAAGACAAACCGCATAGCTGAGTAGCCAAAATTATGATTCATGGTCCGTTGCACACCTGCTCCAAGCTGTAAAGTGATGTGTTCTGTTAATCCTAAATGTACTTGAGGTACAATTAAAATATTATCAGGAAGATTGGGTCTATATACCCAATTAGTTTCTATTCCAAGAACTACGCGATGCGATAGGTTATAAAAAATGGCACTATTGAATATCCCTTTAAAACGACTCTTTGAATCGTTAAATGCAGTGCGGCGTACACCTGCCATATTAAACGTGCTCCAGCGCTTATTAAAGCGATATCCAACTAAATATAGAGCGGTATTTGAATAGCCTGCTCCTCTATTAAATATTTGATCAGTATAATATTCTCCTGTAAATTGCCATCCATGAATAAAGTGTTGACCATAGCCAAATGTTCCCTGTAGCGAAGGCTTATAATCCGCAATGATTGGAGTAGCCTGAGATGAATCAGTAGTGGAAACAAGAGTATCTACTTCAAGTTCTACCGCATACCCATCCCAAAAAGAGTACTCAATTTCAGGATTAGGCTCTATTTCACCACGTTGAGCGCTGTACTCGAGTAGGGTATTTATTTCAAGCTCCCCTCTGGGAGCTCCAAGTGAGCGAACTAAATCGTATACCATGGGTTCGGGGATATGAGGTGGAATGTCCGCTGATGAGTAACTGATATTGGGGAGCAACGATAAAAAACCGGCAATAATAATAACACATTTAAAAATTTTAGCAACTTTATATTTTTTATTAGATACAGGCTTTATCGGCAGCACTACGCAATTCTCCAGCCTTGGTAATCATATTAATTAAAAACCAATTGCAGCCTGTATTAGCGTATTAGTTTAAGCTGAAGATAAGATGAATATTTGCTGAATATTAGATGAATATCAAAGGCACGCCCTAGGCTTTTTTAGAATTATAAAAATAGCCTGTTATCAAATAAATCATGATAGCTAATTGTTGATTAATCAGCTGGTTTTTGGGGGGTATATGGACAAATTCCTACCTGCTTACCGGTATAATCAATATCTATTGTGATTGCGCGACCTGTGGTGTTAAATGTAGTGTGGGTTGTTCCGGTGAAATCAGCTCCTCCAGTAAGATGGAACACGCCGCGGCTGGTGGCAGCCTCAGGCTTGGTGCAGGCTATATCGAAGGTTACGACTTTGCCCTCCTTTTGGTAATGCTCAATCTTGCAACTATTACGAGATTCAGCTTTAGCGAACGCTTGTGGATCAAAGTTTCCGGGTTGCATGCAGATCTTCTTCTGCAAGGTACGAGCAGGGAGGGCTGATGCTCCAGCTATGGTCTGTTTTATATGGATAGTCAAATCCATTAAATTCCCATTACTAGATATTGCCCAGGTCGGGAGCATTGTCGTCGCTAAGATACCTAACATCCCTAATGTGGCAGTGATTGCCTTCATATTCATTAAAAATTTACCTTAGCTTATATTTTTTGGGTAGATTGAGTATCTGCGAAAGCGCTAGATGTAGGATAAAACACGCTATTATTTCTTATATTACGTTTACCACGGAATTTCTTTACCGTCATAGTTATAAAATTTCCCACTATCAGCAAGTGTTAATCCCTCGATTACCTGACGCATTCCGGTTACGCTTTGTTGAACTGTAATGAGGGCATTAGGGCCGCCCATATCAGTTTGCACCCAGCCTGGGTGGAGAACTGCTGTAGTAATTTTTCGTGACATTAGATCAATAGATAGATTTTTTACTATCATATTTAGTGCTGTCTTACTTGATCGATAAAGATAAGAACCGCCACTGGTATTATCTGCAATACTGCCCATTTTACTGGTAATATTAATCACTTTCTTTTGCTGGCTATTAGCCACTTGATTAATAAATGCTTCGGTTATTTTAAGCGGTGCCATACTGTTAACCATAAAGGCTTTTATCCATGCTTCATAATCAATAGTGCCAAAACCAATATTTCCAGTATCTGAGTAGATACCTGCATTGTTCAATAGCAAATCAATTTTTTGATTAGCAAGCTTTATAGCTAATTTTTCAATCTGATCAAATTTAGTAATATCTAATGCGTATATATTAAATAAGCCGGTATGCTGTGATGCTAATTTATTAAGTGTCTCAGCTTTATCTGGATGACGACAGCAAGCAAGTACTTGCCAGCCTGTTTCAGCATACTGTTTTGCAAATTCTAAACCAATCCCTCGATTAGCGCCGGTAATGAGTAAAGTTGGCATGTATAGATACCTCATGGATTAAGGTTAAGATCCTAATTCAATTAAGAGTAATTACCTCTTTATATATTAACGTTGATACTGCTTATACTGTTCTTCAAGATAAACCTTTTCTTGGATTAGCATTTGATTTTCAGCTTGTAACTGCACGTTATGATCTTTAATTTTTTCTAGCATCGTATTTAGAGTTTTAAGCCTATCTTGAGCTATGGCTAAAGCTCTTTCCTGTTTAATCAGATCTTGCTCTCGTTCTCGTAATACGATAGTAGCTTGCTGGTGAGCTTGGGTTAATATTTCGTATCGACCTTCTCCTATGTTTAATTGTTGGTAGAGTTGCTTAATTTGTTGATTTAAATTCTTGATTTCTTCAGCCAGCGCTGTTTTTTCAGTATTTTGCTGTTCGTATTGGCTTTGCCATTGAATAGCTGCTTTTTCTAATTGAATATTAGCTGCTTGCAATATTTGATTTTCTTCTTGCATTTTTTTCAAGCTATACGCTTTATAGCTTAATTGTTGCTCAAAATCGGAGCGTTCTTGGCTTCGTTGTTGGCGTACTGATTCTTGATAGTGTTCCAGATTTTTCTGAGTCTGAGAAAGATGATGTTTAAGATCTTGCACTCTATGGCTTTGTGCTTCTAAGCGCTGAGTAAGCACTTCTGTTTGTAGCAATAATTTCCCTTGAATCTGCTGAGATTCTTCCCAAGTTTTTTTTAATGCAGTGTAATCTGCTTCTAATTGACCATTAATCTGTTGTTGCTGCGCTGAAATTATTTCTATTTCTCGTTGGCGCTCTTCAGCGGCTTTCTGGGCTTGATAAGCCGTGTTTACCTTTTGATAGTTTTCCTCTTGAGCCGATTCAATAAGGGTTTGCGCTTGCTGTTGCATTCCCTCGTAGAGTCCTTTAACGACGGCTATTAACCCTTGGGGTAAACCTGTTTCGGCCTCCGAAATCGTTTCTTCTTGCTGCATTTTCCACTGCTTAAGTAGTGGAGCAAGGGTACTTTTACTACCAGTACCCAGAATATTTCGCACCTTATCAATGGTAGGAATTTGCCCAACTTCAGCCAGCTGTGCAGCCGCTTTAGCGACTTGGTGGTAAGTTACACCATTGCGTGCCATGGGTTTTTCATAAGGGGTATAGATATTATATGCTGAGTAGACGCTCTTTAAATTATCTCTATTGTTACCATCAAGCTGCCTCGAATTAAAAGCCTAAGATTTTTCTTCTTCTACCTGTTCTGTATCAGGTATGGAGGTATCAGCGTTACAACGAGGGGGAGGCAGGGTATAGGTACTGGTAACATCAATCAGCCCTAAATGCTTAATAGTGCGTCGGCCAAGCAACATAGGGTAGAGGAGTTTACTGCGATCGTTTAAACTAAACTGCTCTTCATAAGTTTCACCCCCTAAGCATAACTTTATAAGCACTATAGGGCGGCGACGACTAATACCATTTGAGCTTCTGACTTCTTCAAAACGGTAGACGGGCAGTTTGAAGATTTTGCCAGCTTCTTCTTTTTTGTTGTTTTGATCTTGAATCTCTACTTTGAAGCGCACCCATTGGGTACCTTTTCGTTGAAAATATTTAATATCAGTTGCGTGTAAAGATGAAGTGAGTGCACCCGTATCCATCTTGGCTTTTATAACGGCATCCCAGTCTACAATTTGAGCAAGCTCAATCCAGCCAAGTATAGTTTTATTCTTTTCTTGGGCTAGCCCATTGATACTGAATAAAGTCAGGGAAAGAGCGAATACGGTCCAGATAAGTTGACGAAAATTCACCAATGCCTCCTGATGTTTTACTGTATTTAAATGACAATAAAGGATAACAAGGATACTATTAGCCCTCAAATTTAACTGCTGAGAATCCAGATTTAAGGGTTTTTATTTAAACCCATACTCAAGATAAATTAAATAATTTGGAGCTTAGCATAGGTTAAAGATAGCCATTTAGGGCCTATTTGATTAAAATTTACTTGTATTTTTATCGCATCTCCCTCTCCTTCAAGGTCTAATATTGTTCCCTCGCCAAATTTATGATGCCTAACTCGTTGGCCAAATTGGAAATCAGTGTTATTAGCAACAAGATTCCATTCAGGTTTATGCGTGATAGGGCTATTAATGGGGGTATATGTTTGTGGTCTAAGTTCACAGATTAGTTTGGCTGGAATCTCACGGATAAATCGAGAGGGTTTAGGGCAGCTGTTTGATCCATAAAGTCGACGCTGATCGGCGTGTATGAGATACAGATGATTACGGGCACGGGTCATACCGACGTAACAGAGGCGGCGTTCTTCCTCAAGTCCTGTGGGTTCATCAAGAGATTTAGGGCTTGGAAATAAGCCTTCTTCCATGCCGGTTATAAATACTAATGGAAACTCTAGCCCCTTTGCTGCATGCAAAGTCATGAGCTGTACGCAATCCTCCCAGCCCTCTGATGAGGTATTATCGTCCGACTCCAATGTAGTATGGGCTAGGAATGCAGATAATAGATTAAGGTGAGGTTCTTCAGGTTTAAATTGAGCTGCTGCGTTCATAAGCTCCTTTAGGTTCTCAAGACGGGATTGGCCCCGTTCGCTGGAATCTTTTTGATAGTGGCTCAGTAAGCCACTGCGATTAAGTGTAAGCTCAATTTTCTGAGGAAGAGAGAACTCCTCGATGGCTATCGTAATGTTCTCGATCAGCTGTTGAAATTCATAAAGGGCATGCATAGCCCGTTGGGGAAGGTATCGTGTGATAATAAGCTGAGTTGTCGCTTGCCATAAAGAAATTTGCGCCTGCTGGGCTTTTTCTCTAATTTGGGCTAAGGTTCGATCCCCAATTCCGCGAGGAGGCGTATTTACGATGCGGGCGAAAGCGGGATCATTATCTCGATGGATCATTAAGCGTAGATAAGCAAAGGTATCTTTAATTTCAGCCCGCTCAAAAAATCTCAGCCCTCCATGGATTCGATAAGGGATACGGGCTTGGAGAAGCATTTCTTCAAGTACACGAGATTGGGCGTTTGATCGATAGAGTACAGCAATATCAGCTCGTGCTCTACCTTGCGCTTGCCAAGCTAGGCTACGCTCAACGATAAAGCGAGCTTCATCCCGTTCATCAAAGGCGCGATAAATTTGGATAAGCTCACCACCTTGATCTTGAGTCCAGAGATTTTTCCCTAGCCTTTCCGCGTTATGCGCAATAACCGCATTGGCTGCTGCAAGGATAATCTGAGTTGAGCGATAATTTTGCTCTAAGCGGGTGATGCCTATGGTCGGAAAATCCTGCGTCAGTTGTTGAATGTTTTCAACCCTAGCGCCACGCCAGCCATAGATAGCTTGATCATCATCACCGACAATAAAAAGCGCGCCTTTATCTCCTGCAAGCAACTGTAGCCAAGCATATTGAATGGCATTCGTATCTTGAAATTCATCTATCAAAATATGGGTAAAGCGATTTTGATAGTGGGACAACAGGGGGGCGTGGTTTCGCCATAGCTCATAAGCGCGTAATAAAAGCTCGGCAAAATCTACCAAGCCATTGCGATTACAGTAATCTTGATAGTTATGATAGATCCGGATCATTTGCCAAGTGTTAGCGTTATCCCCATCTTCAATATGTTGAGGCCGTAGCCCTTTGTCTTTATGACTGTTGATAAACCACTGAATTTTACGAGGTGACCATCGATCTTCATCTAAATTGAGATTTTGTAACACTTGACGAATCAAGCGATATTGATCTTCAGAATCCAAAACTTGGAAGGCTTGAGGCAATTGGGCTTCTTGCCAGTGGATTCGTAGCAGGCGGTGGGTAAGCCCATGAAAAGTACCTACCCACATAGCATTTATAGGAGTTGCTAGTAGATTTTCGATTCTCTCTTTCATTTCTCCAGCGCCTTTATTAGTAAAGGTCACTGCTAGCAGGTTAGAAGGAGAGATCCCTTGGCTTTGAATAAGCCAAGCAATTCGATGAGTCAATACCCGGGTTTTACCGCTGCCGGCACCGGCAAGCACTAAATGGTGCCCTAATGGGGCAGCGACTGCCTTACGCTGGGCTTGATTCAGCGGGGCAAGTAGAGAAGAAATATCCATTGATATAGTATTAATACGGGTTAATAAGATTGAGCTGGCCTAATGATTCCGATTTGATCATAGCTCAGCCAATACCCGTTTTGCCGCTTGTAGGGTTGCTTCTATATGCTGATCTTCATGGGCGCTGGAAACAAAACCTGCTTCAAAGGCTGAGGGGGCTAGATAAATCCCTTGTTTTAGCATTTCATGGAAAAAGCGCCTAAAGCGATCTAGGTGGCAAGTTGTCGCTTGATGATAGTGAGTAATTTCTTTCTCTTCAGTAAAGAACAGGCCAAACATTCCCCCAATCTGGTTTGCCGCCATGGGGATTCCGGTTGTTTGTGCTAGAGCAAGTAAGCCATTGACCAATTTTTGAGTTTGCTTTTCTAGGCGCTGATGAAATCCGGGGGCTTGAATGAGCTTAAGAGTCGCCAGTCCAGCGGCCATAGCGACGGGATTACCAGAAAGGGTACCCGCTTGATACACAGGGCCTAGAGGGGCAATCATCTCCATAATTTCCCGACGACCTCCAAAAGCGGCTACGGGCAACCCTCCGCCCACGATCTTACCTAACGTGGTGAGATCCGGCTTAATGCCATACAATGCCTGCGCTCCTCCTAAAGCCACTCGAAAGCCCGTCATGACCTCATCAAAAATCAGTACGCTTTCATATTGATCGCAAATATTACGCAATCCTTGTAAAAAACCAGGCACCGGAAGAATACAGTTCATATTCCCCGCTACAGGTTCAACAATAATGGCAGCAATTTCTTGACCAAAGTGGGTAAACGCTTCTTCAACGGCCCCTAAATTATTGTAGCTGACCACCAAGGTTTGCTCTGCTAAGGCTAGAGGGATGCCCCCTGAAGTAGGGACTCCTAGCGTTAAAGCCCCCGATCCAGCCTTCACCAACAAAGAATCCCCATGGCCATGATAACAGCCTTCAAATTTCAAAATCTTATCTCGACCGGTAAACCCCCGAGCTAGCCGAATAGCGCTCATGGTAGCTTCGGTGCCAGAGCTGACCATCCGCACCAGATTCATGCTGGGCACTAAACGGCAGAGGGTTTCCGCCATTTCTACCTCAATGGCGGTGGGTGCCCCAAAACCTAGCCCTTGGGCGGCTTTTTCTTGTACTGCGGCTACCACGTCAGGATGGGCGTGACCCACGATCATCGGCCCCCAAGAACCCACATAATCAATATAAGCATTACCTTCAGTATCATATAAATAAGGCCCTTTCCCGTGGGAGAAAAATACCGGCTCACCTCCCACCCCTTTAAAGGCCCGTACGGGAGAATTCACTCCACCGGGAATATGGACTTGTGCGCGTTGAAATAAGGTATGTGAATGAGCCATATTAAAACCTCAATGATTTAGGTGGTATTAAGTGAAGCAAGCAGTAAGCTTAACTTGTTGTATCATTATTTTAACCAAAATACCCTAGGAGGCTAGTTTCTTTAGCAGTTTATGAGTGACATCAATAGATAATAGGGTTTAATGGATAACTATATCATCGAGGAAATAGGCCATGAGTACCTATAAAGCTGATTTTTATGCGTGGACGCAAGAGACAGCAGCCCTTCTTAAGCAGGGTCGATTTAGTGAGGTAGATATGGAGGCATTGATTGAAGAGGTGGAGGATATGGGAGCAAGCAAGGAGCGCGAGCTTGAAAGTCGTCTGATGGCATTACTGATTCACCTACTTAAATGGCAGTATCAGCCGACTCATCAAGGCTTTAGCTGGCGACAAACCATTGAGAACCAGCGCGGAAGAATAAAGCGTAGACTTAATAAAACCCCTAGTCTTAAACCGAAGTTAATTGAGATCATGGAAGAGGCTTATTTGGATGCAATTGGGGAGGCGGCGCTTGAAACCGGCCTTGCTAAGAAGACTTTTCCCGCTAACTTTGAGCAAACCGGCTGGAGTATAGCGCAGGTGCTGAATGAGGCGTTTTATCCAGAATCATGACTAATCCGCACAACCCAAAGAGGGCCTTAACACCCCGCCTACGTTTTCCAGAGTTTCGGGAGGCGGGGGCGTGGGAAATAAAACCGCTAAATCAAGTATCACCATCTATCTTTGATGGAACTCATCAAACCCCGAAATATACGGAAAGGGGAGTCCCGTTTTTTAGTGTGGAAAACATCGTTAGCGGAAACAAGAACAAGTTTATTTCGGAGCAGGACCATATTGCTGCGACCCGAAAAAATAAACCGAAATTAGGAGATATCCTTATCACCCGTATTGGAATAATTGGATATTCGACTATTGTTGACTGGGATTATGAATTTAGTATTTACGTAACCTTAGCAGTAATTAAAAAATCACTAATTGCCGATTCATACTTTCTACATTGTTATTTCCAGTCAGAGCGATATCAAAAAGAAATTCTTAGCAAGTCTCTATTGAATGCGGCTCCATGTAAAATCAATATGGATGAGCTTCGTAAAACTGAGGTATTGTTTCCAAAACTTCCAGAGCAACAAAAAATTGCCGCCTGCCTTTCCTCTCTCGACGAACTCATCACGGCAGAAACCCAAAAACTAGAAGCCCTCAAAATTCATAAAAAAGGCTTAATGCAACAACTGTTCCCCCGTGAAGGGGAAACTGTGCCCCGCCTACGCTTTCCTGAATTTCGGGAGGCGGGGGAGTGGGAAGAAAAGCAGCTAGGGCAGTTTGGTGATGTATTGATGTGCAAAAGGATTTTTGCACACGAAACAAGTGATGCTGGCGGTGTTCCATTTTTCAAAATCGGTACGTTAGACGGCAAACCAGATGCTTTTATAAGTAAAGAGCTTTTTGAGATCTATAAGGCCAAGTACAACTTTCCTCGAACAGGCGAGGTATTGATTACATGCAGTGGAACGGTTGGTAAATGTCTTCCATACGATGGGAAAGATGCATACTACCAAGATTCAAACATTGTTTGGATTGACAACCCAACGCTTAAGGTGAGTAATGAATTTTTGTATGCCATTCTCTTAAGTGTTGATTGGGGAAGTTTGAACTCCACAACGATTACACGAATATATGGGGCAGATTTACGAGGATTGCTTATTAAATTCCCCTCTGAAAAGAAAGAACAACACCGCATTGCCGCCTGCCTCTCTTCCCTCGATGATCTCATCACCGCCCAACGCCAAAAAATCGACACCCTTAAACGCCATAAAAAAGGCTTGATGCAGCAGTTGTTTCCTAAGCCTGAATAATTAACAAGGTACTAGGAGCTTTTTTGTTGAAAGCTTAACCCGTTCATATCCTAAGCGGTGGTTTATTTCTGTGCGTTAGACTCTTACGGTCACGCGCTGATTCCGCTGGTAAGTCGGGGGCTAAAGTTGATTGTCCGGGGGTAAATTAAAGTTCTCTTATATACAGATACAGGATCAGGACTTAAAAACAGTTAAAATTACAATAACTTACAAAGATAAAGGTTATCTTATAAGATACTATTCCAGTAATATATATTCGTGCTGGAATTAGGATAATGACTGAAAAACACATTGAAGGAATACGGGGATGTTATGACCCCTAGCTAGAGTGCGAAGCGTGGCGGCGCACAGAGCGCGAGGGCAGCTTAAGGTGATTTGAGGCGGCTAGAATTCGCGGTATAATCGAGTGCGCAGGTAGCTGATGTTAGCGCACCAACTACCCACTTGCCACAGACCTAATAGCCTTAAATATTGAGGCCATGACTGAATCTAATTCTACTAAAATCCAACGAAGCTACAAGTTTCGCTGCTATCCCAATAGCATTCAACGCCAGCAATTATCCATTGAATTTGGTCATGCTCGTTGGGTATGGAATAGTTGTTTAGCTTGGCGTACGAATATCTATAAAGTCTATGGTGAGAAAGTCACAGCGATAGATTTTAGTCGTGAACTCACTTTTCTTAAGCAACTAGATACTTATAGTTGGTTAAAAGAAGCAAGTGCTACAGTTCTTAACCAAAAACTCAGAGACCAAGATATAGCCTTTAGGAATTTCTTTGCTGGTCGTGCAAAGTATCCTAAGTTTAAAAAGAAGTTACATGCCCAAAGCATCCGCTATCAGCTAGACCAACGAATAATCACTAACCTGTATCGAGCTGGTGAATTTATCAAGCTTCCTAAATTAGGCGTACTTAAACTTAAGTGGTCTCGTAAGCCCATAGATATTCCTAAAGTGGTTACAGTTATTAAAGACTGTACAGATCACTACTTTGTCTCCTTTATGTGTGAAGAAAGTATTCAACCTCTACCGCGAAAGCCAAACGGTATTGGTATAGATTTAGGTGTTAGGGATGTTGTAGTTACTTCTGAGGGTTGGAAATCAGGCAATCCAAAACATCTACGCTTACATGCTCGCACATTAAAGAAAGCTCAGAGACGATTTTCTAGGAAGATAAAGGGTAGTAAACGATGGCATAAACAACGAGTTATCGTTGCTAACGTGCATGCCAAAGTAAGAAATACCCGCCAAGACTGGATACACAAGCTCAGCACTACCCTTATTTACCAAGCAGGTTTTATTGCTATGGAAGATTTAAACGTTAAGGGTATGATGGCTAATCGACGATTGTCTAAAGCTATTGGGGATGTAGGCATGCACGATCTTAACCGACAATTGGAATATAAGGCCAAGTGGGCTGGTACTGAGTTTGTGCAGGTAAACCGCTGGGCACCTACTAGTAAGACGTGTTCTGAGTGCAGCAGCGTACAAGAGACCATGCCGTTATCGGTGCGCAATTGGACATGTCCAGACTGTAATATATCTCATGATAGAGATGTTAATGCAGCTAAGAATATTTTAGCGTTAGCTACGGTTGGGAGAATCGAAAGTTATGCGCGTGGAGGGGTACACAAACTGGAGGTAGTTGTATGACTGCTAAAAGACTCCTGCGAAACGCGAATTGTAGCCAATCGAATGAGGCTGCCGGGAACAGCCAAATGAAATTTAGCCGCAAACTCCAAATACAAATAGATGCTAATACGGGGGAATTCTTGAAAAGGGTTTTGTGGCCTATATTGTTCCTAAGCGACAAAATGGATTTGAAAAGGAGTGGCTAGCGATGTCTCAAGAAGCACTTAAAGCCCTTGCAACCAGCGGGTTGAATGGGGAAGATTTTAGGGTGCTGATGGCCTTATTAGCGCGGCTTGATTTTGAAAACCTGCTCATCGTCAATCAAGCGGAAATCGCCCGTGAAATTAATATAAAGCGCCCTAATATAAATAGAGCTATTAAGAATCTCATTGCTATCGATGCGCTTTTAGAAGGGCCTAAAGTGGGTACAAACCGCTCTTATCGGCTTAATCCTTACTTTGGCTGGAAGGGGAGCGCTAAAAATCACCGTAAAGCTTTAGATAAGAGGATGCAGGCGACAGGGCTAAAGGTATTTGAGGGGAATAAAGATCTTAAGTCTTGAGAGGTATATTCGCTATATATTTTATTTACTATATATTTATGTATATATAAGAAAGGAAGAGGAGGGCGAGCGGTAAAACTGTATTTTACGTACAAAGGAGAGGGAAAGATGAAAAAGCAGACTTTATATAGGTATCAACAAATACGGAATACGCTATTCGTACTTATCTCAAAACACGCTGAAACATTAGCGATGATTGTCCTTTATTTACTAGCGTTAGCCGTAACAATCCAGGCAGAAAGCTAACTCACTGTACAAGCCATTAGTGGCCTGATTAAAACGAAATTAATTCGCATATGCTATTTAATACCATAGCCGATTAACCGCCCACAGCCTACGGTATACAGTAGTAGGGCTGATGGGCGGCTCTAGTCTGCAAGCGGCGAGGCAACTTGCCCGCCATTCCAAAATGACTACCATTAAGATTTATACTCACAGCCTAGAAGCCTTTAATAACTCACGCCCTTTCATCATTAACAGCGTCATTTTTCGACATAGGAGATCAACGGGCATGGGTGAGGAGCGTAAAATAATGAACGCCATGGGCTTAAAAATAAATTAGCTGTGCTGTTACTTCATTTACTCAAAAAGAATGTATTAACATTTTGGTTATGCTTGCCTGAATTTTAGGAAGCGGGGGTGTGGGAGATAAAAAAGCTGGGTTTGTTAGGTGCCTGACTTATAGGATTGTTAGGCTAGCTGTAGTGTAGCTGTAAGCCATAGGAGGGAGTGTAAAAATAATTGACAGAAGCGAGCATGAGGGTTAGAAGGCATAGAGAACAGCCTAGTAAAGCAAAGACTAGGCTGTTCTGTTCCATCAATAAGTTATCAGTTAAATAATATTAAACAGCAAGATGGGGGTTCAGTGAGATCAGTTGACTACGATGTAGTCTAGGTATTAAGCCCATCATCAGCAGCCCAAGGCCAAAAATACTTAACATACTAGGTTCGGGCGTTGGGTGAACGGATTCTATTAAATAGACCCCCCCCGTTGTATAGTTGGAGTTGGGAGTGTTCCCCGGACCTTGGGTATTCCACCCTAAAATGAATTCACCTGATGAGAACTTCGCATAAGGATTATTACCTATCTTAAGATAGGTCTTATTATTTCCTTGAAGGGTAACCATTTGGAGATCACCACCATTTAATGTGGGATCAGAGTAAAAAGTACCATTGGAGCCGGAAATGTAATAACCAAATTGATCCGTCGGATCATTAGTAAAAGGTACTGGAACTCCATTATTTACAGAGAACTCATTACCGTTCTCAGTCAATGAGACCGCCGAATTTTCGCTTGTCGCATCGGCACTAAATATTTGTAATGTAGTATTTATATTATTAGGGTCATAGATACCAAAGGAGTAACCATTATTACTTGTGGCTTGGAAGACGACTCTATTTTCGCTACCCCCACTTGAGTCCATAACCCAGTGACTGCTTGGAAATACCTGATCGGTAGTGGTATTAATCGGCGTCGGCGGAGTTGTAGGCTTAGTAATGTTGTTTAGGTCATCCTGTAGGGCATCGTTCATCATAATGGTAGCCGTGGCAGGCATTGTAAAAAAGGTTGTGACTAATCCAGCAAGACCTAAATACGTATATTTATTCATAAATATTGCCTCTACTTTAGTTGTTATTGAGTAATTATACTTATAATAAATAAAGCAATTATAAGATTAGCAATAACCATGCCTAAAGGTTAATAATTGAATGTTTATAAGTAGATAGGATTTTTCTTGGGCATCTAGCGCTGTGGGGATTGTAAAAAATAATGACAGTAGCCATATAAAAATCCTGAGGGTATCAAGGCTTAAGGGTGTCTTTCTTAGGGGAGTTTAGTACTAATATTTCTATTAGTTTCAAATATTTATGAGTTGTGGAGCCATAACATATTTAATATCTATTTTCAAGATCCAAAAATGTTAAAAATATTGACAGATTAGATGTCATTTTATTTTACAGATTGTTTTAGCGGTGGATGATGAAGCAGGCTACTTAAGTTTTATGACATTTCAATTCAGGAAGGCAATGTTATTCTAGATAGAGGCTTAGTTTTTATTGATAAGAGCTGTCCTGCTAATCTTTTTTAGCAAAGATCAAAAAACTAATTAAGCTATATTAGAGCTGAAACGATGACCAGAAAATGAATTATACAAATGGATGCTGATACGGGGAGAAATTCTGGAAGGGAGCTGTATGGTTTATAAGGAAAAGATTTTAGATTTGGCTATCAAGCAAATCAACAAGCATACAGACATCGAAGTCAGCTACTAGTAACAGAAACAGGGTCGTAAGGTATCAGGGTTCTTCTTTAGCTTTAAGCAAGAGGGGTCTGAAGCTGAAAAGAACCATTTTATACCTTTTCAGCAGCAATTCATCCCTCATACAACAGGATAACTTTATGAGCACCTATGAGACAGATTTTTATGCTTGGACACAGGAGACGGCGGCAAAGCTACGACAAGGGAAACTGGCCGAGGTGGATTTAGAACAGATTGCTGAGGAACTGGAGGAAATGGGCAGAAGTGAGTTGAGGGAGCTGGATAGTCGGCTAGGTAAACTTTTGGCACACTTACTCAAATGGCAGTATCAGCCAACACACCGAGGCAAAAGCTGGCTGTTTACGATTACCGACCAGCGCGCTCGAATTCAAAAACTTATACGGAAAAATCTTGGACTGCAACCTAAGATAGCTGAGGCTTTGGCGGATGCTTACCCCGATGCGGTCCGCTTGGCTGCTTTTGAGACAAATTCTGAGTTATCAGATTTTCCCTTAACATGCCCATGGACTTGGGGGCAGGTGATTGATGAGGCTTTTTATCCTGAGTAAATAAGGCTCCACTCTTAGTTTCCAAAACTCTAAATTTCGTGGGTCGCCATCGCCAGCAGGCTTGTGGAGGGTCAGGAGTAGAGTAGAGCAGGCATGGAGGATCTCTAGGATGTTCTAAGTAGGGATCTACTGGTGAACCCAGTCATCTCCGCCGCTTGCGTAAAGGTAATAAGCTGTAGGTTATTCGTATTGAGCGCATTTGTTGCGGCTGTAATTCTTGAAAACCGGTGGATCGTTATTGAAAGCTCAGTTCTGCAATTTCATCCGCCCAAGCCTTCTTTCCATCACCACGTAGGTATTCAATAGCTGCCTTTTTGGATGGAGAGATATAGTCAACCGTATTTTGCCCAAAAGTGCTATATTTCTATAGAAGAAGTGAATAGAGTCAACCTCTACCATTATGTTTACTCAGTAAAGCTATAGCAGTATTTCTGATTTCATCAAGCAGCATAGAAAAATGCTGAATTTCGATTAAATGATTCATAAACACCACACGTAAAGCGGCTACTCCATCTATATCCACCTTTGAAATAAAAAATTTCCCCTCTTCGCAGATGCGATTTCTGATGGCTACCTGAAATTCTGACAGTGTTAAATCTTTCGGTATGATGGCTGGACAGTAGCGGAAACAGAGGATGTTTAATTCAGGCTCATGAATTATTTCAAACTCTTTCTGCTCGCTCAGTATTTGAAAGGCCTCTCTGGCTAGGCTGCATAGATATTCTATTTTTTCAACAAATAATTTTTCGCCATATAGACTCCATGTAGTCCATAAATTCATAATTAACGGCCTTTTTGTACACTCGAAATTCTGCTTAGCGCTATCGAATTGAGTATAAATGCTCGGCTGTTTTTCAAATACATAACTTGCATCTTGGCTTTCAGTCTGCTGAAAAGCACTGAAGCTTTTATGTTTATCCTTATAAAAAAGGAGTGTACACACTGCTGGCATGAACATCGTTTTATGTGCATCCCAACAGAAAGAATCACATTTTTCGATCCCTTTTAATTTATGACGAAGTAGACTGGAAACTAACAAGCCGCCACCATGCGCGGCATCGACGTGTAACCAGCAATCTCGTTCCTGTGCAATATCGGCCAGTTCGTCGAGTGGATCGAAGGCACCAACTGACGTTGTGCCTGACGACGCGACAATACAGAATACTTTGCATCCGCGCTGCTCAGCGTCATCAAGTATAGGGCGTACTTTGTCAATATGAATTCGATATTTTTTGTCAAGTGGCAAACGCACAACCTGCTGTTCACCAATGCCGAGTATTCCCGCGGCTCGCAATACGCTGTAATGCACATCTTCACTAACTGCGAGTACGGGTCGAGTTTGCTGGCCGACTCCAGTTATGCCTGCACGCCAGAACTGTGGAAATTTATCATTGCGCGCAGCAAGAATTGCGGTCAGATTGGCTAAAGAGCCTCCAGAGGTGGTTATCATCGCAAATTTTTCTGGCGAGTACCCGATAAAACGATTTAACACATCAGCCATGATCTGTTCAGCGACATTAGGTAATTGTCCCGCTTCATAAAAGGATGATGGCTGGCTTACGATCGAGCTAACTAAATCGATTACTCCAGCCAAGAAAGGGGCACCTGAAAATTGTCGCCCCATATAGCCAGGGGAATGTACCTGAATTCCAGTGCTTATATACAAATCAATAATTTTTGCTAGATTTTCTTCGATTGCTACCGGTGAAGTTTGCACAAGAGGGGCCATAAATAATTCCTTCGCCAACCGTAACAAATCGTTCGGATCGCGCAAAGAAAGCCCCCTGATGGATGAGTCTGAAAGGTAATGCTCCAATTTGGACACAGCAATTTCAACACCTTTTCGTAATGAGGCAGGGTCGAAAGCCGCCATCTGCAAGCCCTTTTTTACAGCAATTTTTTGGGTCATTTCCATTCTAGCCTAGGTTATTTATTCTGCGTTTTATCGAACAGAGATGTCACAAAATATCTTGAAGGGTCACTAAGGATACGCGCGTTGATAAGGCAAACAACGCAATATTATGTAATATTTCACTAACGGTACTGCAGCAATCAGTCAAAACCGATATTTCATATTTTTCTGCCGATTTAGAGATTGCAGTATGCGTCACGCAGTTCTGGGTCATCATGCCGCAGATAAACAGCTTCCTCACTTGGAACTTGCTTAATAAATCTGCAAGCGTGGTTTTTTCAAAGCCATCTGTAAATTCTTTTACTACAACTAGGGCATTTGGAGCTGCAGCTAGGATGTGTGGGTGAATTTCAGCACCCCATGTATTTTTATTAAAAAAAGGCGAAATCCCGAGTTCGCTGTTGGCGACGTGTTGAATAAGAATGACCGGAATACTTTGCTCCCTAGCCCGAGTGATCGCCTGTACAATGTTTGCGAGCACAACATTCGCATTCCAAATTGGAAATAATCCACCTGGAAAATAATCATTTTGTAAATCGATGACTAATAGTGCTTTATTCATTAGATCGGCCTGCCTTGATTAATTGTCGGAAGCGCCCCCTCTATAGGGGGCTACACATGATCGACCTGCTTTTCAAAAAAATAGATTCAATAAAGATTGATTAACTCTTCTTCAGGATATTGGTAACACCTTCAAGGAAGGTTTTTCCACTGTGTTTAGATAAACTTTCTCTTTTTTTTCTTCCTGCTCGAGTTCAAGTATGAATCGATAAGGGTATACCCCAGGAGGCAAATCACTTAATACGATTCCAGCCCAATAATAATAGACTGGGGTATAGGGCGAGCGTATGAGATCAACTCCACCGTAATATTTAAGCTCAATCATGATCTTGCGCTCGGCATAACAATCTTCGTCGCCTCGCTCGGTATCAAGAAATACGATATTGTTGATTTTTGGCATTGGCGGCCAGTTTCCGTCGGGTCGTTTTTCCATTTCCATAGGGTAAATGATCCAATTGATCACTTGGCCTTGCTTACAATGGGTTTGTAGATGAGCTGTTCCTTGGCCATCCCCGCCGACACTATTATCCACCATATATAAGCAGTCTTTCAGGCTCTTGCTTTGGACAGCTCGGTGTAGATCGATCACAGTGACCACATTAAGTTGTACGGAGTTTAGTTGTCCTGGATTGCGTTTCTTTATTTCTGGTTGGTTTAGCATAGTATTCTCCTCTGATTAATCCTAATCGGAGTAGTCATTAATTGATCGGAATAAAGATAATTAGGTTAAAAAGCTGACTTATCGCCGAACTTCAATTGGCTTGGATTGGGTTCAAATCTTCTTACCTACTAGTGCAAGATTCGATGTTGTTGTTATCGGCTCATGGCGTGTACCCGCTTTAAATTTGATACTGTAAGGTACCTCTACGTCTACAATGGGCTTTTTAACCGTCCCAACCCAATAACTGATGTCTGTTCCTGGATATATCTTCTTTTCTGGCTCGCAGAATTCCTTATTGATGTCGACACTATCAATTGCGCTATAGGCCTCACATTCCAAACATATGACAGTCCAAACCAAACGATCGCCTTGCTCGACGACAGTGCGTAAATTTTCAGTTCCTTGCCCGATCGAACCACCAGCTTTATTGTTATCCATAAAATAGACAGAGCCGCTTATATCATCGTTCGCAAGACTACCCACCACATCAATTACAGAGGATATAGTTATTGTTTTCATAATCTAATCTTCCAAAAGGTCGAAATTATTTATAACATTGGTAGAAACCCGATGCCGGCTCCAGTAAATCCATTGATTTTCGGTTCGTCGGAGACCCGGATATAGGCATCGTGAGTTAAGTTAATCGGAGTCCAAGTATGCTGCTCTTTATCAAAATCATGCAATTGAATATGCATCGTATAGGCGTATATTCCCTGTTTAGACGAATCAACTGAAGCCGCCCAATACCAACCGTCCGTAACCGTGTCTGGAGAGCCGTAGGCCGCCGGATAGATAACGTTTTTTTCCACTGCCTCCCCCGTAATATCCGTGATAATTGGGGTCATTGAGCTGATCTTAGCCGTTTGATCCGATAAGTCAGTAATCAGCTCACCGGTTATATCCATTAGCTTGATTTTGCCAAACCGGCTGTTAGTCTTGTGCCCCTTGGTCGATATGCCGAATATTTTTTTTGCTTTTTCTAGTTTTTCGCTTGTACTCTCTGTACCGTTGACTTTTCCATTATTAATGATCAAGTTCTGTAATTTTTCGATTCCTTGGGCATCAGTATGTTTGGCTCGATCTGATAAATAAGATTTCGGGACACTTGGGGGAAGTGAGTCTAGGCCGTAGGCCAACCAATTCAATATTTGCTCGTCGGCTTGAGAGCCATCGCAAAAATGAGTGCCATTAATTGCTGAAACCAATTTTCCGGTACCTTGGCCTTCAGAACCCTGTAATTTCATGTTGTCGAAAAAATAGATATTGCCCTGCAGAGACTTCTCTTTTATGGCGCATTCGATATCAACCATTGCAATAATGCCAAGCTGCTGACTCATAACTTTTCCTCTTTAATAGTTATTAATCTAATTGAAAACCATGGACCAAACATGACGAGTACTGATTCGGTTGGGCTTACATGAGGATTAAACGCATCGCAAGGCCGGGGTATCGATATGTAGCAGAGAGTTTTTTCCCTCATACATCTGAAGCTCTAATCGATATTTGTATTCAACTCCGTAATCTATGCAATACGGTACAATTCCTTCCCATACATTCAAATATAATTTGGTACTACTCGGATTGGTTTGATTAATTGGCGCATTATCATCCGGATTAGGTTTCAAAAAAGTGATACTGCGGATTTCCACTGGAGTTTGTAAATCCACAGCCACGATGTGCCAGTGAATCGTTTGTCCAGGTTGGCACAAGGTAATCAAATTAAGGGTGCCCTGATTCAGGCTTCCGAAAGGGCTATTATCCATCATGCATATCATGCCTTTGTCGGCATCGCTACTGCTAGGTGCGCCGATTGAAAGCAGTTCAATCACATCCACCATACAAAATATGTTGATTTTCGATTTCATACTCCGCTCCTGTTCGTTTTAAAGGCCATTTCAACAAGCACTATAAATAGATGCGCTCCCGATAGGCTTATTCTCGTGCCGAGAAAATAGGTAGAATCACGTCGCGTAATTAGGCTGCCGATCTTTGTCTAGTTTTATCCAAAAACCCTTGAATACGCGCTAACGCAATTTGCAGATTCTTATAATGATTGGTGTAAGAAACACGAATGTGCTTGCTGTCCCATGGCACTACTGCGACGCGTGTGTGCTCCAACAATTCCTC
The DNA here is from genome assembly GCF_002356115.1 of Candidatus Nitrosoglobus terrae. NCBI lineage: Bacteria > Pseudomonadati > Pseudomonadota > Gammaproteobacteria > Chromatiales > Chromatiaceae > Candidatus Nitrosoglobus > Candidatus Nitrosoglobus terrae. The sequence goes on from NZ_AP014836.1 coordinate 315,084, forward strand.
TGCCAATTGATAGGCGCTTTCAGAAATATTCGAGACATCGACATACACATACAGGGCACCCTGCGGGTAAATAAAGGAAATTTCGGGAATTTCTTGCAGGAGATTAACCACTAATCTGCGACGTTGATCAAATTCCGAGACCATGCATGCGACGTTGGTCTGTGGGCCATCCAATGCTGCAACAGCGCCCCATTGTGCAACTGAGTTTGCGCAAACTACTGAATACTGATGGACCCTAACTATTGCCTGAATCAGTTCGGCAGGGGCAGCGACATAACCCAAGCGCCATCCAGTCATCGCATAGCTTTTTGAAAATCCGTTTAGGATCACAGTTCGATCACGCATGCCGGGCAAGCTCGCGATGCTGATGTGTGAGTAATCTTCGTAGACTAGTTTTTCGTAAATTTCATCAGACATCACGATCAAATCGTGTTTGATTGAGAAACTGGCCAATTCTTGCAATTGAGTTTTACTTAGAATCGCTCCGGTTGGATTAGTCGGTGTTGTAATTACTAACATACGCGTTTTCGCATTTAACAGCGGCTCTAAATCAGATTGAAGCGGCTGATAAGCGTTTTCAAGGAGAGTGGGTACCGTAACTGGGATTGCGCCAGCCATACGAGCCGCCATCACATAGCTTGGAAACAATGGCTCTGAAATCAATACTTCATCTCCTGGATTGAGTAAAGCCATCATAGTGGTCATGATACCGCTGGAAACACCAGCAGTTACAATTATTTCATTTACAGGATCGAAGGTTAGCCGATTTTCGCGCTCAAGCTTTTGTGCAATCGCTTGGCGCAGCGGAATAATGCCGTAATTCGACGTGTAATGATTTTTTCCATCATACATGGCGTTACGCGCTGCTTCCTTGATATGGTTGGGCGTATCAAAATCCGGTTGTCCAACATCAAGATGAATCACTGATTCACCTTGCCGCTCCAAACTATTGGCTCGTTCGAAAATCCGTCTAACACTAGAAAACGGAATTTCATTCATGCGCTGAGCAATTTTATGTGTTGCTATCATAATGTGTCTCTCTAAAAAGTATCCCGCAATAAAGGGGTTTTTCCGAGTGAGGTGCGATAAATCTCTGGTGACAGATGGTTAACAAGGCGAATTTCGAATTGATAGCCAGTTTTTTCTAAGTAATGAACGTTAGCTTCGCCACGGTTAAACATTGATAATGAACTGATTAACGCCTCCATAAACAAACGTTTGACTCCTTCGGTGCCAAGCCGGTATTCGATTTGGGTGCGTAAATCTGAAATCTCATCAACCACAGCGATAAATGTTAGACGTTGAGCGCGACGATCATTGAAGAATTGGATTTCATGGGCAGCAGCCTCTAAATCGAAAATCCCGAATTTATTCAGCTCTCGGCATAGCGACTCATAGGCTCGTATCGCCATATATTGTGTGTCGCCTAGATGGATTATGTCGCCGGAGCGGCCAGAAAATTCGAACTGCTGAGTCTTCAATCTAGGCTCATCTAAATTTGGCCGGCGAATCATCCGATCGCCAAGCTTAAATCGCAGAACAGGTGCTTCGTGCGCATGCAATCGAGTAACTACAAGCTCGCCTTCTTGGCCTTCGTCAACCCATTTACCATTATCGTCAACGATTTCAATGAAATGTAACCCAGGAACGGCAGCCAAATACGAAACTGGGCTTAATTGCACCCCAATAGTTTCAGCCTCTGTTGCGGCGAAATAACTCATAATGGCTAAGTTTGGGTAAAGAGACTTGAGCTCTTCGCGTTTACGTTGCGGTAATACTCCACTGCCGTACAGCGCAACACGGAAAGTGTTTCTGGCTTCATCGCTCATATCAAAACCCAAATCGGTCAATATCGCAATTCCACGCGATATCCCCATGAAAGCCTTTGGCCCGCGATAAGACATCACATGCTGAAAGACTTCCTTCATGATCGGGCCGGCAGCGATGTAGTTAATACCCGGAATATGCTGCAATACGCCTCCAACCATGGTTCCGCTACTCCACATCTGGTAATCAGCCAAACTCGTGATCATCCATTTTGGCTCAATTCCTTTCAGGTAATCGGTCAGTACATAGCGACCCATGAAATCACCAGCGATTTTGTAGGTATCCCATAACTCCCGGAGCGAATAAACCGTTTCAGCAGGTGTACCGCTGCTGGTTCCACCGCTCGCAATGATTTCAAAACCACCGTGACTCAAAGGTACAATCATCCCCGGCCGCTGACCTGTGAAATAATTGCTGACCAAGGTTTTATCGGAAAGCGGCAATTGTTGCCATTCCTCGAAATTACGCGGGGCTTTATCAAGCCCCGATTGACCGATTCGGTCCTTCCAAGACGAATTCAGTGTTAAAGTATTAACTATTTGCTGTAAACGACGCATGATCAGCGTGTCTCTAGATTCTTGGGCGATCTCTCCGAATGGAGTTTCAAGAATCTTTTCGAATGCCAATATTTTTTCATAAAAAGAGGGCAGATTTATAACCTCTGTGACAGAGGTGGGTCGCAACTCCGACTCAGGAATTAATTGGGTCGCAATATTTTCAGCATTTTTTTTATTTATTTTATCTATGTCCATTTTCCTACAGTAACCTTTTTGTAAGACACAATAAGCGCTAAAGGTGATTTTGTTTTATTTTATAAAGAAATAGGGCTCACGTTACTATGGAAAGGAAAAAAGATCCGTGATCCGCTTCACATAATTATGTAATAGAATCAACTGTTAGCTGGTAACTTCTATTTTCACCTTCACTACTGAGCATTAGGCGTAGTTGTCATTGCAACTAAATATCTAAAGCAATTATAAAAATAATATATTTATATACTAAATACAATAAGTATTTACTTATAATTACAAATAGATATGATTTTCCTTGAGTATTCAGTGCGGTGGGAATTGTAAAAAATAATGACAGTAGCAATATAAAAACCCTGAGGATATCAGGGCTTAAGGGTGTCTTTCTTAAGGGAGTTTAGTACTAATATTTCTATTAGTTTCAAATATTTATGAGTTGTGGAGCCATAACAGATTTAATATCTATTTTCAAGATCCAGAAATGTTAAAAATATTGACAGATTAGATGTCATTTTATTTTACAGATTGTTTTAGCGGTGGGTGATGAAGCAGGCTACTTAAGTTTTATGACATTTCAATATTCAGTTCTTCGAAACGATTTTTCACTCGCCGTCGATATTCCCGCGCTACTATCCATTGCTTATGGGAAGCGGTTTTAAAGCGACAGCGGATAATAATTTCTGATTTTTTAAGGCTCTCTACCCCAAGTATTTCAAAGCTCTTAATGAATCGCTCATATTTGGGTACTTGCCGCATTTCTTTCATGATTTCTTCCATCACTTCCATGACCTGATCGATGTTCTCTTTGAAGGGTACCCCAATATCCACCATAGCGCGTCCATACCCTTTAGTGAAATTAATGACGGTTTTAATTTCCCCATTAGGGATATAGATAGCTCGGCCTTGAACATCACGTAATTGAGTACGGCGTAAATTGATGCTTTCTACGAATCCGGAAAAATCGCCAATCTGAATGACATCATTAATGTTGTATTGCCCTTCTATGAGAATAAAAACGCCATTGATGATATCTCGAATGAGATACTGACCGCCAAAACTTAGGGCAAGACCTGCAATTCCTAAGCTGGCAAAAACAGGGGCCATATTAATGCCAAACTCAGCAAGCATAAGATAAAAAGCGGTCATCACAATTAAAATAGTGCCCAGCCAATTGAGCAATAGCACTAAGGTTCTGAGCCGAGAACTTCCTTCTTCTACTTCATCCTTTTCCGCTGTGGTGCGCTCAAATTTCTTGACTGCCATCCGTTTCAGAAACCAAACAATGAAGCCAGCTAAAATAATCCAAGTGATATCAGTAAGCTTTTCAATAAGCGTGCGTTTCTCAGCCCTTCGTTTTTTTAGCTCAGACAGCTCTTTTCGAAGTGCTTCAATTTCAGCTTTATTAGTAACAGATCTTTTTTGTGCTTCTTGCTCCCTTTTTTCAGCAGCTTCTAGGTTTTTTCTTTCTGTAGCCACGGATTCTTCAAGCTGTTTGGCTTTATTGGCTAATTTTTGGGCCTTTTCTTCAGCAGATTTATCGCCCGTGGTTTGAGCCACGGCTTTGGCAACTTCTACCTGTATTTTAGCGGCCTTGGCTTCTTGCTCTTTCTTTTCTATTTCTTTTTGGGCTGTTGTTTTTTCATTAGCGGCTTTTTCTGCTTCTAGTTTTGATTCTTCGGCGATTTTTTGAGCTTGGGTTATTTTTTCATTGGTCTCCTCTGCTTTTTTATCTAGGATCGCTGCTTCAGTTTTTCGTTCTTGCTCCTTTAGTTTTTCCTGTTGTTCTTTTTTTTCCGTCTCTCGTTTTGATCCTTCAGCAGTGGCTTGGGTTATGTGTTCATTAACCTCCGCCACTTTTTTATCTAAGATTACTACTTCAGTTTTGCGATCCTGTTCTTGTGGTTTTTCTTGGTTTTGTTGAATGTTTGCCTCTAAATCTGGAGAGATCACCTTAAAGCTAAATTTTTTGGAAGCCTGTTCTCTGTGGTTAATGACCTGTGCTGTCCATGTAGAAGACCTCACAGAGACATTAGCGTAGATGCTAAGCTCTTTATTGCTTATAAATTGAGTACGTTCGGTAGGTATTGGAAAAGTACGCGATTTAAGATAAAGAATAACGCTAGAATCAGGCGCAAAGTTTGACCCTAGGATTGCTATCCACTGCCGTTCACGTGCACCTATAATGGGATGAGGTTTAATCTCGGTAATTTCTGGGGTAGTAGACTCTTTAGCTGTAGTTTCTTGTAGATCTGCGCTCTCTTTTGCCTGGCCATTTCCAGCCATTAAAGTAGTGGTCAGCAATAATAGGATGTACGATTTTTTCATAGGCCGTAGCTGATTAAAAAAATGCTAACTTGACTCAGTGCAGATAGCGAAACATTTGCCGGCGGTAGCGAGTAACTAGCTCGTGTTCAGCGCCGAGCAGGTTGAAAATGGCTAGCAATGCTTTACGGGCGCTATCATCTTTATATTTTCGGTCGCGCTTAAGTAGCTCGATAAACTGATCTAACGCATTTGGGTAGTCTTCAGACAGAACTTGTAAGGCGCCAAGCAGGTAACGGGTCTCTGAGTCTTCAGGATTTATCTCAATACGCTGTGTTAACTGAGGGATGCTTGGAGCGTTTTCGGTAATGGTAATAAATTTAATTTTTGCCAACATACCATTAGCAAGTGCTGTTTCTCGCACTTCTAAGGGCAATGCCTTTAGAATTTGTTCAGCTTCAAGGGTTTTTTCTTGTTTAATGAAAGTTTCGGCTAATGCTAACGAGGCGCGATAATTCCCTGATTCTATTTTTATGGCTTGATGCAATAAATCGAGGCTTTGCTCTTGTTGCCCAGATTCCCAAGCGACTTGGGCTTGCGCTATGAGTAGATCGGATTTGTGAATGATATATCGATCGATAACCGCGCGAAGTACGGACTGTGGCTGTAAACCTACAAGTTCTTCAGCAATTTTGCCTTTATGAAATAATTTTAAGGTGGGTAAGCTACGTACTTTATATTGTAGGGCTAAGGTCTGCTCCTTATCGGTATTAACTTTAGCGAGCCAAAATTTTCCTTGGTATATCTCAGCTAATTGTTGTAGGAGTGGCATCAGCATTTGGCAAGGCTGGCACCAAGCTGCCCAGAAATCCACTAAAACAGGGATTTGATGGGATTTTTCTAAAACTTTATCAATGAAATTGGGTTCAGTAACCTCAATAATATAACTATTCTCGTTCATGGTATGGCTAAAGATGAAGCTGTTATCTAGGTAAGTATTGGCTTGAGAATAATCGCTTGTAGGCTGTAGCTGCCGCCCGAATATTTGGACTTCTAAAGAGGCCACCAATAACAGCAATAGCATCGGCTCCAGCCTCAATAATAGGAAGGGCGTTCTGCGGTGTAATGCCGCCAATAGCTACAATAGGTGTATGTAAAATTTTACGCGCTTGTTGTAGTAAATCAATGGAAGCGTAAATGGGCTCTGGCTTGGTTTTAGAAGGAAAAAATCGACCAAAAGCGATATAGTCAGCGCCTTTTTGCTCAGCTATAATTGCCCGTGATAGCTCATTATAACAAGATACGCCAATAATAGCCTTGTCCCCTAATATCTGTCGAGCTAAAACAAGCGAAGGGTCGTCTGCTCCCAGATGGATACCATCGGCACCAATCTTGGCTGCTAGAGTGATATCATCATTAATAATTAAGGGGACACCGTGTTGACGGCAGATCTGTTGTAAGGAGGTAGCCTCTTGGTAGCGTCGATGAGTTTCTTGGCTTTTATCTCGATATTGAATTAGATTAGCACCGCCGAGTAGAGCCAAGGAAACGGCACTGCCTAAATCCTTAGAAGATAAGAGGGTAGTGTCAGCAATAGCATAAAGACCAGATATTGAATACTTCATAATCTTTGGCAGATTATATAATAGGTTAGTTTCAAAATTAACCAATACCTTTGGCTAGGATCTGATTTTCAAATATTAAAAACCGTACAATAAGTTTATATTTTTCAAGAATTACAGAGAATAATCTATGAAACGTTATATGTGTATTATTTGTGGCTTTATTTATGATGAAGCTGAGGGTTGGCCTGAAGATGGTATTGCTCCAGGTACTAAATGGGAAGATGTTCCTGAAACTTGGATTTGCCCCGAGTGTGGTACTAGAAAGGATGATTTTGAGATGATTGAGATGTAAAGTGCAGGCGAGCGTTTGAATAGTAGGGGTACGTATGGGTTTTATTAGAAAAGATGAAAGTCTAAGGCGAAAATGAGGGAGTTATTCTGTTTACTGGTGAAAAAAGTTATTTAAATAGCTTTAATACGAGGTTTATCATTTATTTACTGGATAAGGCTTAAGGCGGCTTTAATCCTTATCTACTCTTCTGCCTAGATTTACGACTTCTTTTAAATGGATTTTAAATTTTGAGATAAGGAGTCACAATAAAATTATACTAGGATTATTAGGTTTTATTTTTTCTATTAATAACGCTGCTTATGGCTTAACATCGGAAAATGGTTAGTAGTGAGATCCTCAAAACTCAGGTAATGTATTAAGTATTGAAACTTAAAATGGCACGGTATTCATGGGTACGTTTACCCATGATGAGCAAGGCAAACCCATTTGGTACTTTGGTTCGTGCCAACTTGAGAAGTTTACGGGCTATGGAGTAAGCAGCTAGATCTCTCTACCTTACTAACTGCTTTAGGTAGAGAGTAGGCCATATAGCTAAGTTTTTTGTATAAAGTTAATAGGGACTAACATAGTGATTGCGAATTATTAATATTTACATTAGACTGATAAGAATGTTGATTACTAAGCCATACTTATCCCATCTATATATTTTATTTTAGTAATGGCAACGATAATGTTAGCTTCCATCTTTTAGATAGGGTAGAGAAAATGCATTTTAAGTTGAGAGGTTAAAAAAGAAGGCTTATGCCTCATGAGATAGTGAAGATAAGCTTTTATGTATTGTTAGCCTTCAGCGCTGGGGTTGCTGTTAGGGTCGTGGGGGCACCCTTAGATGAAGCTATCAATATTCAGATTAAAACCGATCAGGCCGCAACCAAATCGCAGCATAAGATTGATATCCTATCTGGAGAGACCACTAAGCTTTTGGGAGAATACCGCCAGGTCACGGCTCAGCTTGATAGTCTCCAAACCTATAACCGGCAGCTTGAGAAGTTAATTCGCTCTCAAAAAGAAGAGTTTACTTCCCTTCAGCAACAGCTTACCGATGTTGAAATCACTCAGCGAGAGATTGTGCCGTTAATGCTGCGCATGGTTTCCTCTTTGGACCAGTTTGTGGCATTAGATATCCCTTTCCTCCCAAAAGAGCGACAAGATCGCATTGAGCAGCTTAAATTGCTCATGGATCGCGCTGATGTACCTCTCTCGGAGAAATATCGACGTCTTATAGAAGCCTATCAAGTGGAAGTAGAATATGGACAGACTATTGAAGCGTACCCAGGTACGTTAACAATGAATGAAGAGCCTAGAACAGTGGATTTTCTTCGAATTGGGCGAGCCGCTCTGTTCTTTCATACTCTTGATGATAAGGCTTGTGGTAGCTGGGATGCCCATACTCGGGGTTGGATAGTTTTACCAGATCGCTATCGAGCAACCATAGCCAAGGGGCTTCTGATTGCACGTAAGCAGACCCCGCCAGATCTGCTGCTATTGCCTATACAGGGACCGACTGTGAGAGAGCAATGACAAAGAAGAACAGGAATATGTTTTGGTGGGTCTTATCAACCTTCGGAGTTACCCTATTCCTATTAGGGACTCCAGTAAGCTCTTGGGGAATTGGATCGCCAGAAACTTTAGATCAGCTTTTAGAGCAGGTTCGTCAGGATAGTGTTCAAGAGCAGCGTTTGAATGCTGATCGAGAAGCTAATTTTCTTGCGGCTAGAGATAAGCAGAAGGAGCTATTGAGAAAGGCAAATGCAGATCTCCAAGCAGAAGAGCAGCGCTCAAAGGTACTAAAAGGAACCTTTGAGAAAAATGAAAAGGTGTTAGCAGAAAAGCAAACAGAGCTTAAAGATCTATCTGGATCCTTAGGAGAGCTTTTTAGCGTAGCTCGGCAAACAGCTCACGATTTACTGCCTACGGTGAGTAACTCTTTGGTATTGGCAGAGTTCCCAGATCGGGTTGCTGTACTTTCTACCATTGCAGAAAGTAATAAACTACCTAATATCGAAGATCTACAGCGCTTATGGTTAAGTTTACAGGAGCAAATGACAGAATCGGGAAAAATAGAGACTTTTTCAGCCTCTGTAATTACGGTAGGAGGGGAAGTTAAAAAACAGCAGGTTTCCCGAGTCGGTACTTTTACGGCCATTTCTGAAGGAAAGTATTTACGTTATCTTTCTGAGCCTGTTGCTGGGCTAGTGGAGCTTAATCGACAGCCTGCTTCTCGGTTTCTAAAAGCAGCAGCTGAATTCGAAAAAGCGGGGAGTGGGGCAATTGTCTCCATGGCAATAGATCCAAGCCGTGGCGCTATTCTTTCTTTACTGGTACAAAGTCCTAGTTTACGAGAGCGAATTGACCAGGGAGGATGGATAGGCTATTTCACTATAGCCTTGGGGGTGGTTGCGCTACTGATTGCATTGCAGCGGTTTATCTATCTCTTTACTATAGGTCGACGTATTGATGCCCAGCGCCATGAGGAGATTCCAAACGAAGATAACCCACTAGGTCGAGTATTAAGCGTCTATACAGGTAATAAGGAAGAGGACATAGAGGCTTTAAATCTTAAGCTAGATGAGGCGATTTTAAAGGAAATGCCTCAGCTTGAGCGAGGATTACCCACTTTGGCAATCTTAGCGGATGTTGCACCATTACTCGGTCTTTTGGGAACAGTAACTGGTATGATCAAGACTTTCCAAGCGATCACAATGTTTGGAACGAGTGATCCTAAGCTGATGTCTGCAGGTATTTCTGAGGCTTTAGTCACCACAGTAATAGGATTAATGGTCGCTATTCCTATCCTGCTAATTCATAGCGCCCTTTCTGGTAAGAGTAATCGTTTAATTCAAATACTGGATGAGGAGAGCGCGGCTATCGTAGCTTGGTTAGCGGAAAAGAAACAAGGACTGTTAGAGAAGCGAGAAGCGGATGTTTTCTGATGGGTTATTTCGCATTGAATGGTTATTAGAGCAAGGGGGAGAAATTCTCTGGTTTATTCTCATTGCCTCTTTTTTCATGTGGATGCTAATTATTGAACGGTATTATTTTTTATTTGTACTTCATCCTATTCGTATGCAGCAATTGATAGCGATGTGGCAGCAACGAACAGAGCATCGATCTTGGTATGCTCATCGTATTCGAGAAGGGATGATAGCAGAGATTTCTAGCCATTTGCGCCAATTTTTATTACTAATCAAAGCCTTAACCGCCACACTTCCTATGCTGGGTTTACTCGGTACGGTTATTGGAATGATTCAAGTATTTGATTCAATGTCAGTATCTGGTGCTGGTAATACTCGTGGTTTTGCTGGAGGTATTTCTGTTGCGTTAATTACCACTATGGCTGGGTTAGTAACGGCTCTATCTGGACTTTATTTTAGCGCTAACTTGGATCATCAGGTGAAGCGAGCTATTGAGCAAGCCATGGATTTATTACGGTAAGTGAGTAGAGCTAATGAGACGGCGACGACATAGTCAGCATCAAAGTGGAGTAAGTATTAATCTTACTCCTATGATTGATATGGTGTTTATTCTATTAATTTTTTTTATTGCTACAACTTCCTTTACTAAGGAATCTGGGGTTGAAGTTAATCGCCCCTCGGCAAAAACAGCCGTAAGCAAGGAGCGAAGCAATACTTTTATTGTTGTCCGCGCCAATAACGAAATTTGGATAGATAAACGTCAGGTTGATATTCGTACGATACGAGCTAATGTGGAACGTATAGAAGCTGAGAACCCGGAAGGATCAGTTGTTATTGTGGCTGATAAGGATTCGAAAACGGGGTTAGTCATTGAAATTATGGATCAAGTGCGATTAGCAGGAGTGAGTGATGTCTCTATTGCTGCAACTCCACAGCAGTAGGTATGCAGTTGCTTTTATTGCGGCTGGGCTGGTTAATCTAGGGCTATTTTTGCTGATGGCGTTTATGGTAGCTGGACAGCAAGGTGGAGCAAAGAAAATTAGGCCTATTACAGTAGTGGATTTTGTACGCTTAAAACATGAACAGGATCCACCCCGCTTGAAAGAGCGTCAGCTACCTAAAAAAATTATTCCACCGAAGCAGCCCCCCTCTATGGTAGCAAATCAGATCCAGCCTTCTCCGCCTAAATCATTAAATCCATCTCCTAAGATGATGCCTAACATTGATCTTCCTCTCGATTTTAAGAGCACGGGGCCTTATTTAGGGAATTATGGGGAGATGGCCGGAGTTAATTCAGGATCTAATATAATCTCAGTAGGAGAAGGAGATTTGATACCTTTGATGCGCGTTCCTCCCCAATACCCAAGCCAAGCTGCGCACCGTGGTCTTGAAGGAGTAGTGACAGTAGCGTTTATTGTTACTAAAGAGGGTTCAGTTCGCGATCCAGAGATAATTGATTCCCGTCCTCTAGGAGTTTTTGATGCAGCTGCATTGCAAGCTGTTAGGCGCTGGAAGTTTAAATCTAAACAGGTGGATGGGCAAATGGTAGAGCAGCGAGCAACGCAGAAGATTGAATTTAAGCTAGAGAGGTGAGGAAGTTGCAAATGGTATATTATATGATAACCCATCAGCTAGGGCGGTTTAAAAATTCTTCGGTAGCACAGGACAATTTCTTTTTTACCGCTGTATTGAGAAGTGCGTTTCTCTTAATTTTAGGAGGAGCACTAGCGGTAAATGCTAAAGCTAGCGATCAATATCTGTTAACTCCCTCTACGTATAAAACTTTAAGCGCAGTCCATGAGCTTTTAGATAAGCAACAGTATGTTTCTGCTATTGTACAGCTTAAAGCGCTACAAGAGCGAGTTAAAGGAACGAGTAAAACTAAAATTTATGAGCAGGCGGTAGTCCTACAGAATTCGGGATACGTTTATGCTTCTATGGAAGATTATCCAAAAGCAATTCAGGCTTTTGAGGCTAGTCTTAATTTGAACTCTTTACCTGCACAGGTTATCCGTGATGTACGCTATAGTTTAGCGCAGCTTTACATGGCTACAGAGCAGTATGCTAAAGCTGCTCGACTTTTAGAAGTCTGGCTTAAGGAAGTAGAAACTCCTCGGGCGGAGGCTCATGTATTGGCAGCCAGTGCTTATTACTATTTAGAGCAATATAATCAAACTGTACCTCACATTATAGCTGCTATTGATCTTGCTAAGGATCCTCAAGAATCTTGGTACCAACTGCATTTGGCTGCCCGTTTAGAGCTAAAGCAATATAATGATGCAGCTCAAGTGCTTGGGACTCTAATTGGTCTGTTTCCAGAAAAGGAGCAATACTGGCAGCAGCTAGCAACGATTTATATGGAAATGAGTAAAGAACAGCAAGCTTTAGCAGTGCAGGCATTAACAGCGCATGTGAAGCAACTTAAAGATAAAGAGTTAATTCGTTTAGCTGATTTTTACCGCTATCTTGATGTTCCCTATAAAGCAGCACAAATTTTGGATCAAGGTTTAAAGGCTCATACTATTGAAGTTAGCGCTAAAAACTGGGAGAACTTGGCTAATGCGTGGCTTTCTGCTCGCGAATGGAAGAAAGCAGCCGATGCTTTTAGTGAATCGGGGAAATTACGCAAGGATGGGACAATGGATATAAGGCGTGGGCAACTTTTCATTCAATTGCAGCAATGGGATAAAGCGGGTGCAGCTTTTGAGCAAGCTTTAAGCAAAGGAGGATTAGATGATCTGGCACAGGCGCGCCTTCTTTTAGGGCAAATAAGATATGAGCAAGGGCGGTTTACTGATGCGGTTAAGGCGCTAGAGTTGGCTAAAGAATCACCGAACTATAGTAAACAAGCCGCACAATGGTTAAAGCACTTGCAAATGGTACAAAAACAGAAAGCTATCGATAAAGGTTAATTTAGCAGCAAGCTCCAATATAAGGCTGGTTCGCTTGACATTTTTGGTTTTCTAGCAAAATTTTCTCTTTATTTTACCAATTGCCTAAAGCCTCTTTCTTTAGGTGGGAGATGTAGGGTAGTTTTGTAGTTCAATATCGTGCTTGATTAAGTCTTTGATGTACTCGGAAGCGAAATATCTTTTTTCTTGGCTTCTTGCTCTGTAGCATCTTTCAGCCATTGCAGGATAACCATTTGGTATCTGACTTGCATTAATATAATAAATAGCCTTGTTGTCAATACACGTTATATTGTGTAGTTATATCAGTCATGACATTGAAAGTCAGAGTCAAGGATAAACACCAACCAATCCTTGAGCCTATAGCTTTTGAAGTCAATCAGGTTTGGAACGCGGAATGATTATCCATGTCTGCCACTGCTCAAGAAGTGATTACCATTTTATTTTACCGGATACTACTTTCAGGTGTGGGATTCCTACGACTTATCAAACTACAAGTTCAGATCTGGATCTTTCTCTCAAAATATCCGTGATTGATAGTATTTCAATATGGTGGTTGAGGCCTCTATAAACTCTTCGCTTGCTACTGGACAAATTGGTATTGATTTAGGATATTGCAGTAATGGCGATAAATAAGCGCAAGGATGCTATTCACAAATTCGCCACCAAAATAGTTAAAAATAATACTTTAATTGTTATCGGCAATGTCAGCAGTTCTCACCTTATGAAAACTAAAATAGCGTAGTCTGTTTTGGATTCAGGTTGGTTATGCAGCTTGATTATAAATTGAAAGTGATGCAAGCCGCGTTTGTAGAGGTCAACGAAGCCTATACTACTCAGTCCTGTCCGCGCTGTGGTTGTATTAACGACGGTAATAGGGCTCGGAATACTCGGAATAAGAGAATGCGCATGCGCTGAGTGTGGCGCGCATCACGACAGAGACCTTGCCGCTATGAACATTCTTACGGTGGGAAGGATGTCAACTTAGCTTGAGTCTAGTAACCTGTATAATGACCTCGCTCTGACCAAGCTAATTTCCTAGCTGTAAATATAAATTAGTATTACTCGGCTAATACTAACTTAGAGTTTATAATTTTTTTTGCTAATCTTTATTAGATAGCTAGATTAGTGTTTACTTTAAGGGGTTTTGTAGGTTTTTGCTAATTAATAATTAATAAATTAAGAGGCAATATTTATAGTAATTATTAAGTTAAACTATGAAACTTCAGGGGAGTGCATTAGAATGTTCTCCTGCTTTTGTTGACAAAGAATTATTTAAAATATATGTTTTAAGTTCTATACTTTTAGTAAGTCTATGAGAAAAGGATAAATACAATGCAGTCAGCCGCGTGGTATATAACACTCATTAGCGTAATATCACTCATTGGGGTGTTTTATTTTGTTATCAGCAACTCTAAGGTAAAGGAGGAATATTCATCTTTTAGTAAAGCATGGTATGGGGTTCGTGGTAAGTGGTTTATTTTCCTAATAATTTTATGGGTTACATTACTCATAATAACGTTAAAGCCATTTCCTCTTCCTTCCCAGACTGAAAATTATAGCGATAAGGGCGATCAGATAATCGATGTTAGTGGCCATCAGTGGTACTGGGTCATGAGTTCTGATACCGTTGTTATAGATAAGCCTGTAGTGTTTCAAGTAACTACCGGCGATGTCAACCATGGCTTTGGTGTCTATAATGAGAAGCTGGAGCTAGTTGCTCAAGTTCAAGCGATGCCAGGTTACACTAATAAATTGGTTTATACATTTACTCAACCGGGTAAATACCGCATTCTCTGCTTGGAGTATTGCGGAGTAGCACACCATGGCATGATAGGCGAGTTGAACGTAAAAGAGAGCTAAGCTTATGGAGTATAAGGAGAGAACAGTGAGGCAGTTATGAGTAAAGCAACAGTGGACAAAATTCATTATAGTGACGCAGAGAATCGGGGTGCTTTGATCGCAGTAAAAGCTCATTTAATTACTGGTTTTCTGGTTTTTTTATTAATGATGTTAGGGGGTGCCGTGATGCGCGCCGCTCAGGGTGCCCTAATGCCATCGGTAGGAGCAGATTTGTTCTACCAGATTATGACAGTACATGGAGTTGGTGTAGTTGGTACATCAGCGATTGCTTCAACAGGCATACTATGGTATTTCCTACGTCAATATGTACAATTAAGCACTAAGATATTTTGGCTTAATTTTTTTATTTTCCTGACTGGCGTAGTCATAATTTTAGGATCTATTTTCCTTGGAGGATATGCGGGCGCTTGGACTTTTCTATATCCCTTACCAGGTATTTCTCTTGGTGTTTGGTCTACAGGGGCTGCTGCGGGATTTCTAATTGGCTTGCTCCTTATTGGTACTGGATTTCTAATTCTCTATTTGGACTGGGGTCGTGCTATTCTTTCTCGTTATGGAAGTTTTGGGCAAGCATTAGGATTACCACAGTTATTTGGTAAGGAGCCTTTAAACCCTTATCATCCAACAACCGTAGTCGTTGGGACTATGGTACTTATCGTTGATTTCCTTGGCATTGCCGCTGGGGCTGTAGCGTTGGTGATAATGCTAATAAATCTTTACAACCCAGAATTCAAGCCTGATGCGTTACTAGTCAAAAATCTAATTTATTTCTTTGGCCACGTAATTATCAATGCAGCTATGTACGCTTCGGTATCAGCAGTTTATGAGCTATTACCCCAGTACACGGGTCGACCCTATAAAACTTCAAAGGTCTTCTATGCTGCTTGGTTTGCTATCGTTTTTATGGTGATGGCAGTTTACCCGCATCATCTATATATGGATTTCCCCTTGCCTAAATGGATAATGATCGTTGGTCAAGTACTTTCCTATGGTAGTGGTATTCCGTTGATGGTAGTTACGGGTTATGGTGCTTTAATGCTTGTGTACCGTTCTGGGATTCAATGGAATACTTCTGCTAAATTATTGATACTTTCTATGTTTGGCTGGGCAGCAGGGGGTATCCCAGCAGTTCTTGATTCCATGATAACGTTCAACAAGGTTTTACATAATACCTTATGGGTACCTGGCCATTTCCATTTTTATCTACTGCTAGGTTTATTACCCATGATTTTAGGATTTACTCTCTATCTCTTTAACATCCCGCAGGAAAAAGAGCCTCCTTTAGTTGAAAAACTTGGTTTTTATAGCTATGCAGGAGGTGCTTTACTGTTATCCCTAGTTTTCTTGAATAGTGGATCTAATGGTATTCCTCGTCGTTGGGCTGTTCATTTGGATGAGTGGATTCCCTATGCTCAGCTGGGTGCTGTAGCTGCAGTATTAGTAGTATTTGGATTTTTACTATTTACTGTACGCGTTCTTATCGTACTACCAAAAGCAGCAGAACCTGTACCTGCAGCTGTTCATTAATTAAGGTTAGGAAAATCCAAGCCTCGTTCTTAATTAGTTAAGAGCGAGTGCTTGGAGAATCTTCAAGTATTAAAATGATTTTCTTCCTATGTAGCATAGGTTATTTTGAGGTAGATTAGAGATAAATATTATTTAGAATTGCGAAATAGACTCAATAGGCTCAATTAAGAGGGTTAAGCGATGAAGACCTTGTTTTTGAGTACTTTCTTAGGAATATCAGGTTTAATGATATTGTGGGTAGGCACGGATGGTGGCCGTGCCTTCACTGCAGAGACGGCACGCCGTTTAGAAGTGCAGGAACGTCCAAAGCTAGTTCCAATTTGGCACCTAGAGGATCAAAATTCTAAAATATTGACATTAAGCGATTGGGCCAATCATTATACAGTAGTAGACTTTATTTATACTAGCTGCACCAGTGCCTGCTTAGTGTTAGGTAGTGAATTGCAAAGCCTTCAGAAAAAATTTGAATTGGCGCTTAATGATAACAAACTGCGTCTATTAAGTATTAGCTTTGATCCAGAGCATGATACTCCAGAGCGGCTTCGTACCCATCTCTCCCATTTCTCAGGTGATGGTGAACATTGGGTTGCTGCACGCCCAACTAGTCTCGCTGAAAGGAAAGAAATTCTAGATTTTTTTAAGGTGACAGTAATACCGGATAAAATGGGGGGTTATACACACTCTGCAGGCTATCATGTTATTAATCCCCATGGCCAGCTAGTGGCCATTTTTGGAGTAGAGGAGTACTCCATGCTACAAGATTACTTATCTCTAGCGCTTTCAAAGGAGGGGATTGATGAAAGTTAAATACCAGCGGTATTTTCCTTCTTTTGCTTGGGGACTATTAGCTCTACCACCTTTAAGGCACATTTTAGAGTCCAGTATGGTAACCCATATGCTAATACAGCTACCGGCCTTAGCGTTTGTGGGATGGTGGTTTGGTCAAGGTTTTTCCAAAGATCTTACGCGTAAAATCGCACTTTGGAATCAGTGGGGTATTACCGGCATGGTTTTAGTAGTTATAACTATGTTTTATTGGATGTTACCTCGAGCATTGGATGCTGCTATTTCAGAGCCAGTTTTTGAAGCTGCTAAGTTTTTTGTTATCCCGTTATTTATTGGTACTGCATTTAATCTAAGCTGGTCTTCGCTTCCTCCTATAGCCCAAGGCGTATTGAAATTAGAGTTCTGGGCTACATTTATGCGTCTGGGCTGGCTTTATATAGTACTTCCAGATCGTTTGTGCGCAAACTATTTATTAGGGGATCAAAGGATCCTCGGTTATATCTTATTAATTTTAGGTAGTGTTTGGGCAGTTAGTTGGGCTCTCAAGATTTTATTTGGAATAAGATGGCGTTGGGCATAATGCCTCTTATTATTAGATTAATATTTGTTAGGCCATATACATTTTATAGCTAGCTGTTCGCAGCTCGTGATGGAAACCACGCAATCCGCAGGGAAGAATAGAGATCATCTTTATTTTTAGTGATGTCAGCTAGCGTATAACGATCTAATACTGCAATAAATGCACGTTGGGCTTCCCAGAAAACGTTTTTTAATTGACAACAAGACGCAGTAGGACAGGTATTATGGCTATTATTAAAACACTCAGCAAGTTCAAACCGTCCTTCTGTATTGCGTACTACCTCTCCTAGGTTAATTTTCTCTGGCGGCAACGCTAAGCATATACCCCCTCCTTTACCACGAGTGGTGCTAATATACTTTAGATTTGCTAGATTATGCACTATCTTTCCAAGATGGTTTCGAGAGATACCATAACTATTTGCTATCTCATTAATTGTAGTGAGTTGTTTATCATGAAGGCTAACGTAAATTAAAACTCGGAGTGAATAGTCTGTATATTGTGTAAGCTGCATTGTATCCCCCTAAAAATAATGGATTTCAGTTGTTCTAATTAAATAATAGATAAAAATATAGTTTTGTGCTTGTATATTTTAAACCGCAATCGATCCATGATTTACCTAAGTAATATTATTGATATTCTATAATTTTACGGTGCACTTTCGTAGAGGTATATTTCAAAGGAGGTGGATAAGTATTATTGTCAGTAGATTAAAATTAGAGTCTATTATATCGCTAACATAGCTAGACTTCTTATTTATTGCCTATGTAGATGATATTTGAGGTACTCTGTTAAAAACGGAAGATATTATTTTAAAAGCAGCTCAGGGTTGGAGAAGGTTAGCTTTACCCTTAAAAATAATATATAAGCAAATTTATTTTAGCGTTGACCGATCTCGTATTCACAATTTTCTGGAAAATAAGCACTATTAAATCGCTAGGAGCGCATCCTTTATGAATAAGACAGAGCTAGTTAATTTTGTTGTTTCAGGGGCTAATCTCACCCAAGCTGATGCTCAGCACGCTGTAAACGCATTACTTCAAACAATTACAGAGACCTTAAAGAAAAAAGGAACAGTTAATCTAATAGGATTCGGTTCTTTTTCTGTACAAAAGCGGGCATCTCGTTCAGGCCGGCACCCTCGAACTGGAGAAGCAATTACTATACCAGCAACGAATATGCCTGTCTTCAAACCGGGTAAGACTCTTAAAGAGGCCGTACAGCAGCAAAAGCGATAATAATAATTACTTGGGTGTGGTTTAAAAAGTGCTTTTATTTTTTTATGCCCTCAGTTTAGAACCACACCCTTAGTTTTACGATTGCTTGATTTATCATTATGTATTCAGTATCTGATAAGAACATCAATTACTTAATGCGAAATTGGTCGGATTCTCAGTCGGGCAGGATTCAACTGGGATCTGATGCTCATAAGCAAATGTTCTGCCGTTTCCTTTTGGAAACCCATCATCCCTATAAACCGGAAGAGATCAAGTGGCCTAAGCTGTCTCCTGAGGTTATGGAGCAGGTAGCTAAAATTCCAATTTGGGATATTGCTATACAGACTGAAGGACGTGCCTCAATTCGAGTAGCCACTTATGCTAAGACTATAACTGATAAGCTGTTACGGGCGGCGCTAGATATGGACGCTAGCGAGGAGGCTCGGCATAAGATAGCGTTAGGGCAGCTGGTTGTAGCTTATAATATTCTTATAGCGCCTGAGCCTGATTATCTTGCGCCAAAGGATGCTGAATGGGCTTGGTTGGTTACGGGTTATAGTGAGTGCATTGATAGCTTCTTTGCCTTTGGTTTATTCGAATCTGCTAAGCGTTTTGGCTTTTTCCCAGCCGAGCTAGTGGAGATTTTTGAGCCAGTGGTGCAAGAAGAAGCGCGTCATATTCTATTCTTCGTTAACTGGGTTGCTTGGCATCGGCATAACTTGCGGTGGTGGAAACGCCCTTTATTTTTTATCCGAACTTTCGCGGTATGGGTATTTTTAATTTGGGAGCGAATTAGTATTGTCCGTGGCCTAGATGATCAAGGTGAGATGCAAGATGCTAATTTTGCTGTCACTGGCAGCAAACAGATGGGTATCAATATCCAACCAAAGGAGCTATTTGAGCTGTGCCTAATAGAGAATAAGCGGCGCATGGAAGGTTATGATTATCGGCTGCTGAGACCAGCAATAGTGCCATTTATTGTGCAGCTAGCCTGTAAATTTATGAAGGGCACATAAAAGCCATAATAAATGCTGAATTAACCGCTAGAAAGTATTTGATTATAAAATTTTATTTATCTATATTTTTTAAATAAAGCCTATCAAAGAGGATAGATTTATTAACTGCTCGCATGTCGCAATTACCGGCTTATATGCATTCACCAACTTGGCTTCTGTCAAGTATGCTTATTGCGCTTTTCCTGCTTCATCAGAGCCTCTATTGATTGCTTGGACTTATCAAGCTATCGTTGAGTAGCAAGGCTGTCTTGTTGTGGCTACATCCTAGCTTGATAGAAACGATACCCAATGTTAACAATCTATCTTCTCCGCCCTCATGCTCCGTGCACCATTACATTGCGCATCGTCGGGAGTGTCGCGTGGGCCTTTGTATTTCTTCAATGCTGATTGTTTCTAGGGTTAACTTGCTTTAATTACTCGTTAAGATGGTATGCAAGTACTAATTTAGGCTAATTATAGATATTTTCGTGGGACTTATTCTTAAAAGGCGGGCAATAAGTCAGTGATATTGTTTTGTTGCACCAGAATCTATTCTTGGTTAAGATAATTTTTGGTGCCGAGGGGAAGCCCTAAACTATTCTTTCAATCCTTCCCATATCCTTCCAAGACCCCTTAATATTCCGAGCTTCTCCAGCTTCACAGTTCCCAAGCGTTCCCATATACTTCCATTATTGCCCTTAATTTTGGGGTATAGAGGTATTTAAACGGGAGGCATTTACTAACGTAAAGCCCAGGAGAAAGCGCAATGGCTCACCTTTAAAACAGTAGCTGAACGCTGGTATCGAGGCCGTGCAGAATTAGCTAAAAAGCCTTGGGCAGTATCCACCGCTAAAAATGAATGCAAACAATATAACCATATTCAGTAAACAGTATAGCAATGGATACATCTAACACAACTAAAAAATGATGTGTTTCGGCATGATGCTCGATGAATATTGGCTTGTACACCTGAAACACCTGAAACACCAAAGAATAAACAGAAAATAAAAGAGTAGATAACAAGCAAAGTGAGAATTGAAACGAATGAGGAAGATGAAGAAGCCGAAAACTATTAACTGGGCAATACCTATAGAAATGCTGATGGATGATAGGAAATTGCAGCGAGCAAAGGAAAGCAAAGATGCTATCGATACAGCGTTATTAGAACTTGGACTACCGAGGGTTGGAACTGGAGCATTAGAGAATAATAGATCGATATTCAAGGGTATCGAACATCTTCTAGATGAACCCCCCATGAATTTCGGTACTGGCTTCCCCGATCGAGCAAGGAGAAAAAAATATAAAGATGCTGATTAAAAGGATTAACACCATAATTAGCCGTGAGCTAATGGCCTTAACATCTCAACTGGAAGAAACAGGCGATGAGGAGCCTAGGCAGGTGCTCAATAGCTTAGTTGATTTTATTGATAAGCATGAAGTTAGCCGGTTAGTAGCCATAGGTAATTCAGCCTCACAAATCCCTGTAAAGAACTTAGCAGGTTACACCAGAATAGATCCTGAAGGTGCCAAGCAGTATCTATTTAGCTCCCCTGGACTAAGAGAGGCATTAAAGGGCTTGGATTTTAAGCGGGCTATTGAGGTGCTGATTGAGAAGGGGATATTACCACCTGCTAGAGCTGATGGGAAAACATCCAGACTAGAACGAATAAACGGCAAGATGACTAGAGTTTATATCATCAACTATGATGCCTTGATAGAAAATATTTAATTTTTATCTGGAGTATATTAAAAACAGGTGTATCAGGTGTGTTAAGTGCACAAGTCAATATTCATCGAGCATCATGCCGAAGCACATCATTTTTTTAAGGTGCTTCAGGTATTTAAGTAGGAAATAACCATGAATATACAAACAAAAGAGGTATTAACCCATGAGTACCTATGAAACTGATTTTTATGGCTGGACACAGGAAACCGCTGAGTTGCTTAAGCAAGGCCGATTTAGTGAGGTAGATATGGAGGCACTGATTGAAGAAGTTGAAGATATGGGAACCAATAAAATTGGACAGCTAGAAAATAGATTGATCGTGCTGATAGCTCACCTACTTAAATGGCAATATCAGCCTGAACATCGTAGTAATAGCTGGAGGGCAACTATTGAAGACCAGCGGATTAGAATACATCGGTTAATTATGAAAAACCCAAGCCTTAAGCCTCGTTTTATAGAATCAATTTTAGAGGCTTATCCGATTGCCGTATTGCGAGCGGTACAAGAAACCAACTTAGCCAAGAGTACGTTCCCCGCTAGCTTTGAACGAACCGGTTGGCGTATAGAGCAAGTATTGGATGAGGGGTTTTACCCTGGTTAAGATCGGGCTTATTTTTCTTTTGGTTTAAATAAAGAGGCTTTACCTATTACCGAAAAGATAAAGGGCTTAACGCGTAGTTACAATGTTATTTAAACAACGTATACTGCTGGACATTGGTTATTGAATACAATTAGGGAACAAAAAATAATTTAGGGGTATATCTGGGGGTATTTTTTTACATTAAGTATGAAAAACCTAGTTAATATCAAATATTTAATGATAATTTTTGGTGCCGAGGAGAGGACTTGAACCTCCACAGGGTTTCCCCTACATGGACCTGAACCATGCGCGTCTACCAATTCCGCCACCTCGGCATGTATTTATAGATGTCAATATTTAAAATATAGATATCCTTGAGAGAGCAGAAACTTTACCGGCCTGAAAATTACTTGTCAATGCATAATTGGAAAAAAAAGGATCCCTACTTTACTCGTGAAGCCCAGAAGTATGGGCAGGCTATCCCAAGCCGAGAGTACATTATGCAATGCCTAGAGCAGTGGGGCAAGCCAATGACTCGTAAAGAGTTATTAAAGGAGTTGGAGCTTAGTGATGAGCTGCGAGTGGCTTTCTATCGACGCTTACGGGCTATGGAGCGTGAGGGGCAATTAATGTGTAATCGCCGCCACGCATATGGGTTAATTCATAAAATGGATTTAGTGCGCGGCCGGGTAATAGGTCATCGAGAAGGGTATGGTTTCCTCGTCCCTGACTCAGGAGGAGAAGATCTTTACCTTTCTGCTCGAGAAATGCGCCCTGTGTTACATGGCGATCGGGTTGTAGCTCGAATTATTGGTGTTGATCGGCGTGGACGTCGGGAAGGTGCTATTGTTGAGATTTTAGAGCGTAATAATCATCGGGTTGTCGGTCGTTTTATTGTTGAGGATAATTTAGGGTTTCTAGTACCAAGCAATCGGCGTCTTAACCAAGATATCCTCATTTCACTGGAGCATCAGCAGGGCGCTAAAGATAATCAAATCATTATAGCTGAGATTATAGAACAGCCTACTTCTAGGCACCAGCCGGTGGGTAGGGTTGTAGAGTTACTAGGTGATAATATGGCTCCAGGGATGGAGGTAGATATTGCTATCCAGACCTATGAGCTACCTTATATCTGGCCTGAGGAAGTGTTGGCTGAAGCTAAAACTTTCAATCAGAAAGTGACTAAAGAAGCTAGGGTAGGGCGATTAGATTTGCGGGAGTTACCTTTAGTCACGATTGATGGTGAAGATGCGCAGGATTTTGATGATGCTGTATATGCGGAGCGCAATGGCCAAGGTTGGCGTTTGTGGGTAGCTATTGCGGATGTTTCTTGGTATGTACGGCCTTACTCTGCTTTAGATGTTGAGGCGCAAAAGCGAGGTAACTCAGTGTATTTTCCTAACCGAGTGATACCTATGCTGCCGGAGGTGCTTTCTAATGAACTATGTTCGCTTAACCCTAAAGTAGATCGCTTGTGTTTGGTCTGTGAGATGGAGATCGGCTCACGAGGTGGATTGAATAGTTTTCGCTTTTATCCTGGGGTGATGCGATCAGCTGCTCGATTAACTTATAATCAGGTTGCAGCTATGCTCTTAGATAGGGATCAAAAGCTACAAAAGTGTTATCAAGCAGTACTTCCAGGGCTTGAGAGCATGTATAGCCTATATCAGTTGCTGCGCAAAGGACGATCTCGGCGAGGCGCTATTGATTTTGAGGTCGCTGAGACCAAAATTATTTTTGATAAACTTCAAAAAATTAAAGATATTCAGCTTGCGGTACGTAATGATATTCATCGGCTGATTGAAGAGTTTATGATTTTAGCTAATGTTGCTGCTGCTCGCTTCTTGGCCAAACGCAAGATTCTAAGTCTTTTTCGTGTTCATGAGCAGCCAGCAGAAGATAAGCTGGTTGATTTACGGAGCTTTTTGGCGGAGCTAGGATTAGAATTACGAGGGGGAGATTCCCCTAAATCTAAGGATTTTTCACACCTTCTGCAGCAGATTCAAGGGCGATCAGATGCTCACCTTATTCAGACCATTATGCTGCGTAGTCTTAAACAAGCCATCTATAGCCCAGAAAACAATGGACATTTTGGGTTGGCATTAACTGCCTATACCCATTTTACTTCCCCTATACGGCGCTATCCTGATTTATTGGTTCATCGGGCTATTTATCACATACTAGCGCAGCAGCCCGCAAAAATCTTAAATTACACTCAAGATGAAATGGTAAGTTTAGGAGAGCATTGCTCTATGACGGAACGTCGCGCTGATGAGTCCACTAGAGATGCTGTAGATTGGCTTAAATGCGAGTACATGATGGATAAGATAGGAGAGTGTTTTGATGGCCTAATTACCGGAGTGACTGCCTTTGGGTTATTTGTAGAGCTATGCAATGTTTATGTTGAAGGGTTAATTCATGTTACTGCCTTAGGTAGTGATTATTTTCATTTTGATCCAGTGAAGCATCGTCTTACAGGGGAGCGTACCCATAAAACTTACCGTTTAGCTGATAAGATTCGGGTCGCGGTTGTCCGCGTAGATCTGGATGAGAAAAAGATTGATTTAGAGCTAAGCAAGTAACGGTTAGATAACCAAAAATAGCGAGAAGCTATTATAAAGCGCGTTACTAACTCAGCTGTCGCCTAATGAAGATTAGGCGAAAAAACACTACAATTAACCCCATGTTATTTACCCTTGTGTTCTGTGCTTTCCACTACGCCGCGCAACATCGCTGGGGGGCCGTTATGCGTCCTTGTGCTCTTTCAATGTAATCATTATGGTTTTTTAGCCGCCCTAAATGCTTATTACTTTACTTAAGATATTTTTGATTCTTATTGAGTTGTATTTATCCACTGACCTATAGTTTGCCCCATAATGACCCGAGATCTAGGCTGCAAACTAGGCTGCCAGCTAATTGTGTTGGAGGGAAAAATTAAAATTACGGTAGAACCCATATTAAAACGCCCCATTTCTTGGCCTTTATCTAGCTTAGGTATTTTATCTCCTTTGTATGACCAACGGCGTGGGTGGCGCTGATAAGGAGGAGTAATCTGGCCAGCCCATGCCATTTCAATACTACCTACAAAGATAGCCCCCACTAATACCACGGCTAGAGGGCCTATTTCAGTTTCAAACAAATTAACGACTCGTTCATTACGCGCAAAGAGATTGGGAACTCCATTAACAGTTTTAGGACTCACTGAAAATAATCGGCCAGGTAAATAGATCATCTCCTGTAAGTAGCCTGTTAATGGCATATGAACACGATGATAATCTTGTGGGGAAAGATAAATGGTTGCAAATTGGCCCTGATAAAGCGCGGTTACATAGGTTTCGGAGCCACCTAGTAAGCTAGCCAGATCATAACTCCAACCCTTAGCTTGTATTAGCCGCCCATGGGTAAACGATCCTATTTGACTGACATATCCGTCCACTGGGCAGGCCAATTCATGGGCTATTTTTGTGACCGGCCTTGCACTTTTACGCAGCGCTCGGGCAAAGAAGGTATTAAAATTAGGATAATCTTTAACACTAGTACTTTCTGCCTCCTCCATGTTTACCTTAAAGATTGAGATAAACAAGCGAATTTGTAGCCGTGTTAGCCAAGAAATCCGATGTCGAGTTAAGCGATACATCAACCGAGATAGAAGATGTTGAGGTAGTAGATATTGATATAAACTAAAAAACCAGTCTCTGAGTCGGTGTTGATGAGCATTACTCGCCATGATTAATCCTTATAAATGAGGCTATTTATTTGTTAAATCTTAATATTTCGGTGCTTTGAGGGAAAAAGTTAGCTAATTGTAAAAGGGATAAGTATAGTATTTTATGATTATTTACTAAAGTAATAGAGAAGTATTAATTATTATTAAGTATCATTATCAATAGAGAATAAATTGTATTTTGATGACTCAATTAGCAGTTGATCGTGTTTTTGCTATGATTCCACATCCAGAAGAAGTTACTCCTCAAAGCTTAGATAAGCGGTTTGGTCAGTATTTAGTTGAGCACGGTAAGTTACG
Organism: Candidatus Nitrosoglobus terrae; assembly: GCF_002356115.1. NCBI lineage: Bacteria > Pseudomonadati > Pseudomonadota > Gammaproteobacteria > Chromatiales > Chromatiaceae > Candidatus Nitrosoglobus > Candidatus Nitrosoglobus terrae. The sequence goes on from NZ_AP014836.1 coordinate 340,958, forward strand.
GGCAGCGGAATTCCAGCACGCACAACGCTTAGCAACAGAAGAAGGTATACGGCTTTCAATTATGCTAATAAGATTGGGGTTAGTCTCTGAGCGGGATATTGCCGATTCTTTCTCCGCTCTACTTAGTGTACCCCTATGGGTAGGGAGTGAGTATGATGAGATAGCAAATAATCAAGTCTCCCTGCGTTTTCTTAAAGAATCGCGGGCAATACCCATATTAGAAGAAGAAGATTCGGTAGTGCTTGCTGTAGCTGATCCAGGTGATAGCTATGTGCAAGATGCCATTGCGCTAGCTTATGGTAAATCTGTACGCCTTAAAATTGCTTTACCTTCAGAGATTGAAGCAGCCCTTGAACGCTTGGCTGGGGGTAACAAGTCCGCCATGGGGCAGATCGTAGAGCATCTGGGGTCAGAAGAAGATACTGAAGCGGATGTTCAGCATCTGAAAGATATGGCCAGTGAGGCACCGGTAGTCCGCTTAGTGAATCTATTGATTCAGCGGGCGGTGGAATCTCGGGCTTCAGATATTCATATCGAGCCTTTTGAGAGCCGTCTTCGGGTTCGTTATCGAATTGATGGAGTACTACAAGACGTGGAAGCTCCTCCAGCCCGATCCACAGCAGCTGTAATTTCTCGCTTTAAGATTATGGCAAAGCTTAATATTGCTGAACGGCGGCTACCTCAGGATGGGCGAATTCAGCTACGTATTCAAGGCCGAGAGCTTGATTTGCGAGTTTCGACAGTGCCCACCCTGTATGGCGAAAGTGTGGTGCTTCGACTGTTGGATAAAGGGAATGTAGTTTTAAATTTTGAAGCGCTAGGCTTCCAAGATAGCACTTTAGAGCGATTTCTGCGCATACTAGAGCTACCCCATGGCATCATTGTAGTAACAGGTCCTACGGGTAGTGGTAAGAGTACTACTCTTTATACGGCATTAAATAAGCTCAATACTCCAGACCGGAAGATTGTAACGGTGGAAGATCCGGTAGAATATCAGCTTGAGGGGATTAACCAGATTCAAGTGAAAGCTCAGATTGGGCTAACGTTTGCCAGTGCATTGCGATCTATTGTTCGCCAAGATCCAGACGTGATTATGATTGGTGAGATGCGAGATCGGGAAACTGCAGGTATTGCAGTTCAATCAGCGTTAACGGGTCATTTAGTGCTTTCTACCCTCCATACGAATGATGCTGCTGGTGGTGTAACTCGGCTATTAGATATGGGTGTTGAGGATTATTTGCTCACCTCTACAGTCAGCGGTATTTTAGCGCAGCGTTTAGTACGTACCCTCTGTAAACACTGCGCTGAGTCTTATGAGGCGATGCCCGAGCTAGTGGAAGAAATGGGATTACATCGGTTTAGCCAAGATAAACCCATTACTCTCTATCGCCCTGTGGGTTGCGAGCAATGTAATGGCATTGGCTATTATGGTCGAGCTGCTATTATGGAATTTTTGGTAATGAGTGAACCTATTCGTCGCCTTGTGCTCCAACATGCTGATTCTGGCAATATCCAAGCACAAGCCCAGAAAGAAGGTATGCGTATTATGTACGAAGATGGCCTGATTAAAGCCTTATCTGGATTTACTACCCTAGAGGAAGTAATCCGCGTGAGTCAGGAAAGTTAAGGAGCTAAGCGAGCTATTAGCTATGGGGGCTTTTCATTACAAGGCGGCTAATTCAGCTGGAGAGATTATAGAGGGAGAGCATAGAGCAGATCACGAAGCTGGAGTGGTTGAGTGGCTGCATTCTCAGAACTATATTCCAATTCGGATTGAAGAGGCTAAACTTGGAGCGAGAGGCCGATCAAGGCAGCCTCTTAGCAAAAGTTTATTTAGAGATAAAAAAAGAGTTCGCCAGAACGAAGTGGCAATATTGACCGGAGAATTGGCTGCTTTACTGCGAGCAGGGTTACCTTTAGATAGAGCTTTTAGCATTTTAATGGAGATTGCAGACGAAGGACCTGTGAGCCAGCTTTTATCCCGTATCCAAGAGCAAGTGCGAGGAGGATCTTCGTTAGCAGAGGCAATGGAGTCCCAAGGAGAAACCTTTTCTCCACTTTATATCAGCATGATTAGAGCAGGTGAAGCGGGGGGTGCTGTAGATGTCATTCTCGGTCGACTGGCTGAGTTTATGGAACGATCCAAGGCTTTAAAAGATTTAGTTACCTCTGCCTTAATCTATCCTACTATTTTAGTAGGCGTTGCTGGGCTTTCAGTGATTATTCTATTAGCGTTTGTCGTTCCTCAATTTGAGCAACTATTTGAAAGTGCAGGTAAGGCGTTACCCGTAGCAACGCAAATCGTAATTGCTGCTGGTGAGCTTCTGCAAAATTATTGGTGGGCGTTATTACTAGGTTTTTTAGGAATTGTATCACTGGCACGCCATCAGCTACAGATTCCAGAGCGTCGGTACTGGTGGGATGGTTGGCTCTTACAACTCCCCCTAGCAGGGGATTTAATCGCTAAATTAGAGACGGCAAGATTTTCTCGAACTCTAAGTACTTTATTGCTTAATGGAGTGCCTTTGCTTTCGGCGTTGGAGATTGTAAAAGATACCTTGAGCAATATGGTCATGGCGGAATCTCTTGCTGAGGTTGCTGATGATTTACGCCATGGTCATGGAATGTCTGGCCCTTTGCTAGAAACTGGGCTATTTCCAAAAATGGCGGTACAAATGATTAAAGTGGGTGAGGAGACAGGCCAATTGGAGGAGATGTTAGCTCAGGTGGCTACGACTTATGATGTAGAAGTAGAGTCCGCTATTAAGCGTTTATTGGCTTTGTTAGAGCCTGTACTGATACTTAGCTTAGGCGTAGTGATTGCTGGGATTATTATGTCTATATTGGTCGCTATTTTAAGTGTTAATGAATTAGCATTTTAGAAGAGGAAATATAATGCAGCTAATCAGATTAAAGAAATTAAGATATACAAGCAGCTTTGGTTTTACTTTAATTGAGCTGCTAGTAGTATTAGTTATTCTAGGTTTACTTGCTGGATTAGTAGGTCCTCAGGTGATGAAATATTTAGGAGGGGCGAAGACGGATTCAGCTCGGCTTCAGATTGAAAATATAGCCTCTAGCCTTGAGCTTTATCGCCTAGATGTGGGACATTACCCTAACAGTAGTGAAGGACTACAGGCGTTAATCGAAGCACCTCCCGGAGCCTCTAGCTGGAATGGTCCCTATTTCAAGAAAAAACAAGTGCCTAAAGATCCTTGGGGAAATGACTACCATTACCGTTCACCAGGGGAGTATGGCCCTTTTGATATCTATACCTTGGGTGCGGATAATGCTGATGGGGGCGAAAGTGAAAACCGAGATGTTGTAAGCTGGCAATAGCTATAAATACTTCAATTGCTAGAAATGAGAGGAAGCAGTTTAACAGTGGTATGAGTTGGCCATGTTGGAGATTCTGCTTTCTCCTGCTCTTTTAGTAAGAAAAAGAGCTTCTTTGAGGATCGCTCTAGGTAAATCTCAAACAGGGTTTACGTTAGTGGAGCTACTTGTTGTTTTAGCCCTAGCTGGGCTGCTAATGTCATTAATCCCTCCACTGTTAGAAAGGGGTGCCTCTAGCGCTGAGATGAAAGGAGCGGCTCGGCGAGTAGTGGCGGGGCTAAAATATGCCCGCAGCCAAGCTATTACCGGGCACAAAGAAGCTGTTTTAACCCTAGATTTAGAACGTCATCAATTTATGGTGACCGGAAAAAAACACCAGTATCCACTGCCAAGTAATATGGAAATCGGGCTTATGACTGCAAGCTCTCAGGTTGATTCAAAGACTATAGGTAAAATCCGGTTTTTTCCTGATGGTACATCCACCGGAGGGCAGATTACCTTGAGTCGAGGAGATCGTAAATACCTGATTGATATTAATTGGTTAACCGGCCGAGTAGCTATTCTTGACGAGGAATGAGCAAGGTTTTTCCTTGCTAGAGGTATTAGTTGCGTTTGCTATCCTTAGTATTTCCCTCGGGGTTTTGCTGAGAATTTTCTCAACGGGAATGGAAGCCAGTATTTTATCGGAAGAATACACCTATGCCACTTCATTAGCTGAATCCAAGCTTGCAGTGGTAGGGGTGGAAACACCTTATGTAACAGGAACTGAAGAAGGAAAGTTCGGAAAATATAATTGGCGTACGAGTGTTTCCCCTGACCAAGCCTTTAATAATGAGGGCTTAGGCCAAGGGCTTGATAATCCCGCCAGTCGAGCTGTCATGCTTTATAACGTTAAGGTTGAAGTGTTTTGGCGATCGGCAGGTAAGCTACGAACTGTTACCCTTGAAACATTACGTTTAGCTCCGCAATGAAAAACTCATGCATAAATTGCGTAAATCAATATTTTCCCCTTTTCTCAGTTTAAGCGGGAGAAGGTTTGCACCACTTCAACCTCATTACCCATGATTTTATCCACGTATAGTATTATAGGGCGCAGGGCGAAGGCAGTACGTAAATCAGCGTTTGGCAAGCCTTCATACATGTTAGCTCTAGTAAATTCCCACGCTTCATCTATATTAAACACCTTGCCACTGGAATACTGCCATCCTCTTCATGGCGGATTTACTGGCTGGTGAGTTTTCCTGAAAAAGCCATCAATACCCGATAATCACTGTATTCTGGGTTATCATCTTTAACGTATTGTTCCAACGCCAGTTTATAGCGGGCTGCTGCGGGGCACGAGCTAGTCACGATCATAGCCTTAGTCCGTCCATTAAGCAGCTTGGCCTTTATCATCACAATTAATAATCGCGATTAATCCCTGTTGATGGTCAAGCTGTTGCACCGCTTCCTAGAGTTGTGTACCCAGTTGGAGATCAGCCAAATATAAGTGCTAATTCCGGTACGGAAATATCGATGGAGAGTGATAATAGCTTCCAGTAAACCGGGTTCTAAAATAAAGCACTTAATTTCAGACTTACCCCAACTGGTCGGTATCACTATTAAATAAAAGGGATCTGGATAACATAATGACTCCCCATTCGCTGCCTTACTCAAGGCGTTCTAAAATTCAGTCTGATATTTGCGCTATCGACTATTGAAGCAACGCCTTTAGCTATACAGTTATTATTAGTTTTTCTCTTAGTAGCCTAGGATTAGAGTTTTAGGGTAATAAATACTGTATTATCTCTTCGTCATTATTGGAAGCTGAATTATGTGGACCTGGTTAATTATTGCTGGGGTACTGATAGTACTGGAAATGTTGACCGGTACTTTTGCGATGTTGTTTGCTGGCGGTGGAGCATTACTAGCGGCCTTATTGGTTTTTTTAGGAATTGATAGCCTTACCCTTGAAGTGGGAGTATTTGCCATGGGTAGCTTGCTGGGGATGGCAGTAGCGGCAAAGCATCTTGGAAAGAAAAATAAATTACCTCCTGCTTTAGCACCAGAAAGCCAAGGACAAACAGTGGTGGTCGTAGGGTTGCCTAATATTCATGGAGATCTACGAGTGAGATATCGAGGCTCTGAATGGTCGGGGCGGCTGTTACATCGAGATATACCGGTAAAGGAGGGCGATCTATTGGTGATCGTAGGACAGGAAGGATCAATCTTAATACTAGATCAAGTAGACTGATTTATTTTAAAAAAGAGAGGAATAATTAATGATCATAACTGGCGGGCTTATATTTTCTGCTGTATTGGCGGTGTTTGTGATTATCCTGTTAGTCCTTTCTATACGGGTGGTGCCCCAACAGGCCGTATTTGTAGTGGAACGTTTAGGACGTTATCGTGATAGCTTGTTGGCCGGCTTGCATATTTTGATTCCGTTTGTTGATCGGATTGCTTATCGACATACGTTAAAAGAAATCCCCTATGACGTGAGGCCGCAGACGTGTATTACCCAGGACAATACTCAGGTAAAGATTGACGGCATTTTATATTTTCAGGTAACAGATCCTAGGCAAGCCTCTTATGGCACTTCTAATTTAGAGCAAGCTATTGAGCAGCTAGCAAAAACTACTTTACGCTCTGAGGTAGGAAAACGAGCATTGGATCGGTTACTAGAAGATCGAGAGACGATCAATCGATCTGTAGTAGCGGTGTTGGATGAGGCGTGCGTGACTTGGGGGGTCAAGGTACTTCGTTATGAAATTAAAGATATTCTGCCTCCTGAATCGGTGTTACGTTCTATGCAATTGCAGATTACAGCTGAACGAGAGAAACGGGCGAAAATCGCTGAGTCGGAAGGAGAGCGCCAGAAGGAAATTAATCTAGCAGAAGGCGGAAAACAGGCCGCTATCGCAGCCTCTGAAGGATCTATGACCGCAGCGATTAATCAGGCAAAAGGACAAGCTGAGTCTATGCGAATGGTGGCTCAGGCGACTGCTCAAGCTATTGAGATGGTGGCTAAGGCAATTTCGGCTCCTGGCGGGATAGAAGCGGTCAATCTAAAAGTTGCTGAGCAGTATGTAGCCGCTTTTGCTAATATGGCTAAACAAGGGAATACCCTAATCGTACCGGGAAATATGGCCGATATATCTTCTTTAGTAGCCTCTGCCTTAAAAGTAGTACAGGCGACTAACCCTAAAAATTAGTAATATAGGTAACGAATTTTAGGCTCTATTCATAGATTGTATCCCAAAGTATAATCCTCGCACTTTAATTTATTCATTTTAAAACCAGAAATGAAAACTTTTATCCGTATTTTAGCTGTAATGGGTGTTATTGCGGGTTTAGCCGGTTGCCCTCAAATTGATAGCTATAAATATATGGCTTTTGATGAGAAAGGCGAGGCAGCACCTCGGACAATAGAAGCTGCAAAAGCTCGATTTAAAGATAAAACACTGGTAGTTGGACAAACTACAAAGGATGATTTGCGCAAATTACTAGGTACTCCAGAGACGCTAAGAGCAGACGAAAAAGGCCGCCAAATATACGTCTACGTTAAAAATGTTAGGACTAAGGGATTTAGTGAACAGATGGGGACAACTTACATCGCCCGCTATACCCTTGATGCAGAAGGTATACTTTTTGATAAGCAATACTGGGCACAACCTATGGCTGTTGACGATTAATAAAAACCTAGATTAGTTATGGCTGGGATCACTAAGATTCCCATTAGTGGGTTGAGCAATTGATTGCGTTATATTTTGTTTCTATAGTTTAGAAAGAGGCTAGATGAACGCTAGGGAGTAAAAAATAGAGGTCTTCATGCAGAAAACGCCATTAATGCACAACCAAACGATCATTGATCAGTTTTCACAGCAAGCTATCCCTTTTGCTGAATTACCTGGGCATTCTCAGGCTATGCAAATACTGATTGAAATGTCGGATGTATCAGGTGCGGATACTGTTCTTGACGTTGCCTGTGGTCCTGGGCTTGTTGCCTGCGAATTTGCCCTCTATGCAGATCATGTTACGGGTATTGACATTACCTCGCAAATGATCGAGCAGGCTAAAAAACGCCAGCAAGAAAAAAGTCTAACCAATCTTACATGGCAGATTGGGGATGTTTTACCGTTGCCGTTTCCAGATTCGCAATTCTCTATTGTGTTAACGCGCTATACGTTCCATCATTTTCTTAACCCAAGAGCCGTTCTAAATGAAATGATTCGGGTATGCCAGCCGGGTGGTAGGGTTATTATTGTTGATGTGGTGCAGCGCCCGGAAAATGTTGAGGCTTTTGATCAACTAGAGAAACTTCGAGATCCTTCCCATGTCCATGCCCTCACATTCCATGAGATAAATGCTATTATCGCCGATTCTGGGCTTGTAAATATTAAAACTACTCGATATAAATTTGAAGAAGGGCTTGAACAGCTATTAAAAGCTTCGTTTCCAAATCTAGGCGACGAGGAAAAAATTCGTGAAATATTCAGGTTAGATCTTGAGCTTAATCGCAGGGGAATTAATGCGCATCTGCGAGGTAGTGAAATCCATTTTGCTTTTCCTATTTTAGCCATAGCCGGTAGCAAAACTGTAAGAGATGGCTAAGGTTTTCAGGGCGTAGTGTTTTTAGTAACGGTTGATCCATTGGGTAACGGTATCAACCGTAAAAGGCCAATCTAGCACTGATCCTAAATCTGGTTGCATGAGCACTGGAATGCGAGTCCCGTAATGCTTGATAAGTTCAGAATCGTCCCCAATTTCCACCTCTTCAACAGTAATTTTAGGAACTTGGGCTATAATTTCCCGCGCCTCATCACATAAATGACAACCGGCAGTGTGGTAGAGAATAAGCTGCAGATTAGTATCCATATAATAAAATAATTTATTTGTGAATTTTTTATTCTATCGGTATTGAGCAGCTGGCGCTATTCTGATTCTGGATGAGTAGTCATAAATTATTGATAAATTTATGATTTATTTTTAAAAAACTGGATGTAGCGATCAACAGAGAGAGTAATGAGTAAACAATTAAACTATTGCAATTCTCACCCTTGGAATCTTTCTCCCAGTGAGGCTATAGCTTTGCAGCGGAAACTGTCAGCTCAAGTCATTACAGAAGATCGTTTGGATCCCGTACAAACTGTTGCTGGGGTTGATGTTGGTTTTGAGGATCGAGATAGTATCACCCGAGCTGCGGTAGTAGTGTTACGTTTTGATGATCTAAGCTTCATTGAACAGACGGTTGCCAGACAGCCTACGTGTTCTCGTTATATTCCCGGTTTGTTATCTTTTCGTGAGTGCCCAGCGATATTAGCAGCTTTGGCGCAATTAACGGTGACTCCAGATCTCATATTCTGCGATGGGCAGGGAATAGCCCATCCTCGTCGCTTTGGTATTGCTTGCCATCTGGGAGTATTGACTAATTTACCCAGTATTGGCGTAGGTAAGTCTCGTTTGGTGGGTCGACATGAGCCAGTGCCAGAGATGAGGGGAAGTTGGGTACCGTTAATCGATAAGGAGGAAACTATTGGTGCAGTATTACGGACTCGATCTGGAGTAAGTCCAATTTTTGTCTCACCAGGTCATAGGATTAGTTTGACTACCGCCATTGATTATGTGATGGCTTGTACCACCCGCTATCGGTTGCCGGAAACTACCCGTAACGCTGATAAATTAGCCAGTAGTAAATAAAAATATCTTACTCTCCAACGCTGACGTAACATATTCTCGCCTAGTAGATGGATATCGCCATGGCTGGGCAATAATAATCCTAGCATCATAGCCAGCGTTGTAGTTTTCCCTGCACCATTACCGCCTAACAAAGCCGCTATAGATCCAGCGCGGATCGGGAAACTGAGATCCTTAACTGCCTCTATTTTGCCAAAATATTTGCTAAGATGGGTCACCTGAATAGAAAAGGAGTCTATATGAAATAAATTGATACTGGGATATAAGTAGACAGTAATATGAATTATTATAAGGGTTTAATAAATGGATATTCACTCTCGGGTAGTTAGCGGTGCGCAGGAAACGTAAATTTGAAAATCCTCAGCAATTTTCTCCTCATGTAGATGAAGATCAGTTTGATGGTGAACTACGATATGGGCTACATGTAGTTCGTGCTGTTTTGGAACAACCCGCAACCCAGATTATAGCCCTTTGGCTAGATAAAAGCCGAATAAATAAGGGGCTACAAGAGATTGCTGATCTTGCCCATAAACGGGATCTTGCTCCGCTGCTAGTAAATCGAGAGGATTTAGATATTTTAGCCCCTGGTGCTTGCCATCAAGGTGTGATTATCCGCTGCTTAATGCAGCCAGCGTTTACCGAAAGAGGATTATTTACCCTTTTAGCTAACCTGAAAGCGCCTCCTTTTTTACTTATCTTAGATGGGGTTGAAGATCCTCACAACTTGGGGGCTTGTTTACGTACGGCAGAAGCAGCCGGGGTCCATGCAGTAATTGCACCTAAAGATCGAGCAGTAGGTTTAACCCCTGTAGTGCGTAAAGTGTCCAGCGGCGCTGCAGAGCGAATCCCTTTTATAGAGGTTACTAATTTAGCTCGATTAATAGATCAGTTACGTACTCAGGGATTATGGCTAGTAGGGGCAGTGATTGATGAAGGAGAAAGCCTCTATAAGATAGATCTTCATGGCCCGTTAGGTTTGGTGTTAGGTGCTGAAGATCGGGGTCTGCGACGACTAACACGAGAATATTGCGATCATTTAGCCCATATCCCCATGTATGGAACAGTAGGTAGCTTAAATGTTTCCGTTGCCGCTGGTGTATGCCTTTTTGAAGCACAGCGTCAACGCATTTTTAGCCTTAGCTAGAGATTTAATTTTTGTGATTTATAGATAGGTAGCATATAATTTCATACCCTTAATTAAGTTATTGATTTTAGTTAGGGATATTGATTATATATTTTATTAACCTCCTTGTCGCCTTTAATTAGGGTGACTGCCCAAACCATGAGGAGTTATGATTAGTGCGACATTATGAAGTTGTATTTTTAGTTCACCCAGATCAAAGCGAGCAGCTCCCTGCAATGATAGAGCGCTACCGGCAAATGATTGAGGGTGATGGCGGCCATATTCACCGATTGGAAGACTGGGGGCGGCGCCAACTGGCTTACCCAATACAAAAGATTCACAAAGCCCATTATGTCTTGATGAATATCGAGTGTACATCAGCCGCACTTGAGGAGCTTACTAGCGCTTTCCGCTTCAATGACGCGGTACTGCGAGATATGGTCATTCGACGAGAGGAGGCTATTACTGAACTTTCTCTAATCAAAAAAGATGAGTCAGGGGGGCGTCCTTATGATAGCTCACGATCCGATCGTCATAGGTATAGAGATGAGACAGATTCAGCGGCTGAGGAAGAAGGTGATAATCAGGATAGAGGTACTCATGTAGCGTAAATGTTCCCTAGTTCTCTAATTAAAGAGATTTAGAATAAATTTTATGATCATCTATTGTTGGTAGACTAGCGTATCAGAATGGCTATACCTTGGCTGCTAGTTAAATCCTAATTATTAATTATTAATTATTGAAGGTGAATTATGGCGCAATATTTTCGGCGTAAAAAGTTTTGTCGCTTTACTGCCGATGGAGTTAAAGAAATTGATTATAAAGATCTTGTCACTCTTAGAGAGTATATTACTGAGACAGGTAGGATTGTTCCAAGCCGAATTATTGGTACTAAAGCTAAATATCAGCGGCAGTTATCTCGGGCGATCAAGCGAGCTCGCTATTTAGCATTACTCCCTTATTGTGATCGTCATTAATAAATGGCTTTAGAGATTATTGATTGAAAGTGATTATCTTAATAGGAAAGCTACTATATTTAAATTAAGCGACTGATCCTGTCTGATAATAAATGTGGGAATATAGAAAATGGAAGTAATATTATTAGAGCAAATGCCAAATCTGGGAAAATTAGGGGAGAAGGTAGCAGTAAAAGCTGGCTACGCTCGGAATTACCTTATACCGCGTAGGAAAGCAGTGATCGCCACTAAGGATAATGATCTTTATTTTGAGTCCCGTAGGGCGGAGCTGGAAAAAGCAGCAGCAGAATCAGTCATGGCAGCAGAAAAACGCAAGCAGGCGCTGATAGCCCTAGGTAGTGTGACGATTACGGCAAAGGTTGGTGTTGAAGGAAAACTGTTTGGATCAGTTGGGGCAGCAGATATTACAAACGCTTTAACTAGGGCTGGATTTGAAATAGATAAAAAGGAAATACGATTGCCCTATGGATCTTTACGGCAAATTGGTGAGTATGAGCTAGAGGTTCATTTGTACTCGGGTATAATAGCCCCTATTAAAGTGGTAGTGGCAGGCGAAGAATAATTCCTGCTCTTAGCGTTTTACCGGGTATAAAACTTGGAAATTAAGCTATCGGGAGAGGAGAGATGCCAGAGTTCTCCTATCGGGAGAAGGAAGCTGAGTTTAGCGAGCTGAAGGTTCCTCCTCACTCAGTAGAAGCCGAGCAGTCAGTATTAGGTGGGTTATTATTAGATAATAAGGCGTGGGATCAGATTGGTGATCTTCTCAGGCCCGATGATTTTTACCGCCAAGATCACCGCCTTTTATTTCAATCCATTAGTGAGCTGATTGAACAATCGCAGCCCTGTGATGTCATCACTCTCTCAGAGCAGCTTAAGAATAAGCAATTATTGGAAGGGGCGGGTAACTTAGCTTATATCACAAGCTTAGCTCGCAATACTCCTACAGCAGCCAATATCAAAGCCTATGCAGATGTGGTACGCGAGCGTTCTATATTACGTCAATTGATTCGTGTAGGTACTGATATTGCTAATAGTGCTTACCAGCCAGAAGGGCGAAATAGCCGCGAACTGCTAGATGAGGCTGAGAAACGGGTATTTGAAATTGCTGATCAAGGGACTCGCAGTCAACGGAATTTCGTTGATATGAAAAATCTGCTAAGCAAAGTAGTGGATCGGATTGACCAGCTATTTGAAAAAGACAGCCCAATTACCGGGCTTTCATCTGGGTTTGCTGATTTTGATGAGCTTACTTCAGGTTTACAAC